>NZ_FPHO01000003.1:2151421-2507729 GCF_900117455.1 Hyphomicrobium sp. CS1GBMeth3
CCGTATCAGTGCTCGGAACGCGATAGCGGCGCCAATGCCATGTGGCGGATTAGGACCTTCTTCTCCGCTTTGAGACGGGGTTGCAACCGCGACCTCGGCAGAAGCGCGCGGGTCTTGCTCGCTTCGTTTTTGGCTATAGCCCCTGCCGACGCGTCATCGCTCACCGCCGAGAAGCGCGCGGCGGCCGACGCGTTGGTTGCGCGCTTTCTATCGCGCGTCGACGCGTCGCCTGCGCTGCTCCCCGGCGCGCCGAAGGCCGCCCTCTCGCTCGCTATCGGCAACGAGCGCACACTGCTTCTGGCAAAGGGCTACGGTGACTGCGCGCCGGGCGTGCCTGTGACGGAGCACACGGTCTATCATGTGGGCTCTCTCGCCAAACAATTCACGGCGGCGGCCGTGTTGGATCTGATTGGCCGCAAAGCCCGTCTCCGCGATGGCACGCCGCTTACGCTCGATCTTGCATTGGCTCAGATCTTCGAGGGCGTCGAGCATTGGCCGCGCAGCGACGCCGAGACGGGCAAGCAACCGGTCACACTGCGCACGCTTCTGACCATGACGTCCAACCTCCCCAACTTCACGCGCCTGCCGCCGTCAGCGACCGATCCGTGGGGCCGCATCGCCGCGCCTGAGCTGTTATCGGAGTTGAAGAAGCTGAAGCCGTCCGGCTGGCCGAATACGTTCGAGTACTCGAATACGAGCTACTTCCTGCTGGCGGAGGCGATCGAGGAAGCAGTGGCCCCGGGCGAGCAGGCGCCGCGCGCGCACCGTGACCGCTTGCGGCGAACGCTGTTTGCACGCGCTGGGCTGCGGGAAACGGGCTTCGTCGGCGATTACATGCCGAACACCGTCGTGGCGCCCGCGATCTATCGCAGGAAGCCGGTCTTCGACCAGCCGGATTGGCTCAAGGGCAGCGCCGACATCGCGAGCTCGGCAACGGACATCTATGCCTGGAACGCGGCACTGATGAACGGGCGCGTGCTGCCGTCCGACTTGGTCGCGCTGATGGTCTCGGACGGCGCGCGCGTGACGCCCGATCTCTACTACGGCATGGGCTGGTTCGTAGAGCACAGGCGGAAGGCGGAGATCTACACTCATTCCGGGCATGTGCCGGGCTACACGTCCTACAGCCTTATCTCGGCCGCCTCGGCGAAGGCAGGCGCCCCCGCATGGACGTCGGTGACGCTGCTCGTCAACACGGATGTCGTGGAAGGGCTCGAGACGCTTGCCGAGGAGCTTCTCTACCTCGCCAGCGAGTGACCCTATCGCATTCTTTACCGCGTCACGGCGGCCGGAGGGCTGTTCTCGGGCGGAATGTAAAGCCCGAGCCAATCCCGCTCGAGTGCCGTCCACACGAAGAGAAACGCCAACGTAGCAACGATCGTGTTGATGATCACGACGCGCAGCAGGCGCGGCTTGACCGGTGCGCTCTCAGGCGTGCCCTCGACGATCTCGCCGGCCTCCCCCTGCGTCTTGACGCCGAACGGCAGCACGGCGAACAGCGTCATCCACCAGATCATGATGTAAAGCGCGATACCGAGTGAAAGGCTCATGCTCTGGCTTCTTTCCTTGTCAGGCCTGCTCAAGCTCCGTCAACGTGCCACAGAAGTCCTTGGGATGCAGGAACAGCACAGCCTTGCCGTGGGCACCGATCTTGGGTGTGCCGTCGCCAAGCACCCGGGCGCCTTGCTCCTTGAGCTGGTCGCGCGCAGCGAGAATGTCGTCCACCTCGTAGCAGACGTGATGGATGCCGCCGTCCGGATTCTTCTCCAAGAACTTTGCAATCGGCGAGCCTTCGCCCAGGGGCTCGAGCAGCTCGATCTTGGTGTTGGGCAGCGTGATAAATACGACGGTGACGCCATGCTCCGGCTGCGGCAGCGGGTCTGAAACGACGGCGCCGAGCGCGTCCCGGTACGTGGCAGTTGCGGCAGACAAGTCCCTGACGGCAATGGCCACGTGATTCAAGCGTCCGATCATATTCATCCTCATTCGAGTAAACGCCACGGGCTGAGAGTGCTCAGCCTTTTCCTTCGACCACGCTCAAGAGCACCTTGACAATGGGCTTCTTGCCCCAGGCCGCCGCCACGGCCCCGCGGACGCTCCGGCGCACGGCCTCGGCAACCATCTCGATGTCCCGGCGGCGCTCGCGGGGAATGCTGCGCAGCGTCCCCTCGACCGCGGTGAGCGCAATCTCGTCCATCGGCTCGCCGTCCCCGTCCTCGCCCGGCACGCCATCGAGAGCCACTTGGGGATCGCTCACGAGCTCGCCGCGTCGCGTGAGCGCCAGCGCCACCACGATGATCCCGACGGCGGCCAGCTTGCGCCGCTCGCGCACAGGCCCGTCTCCCGCTGGAACAATCAGCCGCCCGTCGCGGAACAGCCGCCCGACGGGTGCATCGTCGACGATGCGCGCCGGTCCCGGCGCCAGCCGCACGACCTCGCCATTGTAGGCCACCTGCACCTCGGGCACTCCGCACGCACGCGCGAGCTCGGCATGCGCCTTGAGGTGCCGTACCTCGCCATGCATGGGCACGAGAATCTTGGGCCGCGTCCAGGCATAGAGCTCGCGCAGCTCCTCACGACGGGGGTGTCCCGTTACGTGCACGAGCGCGTCGCTGTCTGTCAGGATCTCAACACCCATCCGCGCCAGCGCGTTCTGAATCCACCCGACGGCCTTTTCATTCCCTGGGATCGTGCGTGACGAGAAGATCGCGAGATCGCCCTTGTCGAGGGAGACGTCCGGATGCTCGTTCTCAGCGATGCGCGCCATGGCCGCCCGCGGCTCGCCCTGGCTGCCCGTGCAGAGGCACACGATGTGCGAACGCTTGAGCTCCTTAAACTGCTGCTGATCCACGTAGCGGAACCCTTGCGGCAGATAGCCGGTGTCCACCGCGACCTCGATGGCGCGATGCAGGGCACGCCCCGCGATCACCAGCTCGCGCCCTGCAGCCCGGGCCGCATCCGCCACGGCTTTGATGCGCCCGACGTTGGATGCGAACGTGGTCACGGCAACGCGGTGCGGCGCATTACGGATGATCTCAGCCAGCGATTTCGCGACGTCACGCTCGGACGGCGAGCGCCCGTCGCGCATGGCGTTCGTGGAATCGCCGATGACGGCAAGCACGCCCTCCTCTCCGAGCGCGGCAAGGCGGCCCGTATCGGGCGCAGAGCCGATCACAGGCGTGGCATCGAGCTTCCAGTCGCTCGTATGCAGCACGGTTCCAAGCGACGTGCGGATGGCGAGCGCGCTGCTCTCCGGGATCGAGTGCGCCATCTCGATCAGCTCGACGTCGAACGGACCGACGCTGAAACGCCCATTGAGCGGCACTTCGTGGATCGGGATAGCGAGCCGGTTGCCGAATTCAGCGAGCTTGGCTTTGAGCATGCCCGCAGTGAAGGGCGTGGCGTAGACCGGCACGCCGAGCCGCGGCCACATCTCGACGACGGCGCCGATGTGGTCCTCGTGCGCGTGCGTGATGACGAGACCCGCGAGCGCGTTGCGCTCTTCCTCGATGAAGCGCAAATCGGGGAAAATGACGTCGACGCCCGGGTCGTCCTCGCCCTCGGGAAACGTGATGCCGAGGTCGACCATCAGCCATTTGCGCGCGTCGGGGGGGCCGAGACCATAAAGGTAGGCATTCATGCCGATCTCGCCGAGGCCGCCGAGGGCCAGGAACACCAGTTCGTCCTGCTCGCGGGAGCGGCCACGTTGCGTCTGTTGCTCAGGCATGCGCCGTTTCGTTTCCTTTTGTTGTTAACCGCGACCGTGCCTCAGCGCTGAAGCGATACGTCTCCAAAGGTGAACCGGCGGACTGAGCCGTCCACCGCGATGAGAAGGGACCCGTCCGGATCGAGACCCTGGAAGGTGCCGACGACGTGCTCAGTGCCGGTATTGATGCCCATGCGTTCCCCTAAAGGATGGGCGCGCGTTAGCCAAGCCTCCCTGACCGCGGCAAAGCCACGTCCCTCGTCCCAGACGGCGAGCCAGGCGGCGAGTGTGCCGGAAATGGAATTGAGGAGCTCCCGCGGCTCGAGGTGCGCGCCGTGCGCTGCAAGGTGCGTGGCGGGGCGATCCAGCCCCGCGGGGTGCGAGGCGATATTAACGCCGATGCCGATGACCGCGGCGAGGCCTGCGGCGTTTGTGCTGCTTTCGATGAGGATGCCGCCCGTCTTCTCGCCGCCGATCAGGATGTCGTTCGGCCATTTGAGCCGCAGCTCCGGAGGAACGGGGCTCATGATCGCCTGCAAGGCGTCGAAGACGGCGACGCCCGTCACCAGGGCCAGCTGATAGGCTTTGGGTTGGGGCAGGGCTAGGGTGACGAGCAGGCTCGCGTGGAGATTTCCGGGCTCCGAGGACCAGCCACGACCACTGCGGCCCCGGCCAGCCGTCTGCACCTCCGCCAGGATCCAAAGCGGTCCGCGCTCACCCGCCTGCGCACGTCGCGCGGCTTCGGCGTTGGTGGAATCCACGGCAGAGAGGGCAACAACGCGATCGAGGGTCATCAAGCTAGGTCAGCCCGTTAGTCAGTGCGCGGCATAGGCTGCCGATCTTTTTTGCGGTGCGATAAGCTGCCATTAGGACATACAGCATAAGAATTACATCAATTATTCTTGAATGTTAGCACACCGGAATATCCCATGGCGAGCGGAGACGCACGGGAAGCCAAACGACGCCGAACCAACAACGCCGGCCTCCTGCGAACCGACGGAAAGGAGTTCGCGGTGCTACTGCGCGACGCCTCTCCGACGGGCGCGCGAGTCCGCTTGGTTGTTCCTTGCGACGTTCCCACCCGCGTGACGCTTGTTTCCGCGATGGAAAAAATCAACACCGTTTGCAAGGTCGTCTGGCGGCGCGGAAACGATCTCGGATTGAAATTCGAATAGCCCGCCCTAGAGCTTGAGCGATTCCGCAGCCGCTGCAGCAGCATCGATCAGCGGTGACGGATAGACGGCGTAAAGCACGACGAACAGTCCGGCCGCGATCATCACGAAACGCACGTAAGGCGCCGCCGGGCTGAAGCCGGGCTTCGCCTCGTCGAAGAACATCACCTTGACGATGCGCAGATAGTAGAATGCGCCGACAACGCTGGTCAGCACGCCGAGGATGGCGAGCCCGTAAAGCTCGGCTTTTACAGCCGCTGCGAACACGTAGAATTTGGCGAAGAAGCCGGCGAGCGGCGGCACGCCAGCCAGCGAGAAAAACAGCATGGCGAGGATGAAGGCCATCGGCAGGTTCGTCTGCGCGAGGCCCGCAAGCTCGTAGATGTCCTCCACAGGGCCCTCATCGCGGCGCATGGCGAGGATGCAGGCGAACGCGCCGAGCGTCGTGACGAGGTAGATGGCGAGATAGATCAGGAGCGCCTCGACACCTCCCGCGCCGCCTGCCGCCAAGCCGACGAGCGCATATCCAACGTGGCCTATCGACGAATAGGCCATCAGCCGCTTGATGTTGGTCTGCCCGATGGCCGCGAAAGCGCCGAGCAGCATCGAGGCGATCGAGAGGAAGATCACGATCTTCTGCCACTGCACGAAGAGCCCGCCGAAGCCGTCGAACAGCACGCGCGCGACCAACGCCAGCGCGGCAAGCTTGGGCGCGGCGGCGAAGAAGGCCGTAATCGGCGTTGGCGCACCCTCGTAGACGTCCGGCGTCCACATGTGGAACGGCACCGCCGAGATCTTGAACGCGAGGCCGACGAGCAGGAACACGAGGCCGGCGATGAGGCCGAGGTTGGTCGCAGCCCCGGGCGCGGAGGCAGCCGTCGCCAACCCCTCGAACGAGATCGTACCGGCGAAGCCGTAAAGCAGGGAAGCACCGTATAGAAGCATGCCGGACGACAGCGCGCCCAGCACGAAATACTTGAGCCCCGCCTCGCTGGAGCGCACGTCGTCGCGTCGAATGGCGGCGAGCACATAGAGCGCAAGGCTCTGCAACTCGAGGCCAAGATAGAGGGCCAACAGATCTCCGGCCGAGATCATCATCATCATGCCGAGGGTCGCCAGCAGGATCAGCACTGGGATCTCGAAACGTGACGCGTGCGCCCGGCGGAAGTAGTCGAACGACAATAGGATCGAGACAGCCGAGCCCGCGAGCACCAAAAGCTTCACGAAGCGGGCGAAGGCATCCGAGACGAGGGCACCGTTGAACGCACGCTCGGTGCCGGATTGAGAAACGACGAGAAACGCGGTCACGGCCAGGGCCAGGATGGAGAGCCAGCCGATCGTCTCCTTGCGCTCGATCTCCTCGCCGCCGAAGGCACCGATCATCAGGATGGCGATAGCGCCGAGCGCGAGGACGATTTCGGGAAGAGCAACGATGGCGTTCGCGGCGTCGAACATGAACCGGATCCTTTACTGCGCAACGGCGGCGGTCTGGCTCGCCGCTTCGAGCGAGCTGACCAGCGCTTTAACCGACACGGCCGTCACGTCGAGAATGGGGGCTGGATAGAAGCCGAACAGGATGGTGAGGAGCACGAGCGGCACCAGGATCGCGATCTCACGCGGGCTGACGTCTGTGATGCTCTTGAGCGACGGTTTCTCAAGCGAGCCGAACACGACGCGCCGGTAGAGATAGAGCGCGTAGGCGGCCGAGAGGATAACGCCGCTGGTTGCGAAGAACGCGACGTAGGTGTTGACCTTGAACGAGGCGAGCAGCGTCAGGAACTCGCCGACGAAGCCCGACGTGCCCGGCAGGCCCACGTTGCCCATGGTGAACACCATGAAGATCGCGGCGTAAATTGGCATCCGTTCGACGATCCCGCCGTAGGCCTTGATCTCGCGCGTGTGCAACCGGTCGTAAACGACGCCGACGCAGAGGAACAGCGCCGACGAGATCAGCCCGTGCGACAGCATCTGGAAGATCGCGCCGTCGATACCCTGCTGCGTGAAGGTGAAGATGCCCATGGTCACGAAGCCCATGTGGGCGACCGACGAATAGGCGATGAGCTTTTTCATGTCCTCCTGCACGAGCGCGATCAGCGACGTCGCGACGATAGCTACGACCGACAGCGCGAACACGAGCGGCGCCAAGCTAGCGCTCGCCTCCGGGAACATCGGCAGCGAGAAACGCAGGAAGCCGTAGCCGCCCATCTTGAGCAGGATGCCGGCAAGAATGACCGAGCCGGCCGTCGGCGCCTCGACGTGCGCATCCGGCAGCCACGTGTGCACAGGCCACATCGGCATCTTGACCGCGAACGAGGCGAAGAACGCAAGCCACAGCCAGAACTGCATGTCGCTCGGGAACTTGGTCGTCATCAGCGTCGGGATGTCGGTGGTGCCCGCCTGCCAGTACATGGCCATCATGGCAAGCAGCATCAGCACCGAACCGAGGAACGTGTAGAGGAAGAACTTGAAGCTCGCGTAGACGCGCCGCGGTCCGCCCCAGACGCCGATGATGAGGAACATCGGGATGAGGCCGCCCTCGAAGAACAGATAGAAGAGCACCAGATCCAGCGCGCAGAAAACGCCGATCATCAGCGTCTCGAGCACGAGGAACGCGATCATGTACTCCTTGACGCGATCCTCGATCGCTTCCCAGGAGGCGAGGATGCAAAGCGGCATCAGGAACGTGGTCAGGATCACGAACAGCATCGAGATGCCGTCGACGCCCATCTTGTACTTGATGGGCCCGAGCCAGTTGTGCTCTTCGACGAACTGGAAATTCGCCGTCGTGGGATCGAAGTTGAACCAGATCAAAAGCGAGATGACGAACGTGATCAGCGTCGTCCACAGCGCCGTATAGCGGATATTCTGGCCAGCCTCGCGCGGAAGCAGCGCGATAAACAGCGCGCCCGCCAGCGGCAGGAACGTTACCAGCGACAGGATCGGCGCGTCTTGGATGTTCATGGCGCGCCCCCGCCGCCTGCCACAATGAAGTAGGTGAGTAGTGCTGCAACGCCGATCAGCATGGCGAAGGCGTAGTGGTACACATAGCCGGTCTGCAGCTTGATGATGCGACCCGTGCTCCACAGCACGCCCTTGGCCGTGCCGTCGATGGTGCCATCGATCACGGAGCCGTCCACGCCCTTCCAGAGGAAGCGACCGATGGCGAAGGCCGGCCGCACGAAGATGCGGTCATAGAGCTCGTCGAAGTACCACTTGTTCAGGAAGAACAGGTAGATCGGCCGGAAGACACGAGCGGTGACTGCCGGCAGCCACGGCGCGAGCACGTAGTAGACGACGGCGAGGCCCAGGCCAGAAACCATGGCCAGCGTCGGCGCCCAAAGCACCCACTCCGGCACCTCGTGCATGTGATGGCGGATGTCCTTGCCCGGCGCCTCGTAAAGCGCCGTGCGCCAGAAGTCCGCGTAGCCTCCGCCGATGAAGAAGTAGGAGAAGGTGATGCCCGCGAGCACGGCGCCTGCCGCCAGCGCGAACAGCGGGATCAGCATGACCTGCGGGCTTTCGTGGGCATGGTCGTAGGTATGATGGTCGGCGCGCGTTTGGCCGTGGAACGTCAGAAACATGAGGCGCCACGAGTAGAACGAGGTCATGAAGGCGGCGATCACGAGCCCCCAGAACGCGAAGTTGTTCGGCGTGTGGGCGGCGTAGGCGGCCTCGATGATTGCGTCCTTGGAATGGAAGCCCGCGAAGCCGGCGAGGTGCGGAATGCCGACGCCCGTCAGCGCCAGCGTGCCGATCAGCATCATGGCCCAGGTGATCGGCATCTTCTTCGCAAGCCCACCCATGCGGCGCATGTCCTGCTCGTGGTGCATGCCATGAATCACTGAGCCCGCACCGAGGAACAGAAGCGCCTTGAAGAAGGCGTGCGTGAACAGGTGGAAGATGCCGACGGAGTAGGCGCCCACGCCGCAAGCGACGAACATGTAGCCGAGCTGCGAGCACGTCGAGTAGGCGATGACACGCTTGATGTCGTTCTGCACGAGGCCGACGGTCGCCGCGAAGAACGCCGTGATGGTGCCGATGACGACCACGACCTCGAGCGCCGTCGGGGCCAGCTCGAAGACGGGCGACATACGCGCCACCATGAACACGCCGGCCGTGACCATCGTCGCGGCATGGATCAGCGCCGAGACCGGGGTCGGGCCTTCCATGGCGTCGGGCAGCCAGGTGTGCAGCAGGAACTGCGCCGACTTGCCCATGGCGCCCATGAAGAGCAAAAGCGCGATCAGCGTCAGTGCATCGACCTCGTAGCCGAGGAACGAGATCGTCTTGCCGACGAGATCCGGTGCAGCCGTGAAGACGGCATCGAGGTTGATCGAGTCCGTCATTAAGAACAGCGCGAAGATACCGAGCGAGAACCCGAAATCGCCGACGCGGTTGACGACGAAGGCCTTGATGGCGGCCGCATTGGCCTCGGGCTTCTTGTACCAGAAGCCGATCAGCAGATAGGAGGCGAGGCCCACGCCCTCCCAGCCGAAGAACATCTGCACCAGGTTGTCGCTGGTGACGAGCGCCAGCATGGCGAAGGTGAAGAGCGACAGATAGGCAAAGAAGCGCGGCCGGCTGTCGTCCTCGTGCATGTAGCCGATGGAGTAAAGGTGCACGAGCGCGGACACGGTGGTCACCACGACCAGCATCACGGCCGTCAGCGTATCGATGCGCAGCGCCCACGCCGTGTCGAGCTCGCCGGATGTGATCCAGCGCAGGATCGGCACGCGCGCCGTCTCGCCGGAGAAGCCGACTTGCACGAATACGACCCACGACAGCAGCGCCGCCGTCATCAAGAGCGACGTCGTGACGATCTCGGACGGGCGTGGCCCGATGATGCGGCCGAACAGGCCAGCGATCAGCGCGCCGACGAGCGGTAGGAAAACGATGAGGGAGTAGATCATGACGGAACTTTCCCTCCCCCCTGGTGGGGGAGGTTAGGAGGGGGGGAGCACATGACATCGGCGGCGGAAGGTATTCCCCCCACCCCGGCCCTCCCCACAAGGGGGAGGGGGAAGCGCTCTAGTTCTTCAACGCGCTCAGCCATCCCGCTCATCCCTTCATCATGTTGATATCCTCAACCGCGATCGAGCCGCGGTTGCGGAAGTAGACGACGATGATCGCAAGCCCGATCGCTGACTCGGCGGCCGCGACCGTGAGCACGAACAGGGCGAACACCTGCCCCACGAGATCGGCGTGAAAATGCGAGAAGGCGACGAGGTTTATGTTGACGGCGAGCAGCATCAGCTCGACCGACATCAGGATGATGATGACGTTCTTCCGGTTGAGGAAGATGCCGAACATGCCAAGCGTGAACAGGCACGCCGCGACCGTCAGGTAGTGTCCGAGCCCGATCTCCATGGTGCCCCCGTCCTCTTAAACGCGCTGCCGTTCGGGCGTATTTGTAGGCGCGTCCGGAATGGCGCTGCCGCCCGGCGCGACTTTTACCATCTCGACGGCCGTTGCCGGCCCGCGCGCGACCTGCTCCGATATCGACTGGCGCTTGACGCCTGGCTTATGCCGGAGCGTCAGCACGATGGCGCCGATCATCGCCACCAGAAGCACGAGGCCCGCCCCCTGGAAGAAGTAGACGTATTTCGTATAGAGAACCTGCCCGAGCGCTTCCGTGTTGGTGACGCCCTGCGGCATCGGCGTAGCGGCGGTGCCAGGCGCCGACGGCGCCACGCCGCGGGCCAGGAACAGCGCCACCAGCTCGGCGAGCACGACGCCGCCGACCAGGAGGCCGACCGGCGCATTCTTGATGAAGCCTGCGCGCAGCTCGGCGAAATCGACGTCGAGCATCATGACCACGAACAGGAACAGCACCGCTACCGCGCCGACGTAGACGATGACGAGCAGCATGGCGAGAAATTCGGCGCCGAGCAGAATGAAGAGACCTGCCGCGTTGAAGAAGGTGAGGATCAGGAACAGCACGGCGTGAACCGGGTTTTTGGCGACGATCACCATCGCCCCGGCGGCGAGCGCCAGGGTCGCGAACAGATAGAAGAAAACCGCCGTCAGTGCCATTTCCCCTCCTCAGTCCTTCGCCCCGCTTGCGGAGTGAAGGCTAAGGTGAGGGGCAGAAATCGGCGCACGGCCTGTCGCTGCCCCTCACCTCGACCCTCTCCCTGTCGAATCCGACGGGAAGAGGAAATTCCCTACCGGTACGGCGCGTCGGACGCGAGGTTCTTCGCGATCTCGCGTTCCCAACGGTCGCCGTTCGAAAGCAGGCGCTCCTTGTTGTAGTAGAGCTCCTCGCGTGTCTCGGTCGCAAATTCGAAGTTCGGGCCTTCCACGATGGCATCCACCGGGCATGCCTCCTGGCACAGCCCGCAGTAGATGCACTTCACCATGTCGATGTCATAACGCGTCGTGCGCCGCGTGCCGTCGTTGCGGCGCGGGCCTGCTTCGATGGTGATGGCCTGCGCCGGACAGATGGCCTCGCAGAGCTTGCAGGCGATGCAGCGCTCCTCGCCGTTCGGATAACGGCGCAGCGCATGCTCACCGCGAAAGCGTGGCGACAGCGGGCCCTTCTCGAACGGATAGTTCAGCGTCTTCTTGGGCGCGAAGAAATAGCGCATGGTGAGGAAGAACGCCGAGACGAACTCCGCAAGAAACAGCGATTTCAGACCTTGGGCCACCCGCATGGCCTGCTCCTATGCCGGTTTGAGCATCTGCAGCACGCTGGCAACGGCAATCACCATCACCAGCGACAGCGGCAGAAACACCTTCCATCCCAGCCGCATGAGCTGGTCGTAGCGATAGCGCGGCACCATGGCCTTGGCCATCGCGAACAGGAAGAACATGAACACAACCTTGGCCGCGAACCAGAAGATCCCTGGAACTGCGTTCAACGGCCAGATATCGAGCGGCGGCAGCCAGCCGCCCATGAACAGGATCGCCGACAGCGCGCACATGGTGACGATGGCCACGTACTCACCGAGCATGAAGAGCAGGTACGGCGTCGACGAATATTCGACCATGAAGCCCGCGACGAGCTCGCTCTCGGCTTCGACGAGATCGAACGGCGGCCTGTTCGTCTCGGCGAGCGCCGAGATGAAGAACATGACGAACATGGGGAATAGCGGCACCCAGTGCCAGTCGAGCGCGGAAGCGGGCAAGCCGGCCCAGGTGCCGAGCCCAGTCGTCTGCGCGGTGACGATGGTGCCGAGATTAAGCGAGCCGACGAGCAGCAGCACCGTGATGACGACGAAGCCGAGCGAGACTTCGTACGAGATCATCTGCGCCGCCGAGCGCAGGCTGGACATGAACGGATATTTCGAATTCGAGGCCCAGCCGCCTATGATGATGCCGTAGACGCCGAGCGAGCTGATCGCCAGCAGATAGAGTACGCCGACGTTGAGATCGGCGATGACCCAAGTGCCCCAGCTATTCTGCGCAATCGGGATCACGGCCCAAGCGGCGAGCGCGCACGTAGCCATCACCAGCGGCGCCAGAAGAAACAAGCCCTTGTCGGAACCTGCCGGAATGATCGGCTCCTTGAAGACGAACTTCAGAAGATCCGCGAACGACTGCAAGAGCCCGAATGGCCCCACGACGTTGGGGCCGCGGCGCATCTGTACGGCCGCCCACACCTTGCGGTCCATGAGCAGGAGGAAGGCGATCGCGATCAGCAGCCCGACGAGCAGAAGCAGCGATAGCCCGACCGTGATGGCCAGCCACAGCCCATACTCCCAGAGCAACGTAAGGGTCTCGCTCGACATCGGGGGCGTGGGCTCCTATTCGGCCGCGGCCAAGCCGGCCTGTTTGCCGGCGGCCTTCTTGAGCGCGCTCATCTCGGCCATGACGGCGGAGGCACGCGCAATCGGGTTCGTCAGGTAGAAGTCTCGGACGGCGCTGCGGAACGGCTCATCCTTGACGGTGCCCTTGCCGCTGGCCAGCGCGGCGATGACGTCGCCCGGAGCCGGCGTCACCCGATCGAGCGCGGCGAGCGCCGGCGCATGGCTGTACATGGCAGCGCGCAGCACATTGATTGAATCATACGGCAGCGTGTGCCCGACGAGCGGCGATAGCGCCCGGATGATGGTCCAGTCCTCGCGAGCGTCGCCGGGCGGGAAGGCGGCCCGCGCCGTCATCTGTGCGCGGCCCTCGGTATTGACGTAGGTGGCGCTCTTTTCTGCGTACGCCGCAGCCGGGAAGATCACGTCGGCCCGGTGTGCGCCGGCATCACCGTGGCTGCCCTGGTAGACGACGAACGTCGAGCCGAGCCGGTTCATATCGATATCGTCCGCCCCGAGCAGGAAGAGGAGATCCAGATCGCCCTTTTCGGCCGCCGCGACGAAGCTCGCAACATCCGTCGAAGCCGGCCTTTCGGGCACGAAGCCGAGGTCGAGGCCCGCGACGCGCGAAGCCGCCGTATGCAGCACGTTGAAGGCGCGCCAGTCGGCATCCTTGCCGGCCGTCGCGGCGCTTGCGATGCGCGCCGCAGCCGTCAGCACGGCGCGTCCGTCAGCCCGCGCGATCGCGCCCGCGCCGACGATGATCAGTGGCGCCTTGGACTCGTTGAGCACCTTGGCGAACGAATGCGTGCCGTCCGCGACCTCGGCGAGCGTCTGGCCGCCGGCACCGAGATACTCGTAAGGATAGGCAAGATTGGCCGGCTCGCCGATGAGACCGACCGCGAGCCCACCCTGGCGCCAGCGCTTGCGGATGCGCGCGTTGAGCACCGCCGCCTCGAGCCGCGGGTTGGTGCCGATCAGAAGGATCGCGCCGGCGCGCTCGATACTCTCGATGGTCGTGTTGAACACATAGCTCGCGCGGCCGAGCGCCGGATCGAGCTTCGCTCCATCCTCGCGGCAGTCGACATTGGTCGAGCCGAGCTTGTGGAACAGATCCTTGAGCGCATACATCTCTTCGGCGCCCGCGAGCGGCCCGGCGATGGCAGCGATCCGCTCCGGGAGGGCGGCCTTGAGCTTCTCTGCGACTACATCGAGCGCTTCCGGCCACGTCGCCGGCTCGAGCCGCCCGTTCTTGCGAATATACGGCTGGTCGAGCCGCTGAGTTCTGAGGCCGTCGGCCACGTGACGCGTCTTATCCGAAATCCACTCCTCGTTCACGGCGTCGTTGTTGCGCGGCAGGATGCGCATGACCTCACGGCCGCGCGTGTCGATGCGGATCGCCGAGCCGACCGCGTCCATGACGTCGATGCTCTCGGTCTTGCGCATTTCCCACGGCCGCGCGTTGTGCGCCCATGGCCGGTGCGTCAGCGCCCCCACGGGGCAGAGATCGTTCACGTTGGCGCTCATCTCGGAGAGAATGCCGCGCTCGAGATACGTGGTGATCTCCATGTCCTCGCCGCGTCCGATGGCGCCGAGTTCCTCGACACCCGCGACTTCCGTCATGAAGCGTACGCAGCGGGTGCAATGGATGCACCTGTTCATGGAGGTCTTGATCAGCGGTCCGAGATACTTCTCCTCGACGGCGCGCTTGTTCTCGACGAAGCGCGAGCCGCCCGAGCCGTAAGCGATGGCCTGGTCCTGCAGATCGCACTCGCCGCCCTGGTCGCAGATGGGACAATCGAGCGGATGGTTGATCAGCAGGAACTCCATCACGCCTTCGCGCGCCTTCTTCACGGTGGCGCTCTGCGTGGAGATGACCTTGGGCGAGTTGTCCTTGTTCGGCGGCAGGTCGTTGACGCCCATGGCGCACGACGCGATCGGCTTCGGGCTGCCCTGCACCTCGACGAGACACATGCGGCAGTTGCCGGCGATCGACAGGCGCTCATGATAGCAGAAGCGCGGGATCTCGGCGCCGGCTTGCTCGCACGCCTGAAGAAGCGTGATTCCGTCCTCGACCTCGATCAGTTGGCCGTCGATGATGAGCTGTTTCGGCATGGTTCGAGCTTACTCCGCCGCCTGTCTGTGCGCCGCGTGATAGGCGTCGATGCGCGCCTCGATCTCCGGACGGAAATGACGGATCAGCCCCTGCACAGGCCACGCAGCCGCGTCGCCGAGCGCACAGATCGTGTGACCCTCGATCTGCTTCGAGACATCGAACAGCTTGTCGATCTCGCTCTTTTCCGCTTCGCCGCGCGACATGCGCTCGAGCACGCGCCACATCCAGCCCGTGCCCTCGCGGCAGGGCGTGCACTGTCCGCAGCTCTCGTGCTTGTAGAAATAGGCAATGCGCGTGATCGCCTTGACCACGTCCGCCGACTTGTCGAGTACGATGACCGCTGCCGTGCCGAGACCCGACTTGAGTTTCGTCAGGCTGTCGAAATCCATCGCCAGGTCTTGGCAGAGATGCGCCGGGATCAGCGGCATCGATGATCCTCCCGGAATGACCGCGAGCAGGTTGTCCCAGCCGCCGCGCACGCCGCCGCAATGCTCATCGATGAGCTGGCGCAGCGGAATGCCCATCTCCTCCTCGACGACGCAGGGCCGGTTTACGTGGCCCGAGATCTGGAACAGCTTAGTGCCCGTGTTGTTCGGCAGCCCGAGCGCCGCGAACCAATGCCCGCCGCGGCGCAGGATGTCCGGCACCACGGCGATGCTCTCGACGTTGTTGATCGTCGTCGGCGCACCGTAGAGGCCGACATTGGCCGGAAACGGCGGCTTGAGCCGCGGCTGGCCCTTGCGCCCCTCAAGGCTCTCGAGCAGCGCCGTCTCCTCGCCGCAGATATAGGCGCCCGCGCCGTGCGCGATATAGAGGTCGAAATCCCAGTCGTGGACGTTGTTCTTGCCGATGAGCTTGGCGTCATAGGCTTCATCGATCGCGCGCTGCAGCCGCTCCCGCTCGCGGATGAACTCGCCGCGGATGTAGATGTAGCTCGTATGCGCGCGCATCGCGAAAGAGGCGAGCAGCGCGCCCTCGATCAACAGATGCGGATCGTTGCGCATGATCTCGCGGTCCTTACAGGACCCCGGCTCGCTCTCGTCCGCGTTGATCACGAGGTACGAGGGGCGCGCATCCGCCTTCGGCATGAAGCTCCACTTGAGCCCCGTTGGGAATCCCGCGCCGCCACGCCCGCGAAGACCCGAGGTCTTCACCTCGGAGATGATCCAGTCGTGCCCCTTTTCGATGAAGAACTTGGTACCGTCCCAGGCGCCGCGCGCCATTGCACCCTTGAGCCCCGAGTCGTGGAACCCGTAGATGTTACGGAAGATGCGGTCCTTGTCCTCGAGCAGCATAATAAAGGCTCACCCTTTGGGTTTCTCGTCGTGAGGCGTACCACCGCCCTCGGCAAGTTCGGGAAAGCGCGCCCGCCAGGCGCCGATCGTCGATCCATCGTAGAGCGTGGGATCGGTCAGGGCCGTCGGCGGGCCCTCCGGCGCCGAGGTCTTGCGGCCGATCTGCGAACCGGACTTCGGAGTGTTGCCGCGCTCGAAGGCGGCCAGGATCTTGTCGAGCGCTTCGGGCGTCAGATCCTCATAGGTATCCTTCCAGATCTGGACCACCGGCGCATTGGCACAACAGCCGAGGCATTCGACCTCTTCCCACGAGAAGGCTCCGTCCTCGGACAACTCGTGCGGGTGCTCGGCGATGCGCCGCTTGCAGACGTCGATCAGACCTTCCGCGCCCCGCAGCATGCACGGCGTCGTGCCGCACACCTGCACGTGAGCTGTTTTGCCGACCGGCGAGAGCTGGAACATCGTGTAGAACGTCGCCACCTCGTACGCCCGTATATAGGCGACGCCGAGCATGTCTGCCACGTAGCGGAGCGCCGGCTCCGGCAGCCATCCGCCCGATTGCTCTTGCGCGCGCCAGAGCAACGGGATGATGGCGGAAGCCTCTTTGCCTTGCGGATATTTGGCGATTGTCTCTCGCGCCCAAGCAAGGTTCTCGGGCGTGAAGGCGAAGTCGCGCGGCTGGTCGGGACTGAGGCGGCGGACGGCCATACTGGCTCCCCAAAGCGGAACACCCGCGGGGTTCGGAGCAGCACGCAGAAGATCCGGGCCGCTAAGCCCTGATCGTCCGCGACCTCTCCATGTACTCCCCCGCTTGAGTCATGTCGTTCAACTACGTCTATTGCAGCGCGAAAGCAAGTATACAAGGTGCCAAGCATCATCACACGTGAACGAACGTCAATTCGCGAACGCGCAACGACGAGCGTGCGCAGAAAAGTCGATTCCACGCGTCAGGCTTGAATGATGCGAACGGGCGTGTGCGCTCACGCACCAGGCTGTGCAAGCCAGCCCAGGATCAGAAGCACGGTGGCGATCGGCGCAAGGAACAGCGAGACCTGCGATCCGACGCGCAAGAAGCCGGTCCAGAAGATCGCGAGCAGGATGCCGAACAGCAAAATGACGCCGCCGCCGGCTTCCGCGCCGCGTATCGCGGCAAAGAGGATGGCGACGAAGGCGGAAATCGCTCCGATCAGCGCGGGTAGAACGGGAAAATCGATCTGCAGCGCCCCCATGGGCCAGGACTGGCGTAGCGCGAACATCCGGTAGGTGGCGAGCGAGAGGCCCCAGCCCAAGGCCGCGACCGCAAGCAGGAACAGGTTGTCGATCATGGTGGCTCTCCCTAGGTGAAGGGATTGTGCCAGCAATTCTGCGCCTTCACCAGCATCTGTGGAGGCGCGGCAGGGTGCGTCCGCACAAGCCTTGCTTCACCCTCGGCGAGGCGCCATATTCGCCCCGGAGGCTGGCGGCGGACGAGTACGTCGCCAACCGGGTCAGGTCCGGAAGGAAGCAGCCCTAACGACAGGTGCACGGGTCGTTCGTCAGCCTCTTTATTCTCGCTCACGCCCGCGCAGCGGGCTCCGCGGGGGCGGCGCGGTCCATGCCGGGGCATGGCTTCGCCATGACCGCCGGGTCGCATCCGAACGCTCGGCTCGGCCAAGGCGCTCCCGGCCTCCGGGCCGAAGTGGTGCCACCCATCGTTGAGCAGTTCGGGCGGGGCGGATGGCCAAGAAGAAATCAGAGAGCGATGTGTCGGTAACGGCGGGCGGTGGTGCGGGCGATGCGCCGGCCAAGCCCTATGTCGTGCTGGCGCGCAAGTATCGTCCGCAGACGTTCGACGACCTGATCGGTCAGGAAACCATGGTGCAGACGCTGCGCAACGCGTTCGCGTCGGGGCGCATCGCACACGGCTTCATGCTCACCGGCGTGCGCGGCGTCGGCAAGACGACGACCGCGCGCATCCTGGCCCGCGCCTTGAACTACGAGACCGACACCATCAATCAGCCCACGATCGACATGCCGGCGCCGGGGCGCCATTGCATCGAGATCATGGAGAGCCGCCATCCTGACGTGATCGAGATGGACGCCGCCTCGAATACCGGCGTTGACAATATCCGCGAGATCATCGAGAGCGCCCGCTACCGCCCGCTGTCGGCGCGCACCAAGGTATTCATCATCGACGAGGTCCACATGCTGTCGAAGGGCGCGTTCAACGCGCTCCTGAAGACGCTTGAGGAGCCGCCGGGCCACGTGAAGTTCATCTTTGCGACCACCGAGGTCCGCAAGGTGCCGGTGACGGTGCTGTCGCGCTGCCAGCGCTTCGATCTGCGCCGCGTCGACGTTCCGCGCTTGGCCGAGCACCTGAAGTCGATCGTCGCGAACGAAGGAGCTTCCGCCGACGACGATGCGCTGGTGCTGATCGCACGCGCCGCCGAGGGTTCGGTGCGCGACGCGCTCTCCATTCTCGACCAGGCGATCTCGACGTCATTCGGCGGAGCGGGCGGCGGCACGGTCACGGCAGCGTCCGTGCGCGCCCTGCTGGGCCTCGCGGATCGCGGCCGCATCTTCGACCTGTTGGAGCTGCTGGTGACGGGCGAGATCGCCAAGGCGCTCGCCGCGCTGGATGCCCTGCACCACGATGGAGCCGATGCGACGCAGATCCTTGCCGATCTGGCCGAGGCCGTGCACGTCACAGCGCGCGTCAAAGCCGTTGGCCCGGATGCCGCCGGCGAGGGCCTGGCGCTCGACGAGAAACGCCGCGCAAGCGCGCTGGGCGATCGCCTGTCGATGCCGTTGCTGGCTCGCCTCTGGCAGATGCTGCTGAAGGGCCTCGAGGAAGCCGGCAAGGCGCCAAATCCGCTCGCCGCCGCCGAGATGGTGCTGATCCGCATCGCTCACACCGCCGATTTGCCGCCGCCGGACGAGGTCATTCGCATGCTCGGCGGCGCCCCGGCCACGCGGCGCGACGGGGTACCGGCACAAAGAGCGCCGGAACGCACCGGCGCGGACGTAACGGCCGAAGCGACAGCCTCCGACAATGAAGCGCCTGCGCGTTTCCAATCCGAGAACCCCGCTGATTTCGACTTCACGGCCGACCCTTCGGACGACGAGGCCGCGGACGAGGACGACGTACGCCCCGCAGCCGCCGCCGGCGTCTCGTTGCGCCCCCTGACGACCTTCGCCGAGGTCGTGGCGCTGGTGGGCGACCGGCGCGATGCGAAGCTCAAAATCGCGCTTGAGGAGCAGGTGAGCCTCGTGCGCTACGACGGTGCGGCCGGCGCCATCGACCTATTTTTGCTGCCGGGCGCCGCTCCGGATCTCGCCAACGATTTGCGCGAGAAGCTCAACAAATGGACCGGGCGCCGCTGGATCGTGGCGCTCTCCAAAACGCCGGGTGAGCGCCCTATCGGCGAAGTGCGCCGCGAGCGCGCCGCCCAGGAGATCGCCGCTTTGAAGCGACATCCGGCCGTCGCGGCGGTGCTCGAAGCCTTCCCGGATGCCGAGGTCACGCCCGTGCCGCTGAAGCCGCGCGAGCGCGACGACGATTCCGCCACCGGCTGATCCCCATAATCTCTCCCCCTCGGGAACTCCTCCCGATTTTCGGCGCTGAGGCTTGCAGCATCTCCCGGGGCAATGAAAGCAATGTTATAGCGTTTTTTAGATCCAGCCGAGTCGCGCCGGCCAGGGTCGCTCACAGGGAGAAAACGCATGCGTTGTTTGACACTTACCGCCGCCCTCGTGTTCGCGGCAGGCTCTGCCTTCGCCGCTTCTGAAGGCAAGTTCTCGCAAGCCACCGTCAACGGCATCACCAAATCGCTCGCGGCGGACGGGTGCAAGCTGGGCGAGATCCATTCCGGCAGTGGCTTCTATACGATCGCGGGCGCCGATTGCGCCGACGGCAAATACGACGTCACCGTCGATACCGACTTCAAGATCACCGACAAGAAGAAGTAGACGCGCGCGCCTTCTCCCACATTAGGACGCGCTTGGCCGGGGCCGTGCCCCGGCCTTTTTTATGGGCGATCTCGTCATCCGATTCGGCAGCAGTCGGAGAAAGAGCGAGCGATCGCCATGGACGACCCCTTCGATCTTCAGCGCTTCGTCGATGCCCAGGCGCCCGTCTACGAGACGGTGCTGAAGGAGCTCCGCGCCGGCCGCAAGGCGAGCCACTGGATCTGGTTCATCTTCCCGCAGGCCAAGGGCCTCGGTCGCAGCGCCATGTCGCTGCGCTATGGGATCGCTTCGCTCGATGAGGCGCGCGCCTATCTCGCCCATCCCGTGCTCGGCCCGCGCCTCGCCGAATGCACCGGGCTGGTGCAGTCGCAAAGAGACGTGCCCTTGGAGGATATCTTCGGAGATCTCGACGCGATGAAGTTCCGCTCCTCGATGCAGCTCTTCCGCGCGGCTGGCTTCGATCCGGGACCGGTGCGGCGATGATGCGGTGCAGTCCGGATCAAAATGCTCTACTTTCGGGCGTGAAACGCGAACGGCAGGAGGACCGATGAAAGACCTCATGGGCATGATGAACAAGGTCAAGGACATGCAGCAGCGCATGCAGCGCCTGCAGGAAGAGCTGGCCGCGCTCGAGGTCACGGGCTCCGCAGGTGGCGGGCTTGTCTCCGTCACGCTCACCGGCAAGGGCGACATGAAGGGCGTCAAGATCGACCCGTCGCTCCTGAAACCGGAGGACGCCGAGATCGTCGAGGATCTGATCGTCGCCGCCAACGCCGACGCTAAGGCCAAAGTCGAGGCAAGCCTGCAGGAGAAGATGGCCGAGGTGACGGGCGGCTTGCCGTTGCCGCCCGGCATGAAGCTTTTTTGACGAAGCGCCGCTTCGGCCCGCAAAAAAACTTGCTTTGCAAGGCTCCGAAACCCCGAACACCTGTTGATTCCGGGGGGCTTGTGCCCTATTTGCGCACGCTTGCTCGAAGTGCGGCACAGCGCACAAGAGCGAACCTCCGGCTATGATCGTTTTGGACCCGATCAGTCCGAAACGTGAATCATCGGTCGCAATGAAAACCCAGACCGTGATCGCGTCCGGTCGAACCATCTGACGCGCCAATCATCGTTAAGGGAGCTTTGCCTTGGACAGCGTTCTCATCATCGGGGCAGGTGCGGCAGGTTCGGTGACGGCGCAGAAAGCCGCCAAGAACCGCGATGTTTTCAAGAAGGTGCACCTCGCGTCGCGGCGCCTCGAAAGCTGCGAGAAGGTCGCTGCGCGCTGCGTAACGCCGATCGAGATCTCGCAGGTGGATGCCGACAACGTCGACGAGACGGTGGCGTTGATCGAGAGGGTCAAGCCCGACCTCGTCATCAACATGGCGCTCCCGTACCAGGATCTGCCGATCATGGACGCGTGCCTTAAGACGGGCGTCCACTACATGGACACGGCCAACTACGAGCCGCGCGACGAGGCCAAGTTCACCTACGAGTGGCAGTGGCCATACCATGACAAGTACGCCGCCAAGGGCGTCCTGGCCGTGCTCGGCTGCGGCTTCGATCCGGGCGTCTCGAACATCTTCTGCGCCTACGCGCAGGAGCATCTGTTCGACACCATCGACACCATCGACATCATCGACTGCAACGACGGCAGCCACGGCAAGTCGTTTGCCACCAACTTCAATCCGGAGATCAACCTCCGCGAGGTGACGCAGCGCGGCAAGTACTGGAAGAACGGCGAGTGGATCGACATCGATCCGCTGTCGATCGCGACCATGATCGACTATCCGGAAGTCGGCCCGCGCAAGAGCTACCTCATCTATCACGAGGAGGAGGAGAGCCTCGTCCGCAACATCAAGGGCCTGAAGCAGATCCGCTTCTGGATGACGTTCTCCGAGAACTACATCAAGCACCTCGACGTGCTGCAGAGTGTCGGCATGACCCGCATCGATCCGGTCATGTACAAGGGCACGCCGGTGATCCCGATGGAGTTCTTGAAGGAGCTGCTGCCGCCGCCGTCGTCGCTCGGTGAGAACTACACCGGCAAGACGTCGATCGGCGTCATCGTCGACGGCACCAAGGATGGCAAGCGCAAAACGATGCTGATCTACAACGTCTGCGACCACGCCGAGAGCTTCAAGGAGACGGGCGCGCAGGCCGTGAGCTACACCACGGGCGTGCCGCCGGTTGTCGGCGCGATACAGATGTTCAAAGGCGCCTGGACCGGCAAAGGTGTGCTCAACGTCGAGCAGTTCCCCTCGAAGCCGTTCCTCGACGAGCTCGCGAAGCAAGGCTTGCCCTGGCACGTCAAGGAGATCACGCCCGCCGAGCAGGCCGACCTCTTTGCCGTCAAAACCTGACAGACAATTTTGCTCACATCTCCGATGGGCGGCTCCGGCCGCCCATTTTTTTGTTCCCTTTTGCTGATCTTTCCCGCTGAGATGCGATCACGGCAGTGTGTCTGCCGCAGGGGGGGACTTCGCATGCAGGAGAGAGCCGAGACCGACCTTGCGCGCCGGAACGCCGAGACACCTGCTGAGCTCGTGATCGTTACCGTCCACGGCACCAACGACGCCGACCCCGCCGACGACGGCGAGCGCTGGTGGCAGCGCGGCTCCAACTTCACTCAGCATCTCATCCATCGCCTGTCGGAGCGCGGCATACCGAACGCCGAGATCGTGCCGCTGCACTGGTCCGGCAAGAATTCCGACTATGACCGCCTGAAAGGCTCGGAGGGCCTCGCGCGCCTGCTGCGCGAGCTCAACCGCGCCGGCCGCCCGCACGCCGTCATCGCTCACAGCCACGGCGGCAACGTCACGGTGGAAGGGCTGACGCGCGCTGGCCGTTCCGCCCACCGCGGCGGCATCGTCAGCTTCGGTACCCCATTCTTTAAACGGCGCTTGAAAACCGTGCCGGCGCTGATCGCGCTGTTCCAGACCGTGCTCGGCCTGGTCATCCCGCCGATCATGCTCTGGTACTTGATCGAGATCTTACCGTCGGACTCGAACAAGAAGATCGAATCCGTGGTGCTGTTCGGCGGCCTGTTCGCGCTCGGCGCTTGGAGCCTCGTGGCCGGCGTGCGCAAGCTGGCCAGGCGCCATCTCGCGACCCAGCTCTTTGCCCGCGCCTTGAAGCCGTCCCAGTGGCTCGTCGTGCACAGCCCGCGCGACGAGGCCATGCAGCTTCTCGAGACGGCCGCCGCGATCTCGCCGGAGTATGTGACCACCAGCGCCGCCATGCGCTCGCTCACAGCCTTCGCGTCACTCGCGGGCGTGGTCGCCACGATCGCGTTCTTCGTCTGGACCGGCAGCTACTTCATGGCGCCCGTCATCGAGAAGCTGAGGGCGGGGACTTACGGCTTGGCGCTCGGCGCCGATCTCACGTTCCTGCTGATCGTGCCGCTCGTTTACGGCATCGTGTTCTTCGCCATCTGGCTCGCGGCGCGTGCAGGCGGCGCCTGGGCTTACGCAAAGCTTCTGACATCCGCCATCCACGGCGGCGTCATCGGCGCGGCGTTCGGCGGCGATGGCGCCTTCAAGCTGACGGGGATCACGCGGTTGCCGCCCTATCTGGTTGAGGCGCGCGAGGAGCGCATCGAGGCCATCGACCTCGGCGGCATAGATGACGCGGCGCTCTTCGTCGCTGCCCAGAGCCTCTACAACAGTGTCATCGCCAACGACGGCCCTGAAGGTGGCATCGCCAACCCCGATGCGATGTGGAAGCGCTTGTCCGACGCGCTCTACCACAATGCCTACATGCGCGACGACGGCGTGGTCACGGCGGTTGCCGAGCATTTGGCTGGCATTTGGCGGGCAACGCGAAGCTGAAACCCCGCTTTTTCTCGCGCCGAGCCGAAGAAAAGTTATCCAGAGGCGGAATAATTTCGCGCCCCGATCTTTGCGCGCTGAGACAATTGCGGCGTTGCCCGTCCTCAATTGAATCACAAAATTCACGGAGCGTTAACGAATGTGATTCGACTTCACGGGGGAACCAGATGGCTCATCTATCTCAAAAGCTCGCGGAAATGCATCGCCGCCTCGCCGAGGCGACGCAGGAGGAGCAGGCGCTCATCCGCGCGCTCGACGCCGCGCTCAGCCACGTAGACGAGAAGCTGCTCGCCGAGATTCGGCAGGTGACCCAGCACCATGAGGTGCGCCGCGCCGCCATCCTGGGCGAGCTGCAGTCGCTCGCCGGCCGCCTGTGCGCAATTCCGGTGGCCGCCAGCGAGCCGCTGACCGCCATCGAGAGTGACGTGCATCCGAAGGCGATCAACGGGCACTCGAACGGCAACGGCAATGGTCACACCAACGGCCATTCCAATGGTCACACCAACGGCACGACCCACGCGCCCGGAAACTGGCGCATCGCCGCCCAGAACATCCAGGACGATCTCGACTTCTATACCGATCCGCCGGCGTCCAGCCACTGACGCCGGGCCCACGCCGGTCGGTTGGGGCCGCTGCTCGAAGTCGCCGTTCTTCCCGTCACAAGCCCGGCGTATGCTGAACGCCGGGCTATTTTATCGCGAGGTCGGGGGATCAATGACCGAAGCCGAGATTCTTTCCATCCGCAACGAGCTGACCGCGCTGATCGTGTCCGTTGTCTCGGTGAGTTTCGGCATGATCTCGGCCTACATTGTCGGCCTGTGGCTCTTTCTAAAAGACGCCCCGTTAGGGCTGCGCGTGTTGGCCCTCCTCCTGCTTTCGTTTGGCTTGGCCTTCATGGGCGTTATGACGGGCGGACTCCATGGCCTGATGCTGGGTACGGAGCGGGCCTGGAGCAAGCTCGCGACCCCCAGCACCGAGATCGTGAGCTTCGGCGGCGAGCGGCCGGAGTATCTGCACGGGTTCTCGCTCTACGAGGCCTCCGCCGCGCTCGGCTGCATCGCGTTCGCCGCGATCTGGGTGGCACTGTTCTTCTTCACCTTCTTCTACCGCTGGTCCGGGCACCGCTAAAAGAGGCGGTCTGGAACTTGTCATCCGGCGATGCCATATAGCGCGCTCACGTCTTCATATCCGGGATTGCGCGCGCATGACTTCGAAGCTTCCTGACGACATCCGCACGCCTGCCTACGTCCTCGACGTAGCGGCATTGAAGCGGAACCTTGCCACCGCCACTCGCGTCAAGCGCGAGGCGGGTGTGAAGGTGCTGCTCGCCACTAAGGCGTGGGCAATGCCGGCGGCCTTCCCGCTGATGCAGGATGTGCTCGACGGCACCACCGCGTCGGGCGAGTACGAGGCGCGCATGGGGCGCGAAGAGTTCGGCCGGGAGGTGCACGTCTACGCGCCGGCCTACGCGCCGGGCGAGGTCGCGCGCCTGACGGAGATCGCCGATCACATCTATGCCAACTCGCCCGAGCAGGCCGTGCACGTGCGCGACGTGGTGCAGGGCTCGGGCCGCGCCGGCATCGAGATCGGTGCTCGTATCAATCCGGGCTACTCCAACGCCACCCTTGGCGGTGCGCTGTACGATCCGTGCGCGCCGAACTCGCGCTTCGGCACGACTGTCGCGGAAATCGATCGGCTGCCGTGGGACGACATCGACATCTTTCACGTACACGCGCTGTGCGAGTCGCTGGCCGATGGAACGGTCGGGCTCATCGAGCACGTCGCGCGCAACTTCGCGCCTTATCTAAAACGGGTGAAGGCCGTGAACTTCGGTGGTGGGCATTTCATGAACAAGCCCGGCTACGACGTCGACAAGCTGATCGCGACGCTGCGCGCGTTCCGCTCCGAATTCGATCTTGAGGTCTACCTCGAGCCGGGCGCCGGCCTCGTCGTCGACACCGGCTACCTCGTGTCGACGGTCATCGGCATTCATCGCAACGAGAAGGAGATCGCGATCCTCGACGCGTCCGCTTCGACGCACATGCCGGACGTGCTGGAGGTCCCGTACACGCCGCCGGTGCTCGACGCCGAGAAGCCAGGTGTGTTGCCGCATTCCTACATCCTCGGCGGCAAGACCTGCATGACCGGCGACATCATCGGTGAGTACTCGTTCGCCGAGCCGCTGGTCCCGGGTTCTCGCGTCGTCTTCGGCGACATGATGCAGTATTCGTTCGTGAAGAACACGACCTTCAACGGAACGCCGCTGCCCGACATCGCGATGCTGCACGAGGACGGCCGTTACGAGGTCGTACGCACCTTCGGCTACGACGAGTTCCGCCGCCGTCTTGGTTAGGAGGAATCCCGTAGGAAGCAAGCGGCACTAACGCTTCGCGCGACAGGACTGCAGACAGCGGGTGAGCTCGGCGCCGCAACGGGGGCTATCCTTGGTCGCGCGGCGGCAGGAGTTCTCCTGTGAGTAGCAACGCTGCGCGCAATTGTCCGCAACCGCGAGCGTCGGCAGAGCTGCCGAGAGTGCGCCGAGACACAGGGCGGCGGCAGCGTATCGCGCGACACGGCTCACGAAATCGACCTCCTCTGTCTGGATCCCTACCTGAACGACGATGCGCTGCACTGTTTACAGAGCGCACGATGAACGTCACCTGAACCGGCCGTCAAGCGCGGACCAGAATTGAGGTTTCCGACGCCCCGTAGCGCGAACACGCGCTCCCGAATCTGTGGATGATTGTTCGAGTGCAGATATTTTGTGCGGGATGCACAGAAGCTGCACGTAGTCCCTTATGGGTAGCAGCAACCGAACGGGGTTTAGAAAGCGCATTCCTCGAAGATGTGGTCGATGCGCCCGCGCCAGCGGCCCTCGAAGCGCTCGATGAGATCGTCGGCGACCGTGCGCCCGGCACGCGCCAGCTGCTCGATGAGCGCCAAATAGATCGTCTCGTCCTGGCTGTTGGGGTTGATCTGGCGCCGGTTGCGAAGGCCGAGCTGCGAGATCCGCAGCGCCAAAAGCGCGATGTCCCGCACCGTGGTGTCGCGGAAGGGTGCGGCAAGCGCGGCGCGCGGAACGGCCGCTCGGAGCTCGTCGCGCTCGGCCACGGTCCACGATTTGACGAGATCCCACGCCGCGTCGAGCGCCGTCTCATCGTAGAGCAGTCCGACCCAGAAAGCCGACAGCGCGCAAATGCGCGGCCACCGCCCGCCGTCCGCGCCGCGCATCTCTAGGAAGCGCTTGAGCCGCACCTCGGGAAACAGGGTGGTCAGGTGGTCGGACCAGTCGTCGAGCGTCGGGTACTCGCTGGGCAGCGCCGCAAGTCGGCCAGCCATGAAGTCGCGGAACGAGGCACCCGCAACGTCGATATAACGCCCGTCGCGGTAGACGAAGTACATCGGCACATTGAGCGCATAGTCGACGTAGCGCTCGTATCCCATGCCGTTCTCGAACACGAACGGCAGCATACCCGTGCGGCGCGGATCCGTGTCGCGCCACACTTCGCTTCTGAGCGATTTGAAGCCGTTGAGGCGCCCCTCAGTGAACGGCGACGAGGCGAACAGCGCCGTTGCGATGGGCTGCAGCGCCAGGCTGACGCGCAGCTTCTTCACCATGTCGGCTTCGTTCGCGAAGTCGAGGTTCACCTGGATTGTTGCCGTGCGATACATCATGTCGAGGCCGCGCGTGCCGACTGTCGGCATGTAGCGCGTCATGACCGCGTAGCGCTCCTTCGGCATGTGCGGAGTTTCATCGAGCGTCCACTTCGGCGAGAAGCCGACGCCGAGGAAGCCGATGCCAAGGCCCTCGCCGACGCTCAGCACCTGCTTCAGGTGCTCGTCGGTCTCCTCGGCTGTCTCGTGCAGCGTCTTGAGCGGCGCGCCGGAGAGCTCGAACTGCCCGCCGGGCTCGAGGCTGATGGTGCCGCCCGGCTGTCCGTTGGGCCGCTTGAGCGCGATGATGTTTTCGCCCTCGAAAATCGGCTCCCAGTCGTAGCGGGCCACCAGCTGTTCCATGAGGGCTCGGATGCCGCGCCCGCCCCCATAGGGCACCGGCTTCAGCGTCTCGGTGTAGAACACGAACTTCTCGTGCTCGGTGCCGATCCGCCAATCTTCCTTCGGCTTCTCGCCCGCTGCGATCCAGGCGACGAGGTCGTCCTGGCTGCGCGCGAGCGGGCTCTGAGCCCCATCCTGGCGGGTAGACATTCTCTAGGGCCTCTGGCGGATCCGGGGCGCGAATGGGCTGGAGTTATGGCGACAGGCGGGGGGCGAAACAAGGGGTTGCCGGACGATGCCTTCTTTTCGGGCGCCCGGATGGGGCGTGGCCCGAAGCCGCGGTCCTCAGCGCAGGCGTGCCGGGGGCAGGCAGGCTTCCACCCGCCTCGGATCGTCCGGAATGGTCTCGGACTGTACGCAGGCCTCGAGGCGGCGGATCATGACTGGGCCGTGGTTCGGCCGCAGGCAGTCTACGAACGAGCGCACGCCGGCCCGCGCGCATTGGCCGAGCTCGGCCATGACCGTGTCCGGTGCGTCGAGGTTGGGTCGCTCTGGCCGCGACAGGTCGATATAGGGCTCGATGGAGATCTGCGGGCGCCCGTGCCGGCCCATGTCGCCGGGGCGATCGCGCCCGCGCTCTTCGGCGGCTAGCGGCCCTGCCGAGCCAGCCAGCAGCGCGGTCACAAGTATCATGGGTCTGATCTGCTTAAGCATCTGCAACCATCCGCCGATGCGGCCGGCAGGCCCCGCACCAGCCCACGATGATAAAATTCGACCGTAAACGAATCACTTCCCGCGCCTGTGCCACCAGATATGGGCTGCCGCGGCGTTCGGGATGGAGGTCGCGCCATGAAGCATGAGGCTCTGCTCGCGGGCGGGATCATCGTCGCGGCAATCGTCGCCGCCTCGCTGACACTCGACGGAAACGAGGTGCCGAACAGGAAGCTGCCCGGTGGAACCGCGGCGTGCACCTACCACGCGGGTCCGATGGACGCCGAGATGATCGACCAGGGCAAGGAGGCTGGCCAGCGCATCCTGCGTGCCATCCTCGCGCTCGACAAGAAATGCGAGTACGTGACGCTGGCGCTCCCGGATGGCACGCGCCAGGTGATGAAGCTCGGCCCGGCCGGCCGTAAGCCCGGCGAGCGCGGCCCCCCGAGCATCACAACGTTCTGATCTTGAGGTGAACGTTAAGCTTTGCTGCCGGCTGCCGCGTCTTGCGCCAGGATCCTGCGCGCGGCCTCGCAGTCGATCTGCATCTGGCGCACGAGCTCATCCGCGTCCGAGAATTTACGATCGTCGCGCACCTTGTCGATGAAGCTCACCTCGATCGTCCGCCCGTAGATCGCTTCGTCGAAATCGAACAGGAAAACCTCGAGCACCGGCATGCCGTTGTCGAAGGTTGGCCGCGTGCCGAGATAGGCCGCCCCGTCGAGCTGGCGCCCGTCGAGCGTGACGCGGACTGCGAAGATGCCATGCCCGAGCGCGGTGCCCTTGGGCATCGCGACGTTGGCCGTTGGAAAGCCAAGTCCGGTGCCGCGCTTCGCTCCGCCCACCACCGGACCGCTGATGCGCCAGTGCCGCCCGAGCAACTCCGCGGCGTGCTTCACGTCGCCTTCCGCCAAAGCAAGCCGGACGGCAGTCGACGAGAACGGCTCGCCGCGCTCAGATACGGGCTCCACGACCGTCACGTCGAAGCCGTGCGCTGCGCCGGCCGCGCGTAGCGTCTCTGTCGAGCCCGAACGGTTGCGGCCGAAGAAGAAGTGGTACCCCACGAAAACGTGCTTCACTCCAAGTGCATTGACGAGAACGTCGCCGATGAAACGCTCCGCGTCGAGCGCCGCAAGCTCCGCGTTGAACGGCAGCACGATCGCGAGATCGACGCCCAGTTCCTCCAGAACGGCAAGCTTCTCTTCGAGCGGCGTGAGCCGAAAGTGCGGTGCATCCGGATTGAAAAACTCGCGCGGATGCGGCTCGAACAGAAGCACACCCGCTGGCCGGCCATCACGGCGCGCCGCGTCGATCGCCTGGCGGATGAGCACCTGATGCCCGCGATGCACGCCGTCGAAATTGCCGAGCGCCAGCACGGCGCCGCGCGCCTCAAGCGGAATCTCGTCGGAGCCGTGGATGACGCGCATGACGCCTTCTCGTTGAGGCACGCAGCCGTTCGGCGGAGATTAGGCCGGGCGTGCCGGAACCATCAGCAGCGCCTCACCCGTGAGCACCGGTTTGTCGTTCACGGTGCACACGGTCTCGAAGCGGGCCCGCTTCTTCTCGGGTAGAAGCTCCACGAGCTTAACGGTAGTCACCACCGTGTCGCCGATCTTGACCGGTGCTTTGAAGGACAGCGTCTGCGAGAGATAGATGGCGCCCGGCCCGGGCAGCTTCATGCCGAATACGGCGGAGATGTAGGCGGCAGACAGCATGCCGTGGGCGATCCGCCCCTTGAACATGGTTGACGCCGCGTAGGCCTCGTCGAGATGCACGGGATTGCGATCTCCGGACACCTCGGCGAAAGCGTTGATGACGTCCTCGGTCACGGTGTTCGAGAGCGAGGCCTCCTGGCCCACCGCCAGATCCTCGAAGTACGTGATTTTATTGGTGGTCATGTCTGCGTCCCGCCGGTGGCCTCGATTGCGGGGACGGACCCTAACGACCGCCTCGCCGATGTGCAACTCGCGCGAGAAGCGGGCACTGAAGTGTTGCAGCACGGCCTGGGATGGCGCTATAAGGCAATGATCCCCAAATTACCAAATCCCCTAATGGCTTTCGCGGAGACCCCCGCGGGAGCCCGGAGAAGAACATTATGAGCGATCGTAAACCCCTGATGCCGAAGGCCACCGCCGTCTGGCTGGTCGAGAACACCTCGCTGTCCTTCGAGCAGATCGCCGAGTTCTGCGGCCTCCATGTGCTGGAGGTCAAAGGCATCGCCGACGGCGACGTGGCCCAAGGCATCAAAGGCCTCGACCCCGTCACCTCGAACCAGCTCACGCGCGAGGAGATCGAAGCGGCCGAGAAGGATTCCTCGCGCAAGCTCAAGCTTGCCGAGCCGAAGGTCGTGATTCCGGAGCCGAGCGTCACCAAGCGCGGCCCCCGCTACACGCCGGTCTCGCGCCGCCACGACCGCCCAAACGCGGTGCTCTGGCTCTTGCGCAACCATCCGGAGCTGAAGACCAGCCAGATCATGCGCCTCGTCGGCACGACGAAGCCGACCATCGCCCAGATCAAGGACCGCACGCACTGGAACTCGCCGAACCTCGTGCCGCAGGATCCGGTGACGCTGGGACTGTGCTCGCAGACCGACCTCGACAACGAGGTGAAGAAGGCCGCCCGCCGTCTCGAGCGCGAGCGCAAGGAGGCCGAGAAGGAAGCGATCAAGGCCGGCACGCTGCTGCCGACGGAGGAGACAACCGCTCCGGCCGCTTCGTCCGAGGAGGGCTTCCGCCCGACGGCCGAGATCGTGCAGCCGCGCGGTGCCGAAGAGCATCACGAGGAGACACCGGCCGAGGAAGAAGCGCGCATGCTGGCCAAGCTGAAGGAGCTGAAGTCCGACCCCGCGGCCGAGGACGACGATGATGGCGAAGCTGAACCTGAATCTGAAGGCGATGCTGAGAAGGGCGAGGCCGAGGATAAGGACCGCGAGCGCAGCGACACCTGACGCTCCCTTATCGCGCAGTCTTGTGGTGCGGCGGCGCCGGTCAGCTGAGCCCCGCCCACCACGAGATCAGCGTATCGGCCAGAAGCGCCAGGAAGATCGCGGCGCCCACGTCGCGATTGGCGCGGAACCGGCGCAGGCAGTTCTGGGGATCTGACGTATCGAGCGTCGAGACCTGCCACGCCATCTGCAACCCGACGAGCGCCACGCCGAAGAAGAACACGAGGTGCGTGCCGGCCAGGAAGCCGGCCGCGATCCAGAGCAAGAGCGCGCCGACGTAGAAGCCGCCGACCCAGAACGGCGTATCCTCGCCGAAGGTCAGCGCCGTCGACTTGAGGCCGAGCATCAGGTCGTCCTCGGCGTCCTGGTGCGCATAGATCGTGTCGTAGCCGATCGTCCACAGCACCGACCCCGCGTAGAGCAGGATGGCCGGCGCATCGAGCGAGCCCTTGACGGCGGCCCAGCCCATCAACGCGCCCCAGTTGAACGCCAGCCCCAGCACGGCCTGCGGCCAGTACGTCAGCCGCTTCATGAACGGGTAGATGGCAACCAGAACCAGCGACGCCGCGCCGAGCACGATGGTGAACAGGTTGAACCAGATCAGCACCAGGAAGCCGATGCCGAGTAGCGCCACCACGAACACGAGCGCCGCTTCCGGCGAGACCTGCCCGGACGGGATCGGCCGGCTCGCGGTCCGTGCGACGCGCGCATCATACTCGCGGTCCACGTAGTCGTTATAGGCGCAGCCGGCGCCGCGCATGACAATCGCGCCGACTGCGAACAGCGCCAGCATCGTGATGTCTGGATAGGGCCGGCCGTTCGACACCTCAGCGAGCGTCACCGCCCACCAGCACGGAAAGAGCAACAGCCAAGTGCCGATCGGACGATCCAGCCGCGCGAGCCGCAGATAGGGCCGCCAGGCCTCGGGGGCGTAGCGGTCCACCCAGTTGCCGGCCTCCGCGTCCGAGACCGCCTTCGCGCCGCTCCCGCCGGACGGGCCTTCCTCCGGATTGGCCGCGTGTGCCGTCATGTCCGCTCTGATCCTTGCGTCTTCGTTTTGCGGCCGACGTTAACCGCCACGGCCCCATCCAGCAACTCACACGCCTGCCGTGTCCTCAAGAAGGAACTCGCTAACCTCTTTGGAAAAGCGCCGGCACACGCCATCGATCATCACGGCGTCCGAGCCGCCGGGGTCGCGGCGCGCGGAAGGAAGGCCATGTGCACGCAGGACTTCGGCGCATGCGAGCCAATCACCACCGTTCACTGGCTCATTACAGGAGGCCCAGGACAGTGTGCCGCACACGTTGTCGCCGAATCCGTGCGGCTCGGTCCAGCTCGCGCCGTACTCCAGCAGGAAGCGGGCAAGCTCGGCGTCACCTCGGAACACGGCATGATTCAATGCCGACGCGTCCCAGTCCCCGCCACGCGCCGAGATCGGCCAACCCAAGCGCACCATGACACGCACGGCATCGTTGCTACCTTGAGCCGCCAGCTCCGGCAGAAGCCGGATATGGTCGTCTGACAAGGCGGCGATCATATCCGGCCGCGCGGACAGGAGGCGGCGAGCCGCTGCTTCGTTGCCGCGCGCACACGCCGCCACAAATTCGGTCTCGGAAGAAAGCTCGGCCCCGTGAGCGCCGGCCTGCCGCAATAGATCGGCGACATCCGGAAGCCCGAATTGCAATGCGAGCACATAGGCGCTTTCACCGCGCGGTGTCTTGGCTGAGGGATTTGCGCCGTAGGCGAGCAATGCCGCGATGTGCTCGGCCGATCGTCGCCGTCGGATGGCCCACAACAGCGGCGTGCCCCAATCGGAGGTTGGTGAGCCGGGAGCCGGCTCGTTCGCATCGCCTCCGTACGCCAGCAACAGCTTGAGAGGCTCGACGTCAGAAAGATCGAGCGAGCGATAGAGCGCGTTCGTTCCGGCGATGCGCGCACCGGCCTCCAGAAGCAAGCGCGTGCAGGCCGGATTATCGAGCGAATGGTAGAGAGACTCCCCGTCGTCCGGGTTCGCGCCACGATCGAGCAACAGACGCGTCAGGTCGGGATCGTGGTTCTGCCCGGCTGCGCCATACAAAGCCGAGAGCGGTTGTTCTGGGTTGGCTTCATGCGGCGATGCCGCCCAGCGGTTCGGCACGCTTTGGTTCGGATCGGCGCCCGCATCAAGCAGAAACGTCGCGGTAGCGTGCAAACGCCCACGATAAGCAGGGAGCCGCAGCAGGCTTGAATGCGCCACCGCCACAAGCGGCGGCAGCGCAAGCGGACCGCCCGGCCGGTTGACCCAATCCGGATCGCGTCGGGTCACCCGTTCAACCACCGCGTCATCGCCCACGGCGCACGCCAGATACGGGTCGCCGCCGATGAGATCCGGCCGCTCGTTAAGAATACGCACCGCAACTTCCGGCCGGGCGCGGTTCGTCCCGCCTGCAATATCGCCGGCATAGATGAGTCGCAGGAGATTGAGGATCGCGGTCGCCGGATCGCGCGCGTGCGCTTGGCGCGCAAGCACGAAGCTCGCGAGATCCGCCCACGAGGCGAACCCATATTCGCGCGCCACGCACGACTGAGCATCGTGAAGGCGCAAGCCAAGCGCCGCCGCCATTGCCGCGTCGTCTTTTGCCGATGCCGCGGGAAGGCTGTTGCGGAAGCGGGCAAATGCTTCTGGCTCGCCGCGCCTGTAGGCGGCGAGCAGATCCTTCGCCTGCTTTTTCAATTGGTCGAGATTCGGCCGCTCGGGAAGGCGGGTCATGGAAACCTCCGTGCATGAAGCGCCGATGACCCGCAAATCCGGCTGCACAAAGGTTAAAGGACAGCGTGCAAATGCAAGTGGGCTCAGCCCTTCCCGCGGGTCCGGGTGCGGCTTGCACCGCGGTCCGGATGCTAGGCAACTGCCACCCGCCGGTCAACGCATGTTGGATCGCGTCACGGGTTCGGATATTGAGACGCCATGGCCATCCACGATTTCACCGCACAACGGCTGTTCGTCGATCATCCCCTTGCGGCGGGTGCACGCATCGTCTGCACGCCCGAGCAGGCGAGCTATCTGCGCGGCGTGCTGCGGCTTGGGAGCGGAGACGAGATCCTGATCTTCAACGGCCGCGACGGCGAATGGCGCGCGCGCCTCGAGGAGGCTGGCAAGCGCGGCGCCGCGCTCGAAGCCGTCGCGCTCGTACGGCCGCAGTCCGGCGGCCCCGACCTGCACTACATCTTCGCGCCGCTGAAGCGCGCCCGCCTCGACTACATGGTGCAGAAGGCGACTGAGATGGGCGCCTCGCGCCTCGTGCCAGTCATCACGCGCCACACGGTTGCCGAGCGCGTGAACCTCGAGCGCATGCGCGCCAACGCCATCGAGGCCGCCGAGCAGTGCGGCATTTTGCGTCTGCCGGACGTAGCGGAGCCGATCAAGCTACCGCACCTGATAGAGCGATGGGATGCGTCCCGCACCCTGATCTTCTGCGACGAAGGCGCGGAGCAGGCGAACCCGGTCAGCGCGCTCACCGCGCTTTCGCCCGGGCCTCTGGCCGTATTGATCGGCCCCGAGGGCGGATTTTCACCCGACGAGCGCGCCATGATCCGCGCACTGCCGCAGGCAACGGCAATCTCGCTCGGCCCGCGTATCATGCGCGCGGACACGGCCGCGGTCGCCGCGCTTGCTATTGTCAACGCCGTGCTTGGCGACTGGCGCTAGAGTGCAAGGACAAAAGACAGGGAGGCCTGCGCGTGCTGACGCTGTATCACAACCCGCACTCGCGCTCGATGATCGTGCACTACATGCTGCACGAGCTTGGCGAGCCGTTCGAGATCGAGCCGATCGACCTCAAGGCAGGCGATCAAAAGAAGCCGGACTTTCTGTCCCTGAATCCCATGGGCAAGATCCCGGTGCTGCGCGACGACGACGTCATCGTGACCGAAGCGCCGGCCATCCTGACCTACCTCGCCGACAAGTATTCGAAAGGGGGACTCGCCCCCGCAATCGATGCGCCCGATCGCGCCCGCTACCTGAAGTGGATGTTCTTCTATGGAAGCTGCTTCGAGCCCGCCATGGTCGACATCTCGCTCAAGCGCGATACGCCGCCCTCGATGGCCGGCTGGGGCAAGCCCGCGGACGTCCTGGATACGCTTTCCGCCGCCCTGATTCCCGGCCCCTGGCTGCTAGGCGACAGCTTCTCGGCGGCCGACGTCCTGATCGGCTCCGGCATCGGCTACATGCTGGGCTTCAATGTGCTTCCCGAACGGCCGGAATACGTGGCGTATTGGGAGCGAATCCAAGCCCGGCCGGCCCATAAGGCCGCCAAGGCGGCGGACGCGGCGACCTTGGCCGGCTGACACTGGTTTTCTGATAGGAAGCACGGCCAAGTAGAAGCTAGAGCCATTCCGCGATTCCACCAAAACAGGAACGGCTCGAGCCCGTAAGGCTTCAATCGACCGCCGAAACCGTCTAGAACGCCTGCAAATCAAGCCAGGACCGAAGACGGAAAGACAGGCCGACGATGACGAAGGGCACGAGTGGCGTGGAAACGGCAGACAAGGAGGCGGCGCGAGACTGGAGCCAGACGCTTTTTTTGCCGCAGACGGACTTTCCGATGCGCGCCGGCCTTCCGCAGCTCGAGCCGAAGATCCTTGAGAAGTGGCAGGAGCGCGATCTCTACCGCGAGTTGCGCGAGGCGTCCCGCGGGCGGCCGAAATTCGTGCTGCACGATGGCCCGCCTTACGCAAACGGCCACATCCACATCGGCCACGCACTGAACAAGATCCTGAAGGATCTGGTGGTCAAGAGCCAGCAGATGTTGGGATTCGATTCCAACTACGTGCCGGGCTGGGACTGCCACGGCCTGCCGATCGAGTGGAAGATCGAGGAGCAGTACCGCGCCAAGGGCCGCGAGAAGCCGAACTTCTCGGACCCCGAGGCCATCAACGCCTTCCGCGACGAATGCCGCAAGTTCGCCGAGAAGTGGGTCGACGTGCAGCGCGAGGAGTTCAAGCGCCTGGGCGTCGTCGGCGACTGGGATCATCCGTACCTGACGATGAGCTACGCGGCGGAAGCGACCATCGCGCGCGAGCTGATGAAGTTCGCCGCCAACGGGCTTCTCTATCGCGGCTCGAAGCCGGTGATGTGGAGCGTGGTCGAGAAGACGGCGCTCGCCGAAGCCGAGGTCGAGTACCAGGACTACCAGTCTGACATGGTCTGGGTGAAGTTTCCGGTCGACAGGCGCGATACCGCCACCAAGCGAGGCAGCGAAACGCTGGGGCTCGCTGGCGCGAGCGTCGTGATCTGGACGACCACGCCCTGGACGCTCCCAGGCAACCGAGCCATCAGCTTCTCATCAAAGATCGACTATGGGCTGTATGAAGTCACGGCCACACCCGAAGGCAATTGGGCAAAAGTCGGCGATAAATACATCCTCGCCGATAAGCTCGCGGCCGACGTGATGAAGGCAGCCAAGGTCGAGGCATTCGAACGCCGGGAATCTGTTTCAGCCAATGATCTACGAAACTATTTGTGCACCCATCCCCTCGCCGCGCTCGGCTACGATTTCGACGTCCCGCTGCTCGACGGCGATCACGTCACCGACGACACCGGCACCGGCTTCGTGCACACGGCGCCGAGCCATGGCGCCGACGACTACAACATCTGGATCGCCAACCAGAAGGCGCTGCGCGACCGCGGCATCGACACCACGATCCCGTTCACCGTCGACGCCGACGGCGTGTTCACGAAAGAGGCCCCCGGCTTCAGCGACAAGCGCGTTCTGAAAGAGAACGGTGACAAGGGCAACGCCAACGACGCCGTTATCAAGGCACTTCAGGAGGCCGGCAATATCATCGCGCGCGGGCGGCTCAAGCATCAGTATCCGCACTCGTGGCGCTCGAAGAAGCCCATCATCTTCCGCAACACGCCCCAGTGGTTCATCGCCATGGATAAGGGCTTCGCGAGCGGCAACAACCGCACGCTGCGCGAGATCGCACTCTCCGAGATCAAGGCGACGGAATGGGTGCCCGAGGCCGGCGAGAACCGCATCACCGGCATGATCGCCAATCGTCCCGACTGGGTCGTCTCGCGCCAGCGCGCCTGGGGCGTGCCGATTACGGTGTTCGTCGCCAAGCGCGATCATGACGCCTTCAAGGAAGGCGAGATCCTGCGCGACGAAGAGGTCAACGCCGCCATCGCCGAAGCTTTCGCCAAGGAAGGCGCCGACGCCTGGTTCGCGGCCGGCGCGGCCGAGCGCTTCCTCGCGCCGAAATACGATCCCGAGATGTGGGAGCAGGTGCGCGACGTGCTCGACGTCTGGTTCGATTCCGGATCGACCCACGCCTTCACGCTCGAAGATCCGGCTGAGTTTCCTGGCCTCGCCGGCATCAAGCGCGTGCGCGACGGGGGACCGGACCGCGTGATGTACCTCGAAGGCTCGGACCAGCACCGCGGCTGGTTCCATTCCTCGCTGCTCGAGAGCTGCGGCACGCGCGGCCGCGCGCCCTTCGACGTTGTGCTCACGCACGGCTTCATCCTCGACGAGAAGGGGGATGAGAAGATGTCGAAGTCGAAGGGCAACGCGCTGTCGCCGCAGGACGTGATGAAAACGGCTGGCGCCGATATTCTGCGCCTGTGGGTTGCTTCCGCCGACACGACGAACGACATCCGCTTCGGCCCGGCGATCGTGCAGTCGGCTGCCGAAGCCTACCGCAAGCTCAGGAACACGCTACGCTGGATGCTCGGCGCGTTGCATTACTACAAACCGGAGCTTGAGGTGCCGCGCGCGGAGCTGCCAGAGCTCGAGCGCCAGATGCTGCACAGGCTGGCCGAGCTCGACGCGGAGGTTCGCGCCGCTTACGCCGCTTACGACTATCGCGGCGTCGTCGCGGCCTTGTCGCCGTTCATGAATACCGACCTCTCGGCGTTCTATTTCGACATCCGCAAGGACGCGCTCTACTGCGAGCCCTATTCGAGCCTGAAGCGCCGCGCCGCGCTGACGGTCATCGACCAGATCTTCGGCTGCGTCACAACGTGGCTGGCCCCGATCCTGGCCTTCACGGCCGAGGAGGCCTGGACGCATCGCTACGGCTCCGAGCGGAGCGTGCATCTCGAGACGTTCCCGGCCGTGCCCGAGGCTTGGCGCGACGATGCGCTGGCCGAGAAGTGGGAGCGCGTGCGCGCCGTGCGCCGCGTCGTGACCGGCGCCCTCGAGATCGAGCGCGCGGCCAAGCGTATCGGTTCAAGCCTAGAGGCCGCGCCCGAGATCTTCGTCACCGACGCCGCCCTGCACGAGGCGGTACAGGATGTCGACCTGGCCGAGATCGCCATCACGAGCGCCGCCACGCTGACCCACAAGCTGCCGCCGGAGAACGCCTTCACGCTACCCGATGTACCGGGCGTCGGCGTCGTCGTGCAGCGCGCCGAGGGCCGCAAGTGCGCGCGCTCGTGGCGCATCACCCAGGATGTCGGCTCCGACCCCGGCTATCCCGATCTCTCGGCCCGTGACGCCGCCGCCGTGCGCGAGCTCGAAGAGCGGGCTGGTGCATGAGCGCAGAAGGAAGCCGTCTCTCCCGCTGGCTTTGGGGGCCATACTCGCAGCTGGCGCTGAAAGTCGCCGCCGCCGTCTTCGTGATCGATCAGGCGCACAAGTGGTGGATGCTGCTTGTGTACCGGATTGCGGAGAAGGGCCGCGTCACCATCACGCCGTTCCTCGATCTGGTGTTCGTGAAGAACACCGGCATCAGCTATTCGCTGCTCGATCAATCGAGCTATAGCTGGCAGCTGGTTCTCGCTCTGTTCTCGGTGGTCGTGTCGGTCGCCCTTTGGGCGTGGCTGGCGGCGGCCGGAACCGGCCGCCTGATGGCCTGGGCGCTCGGCCTGATCATCGGCGGCGCGCTCGGAAACGGCCTCGATCGTGTCCTGATCGGGGGGGTGGCGGACTTTTTCTCGTTCCACGCCTTCGGCTTCTACTGGTACGTCTTCAACATCGCCGATGTGGCCATTGTTGCTGGCGTGGCGGCCCTCCTGTATGACTCGTTCACGGGGAGTCGCAATGACGCCGCAAACCCGATGTAGTTCAGGCTCATAAGGCTCGGGACTCTATCGGCAAAAAGGGGGCGGGCGAGTTGACGGTTAAGACGACATCGACCGGCAGACGGTTCGGTATGCGCTTGGCGCCTGCCGCAGCGATGCTGTGCGCGCTGGTGCTCTCGGGCTGCGCGGCAGACGACCTCGAGCTCAACGGTAAGATCTTCGACGTCGTCGGCCTCAACAGCGGCAAGTCCAAATCTGCCGAGCCCAAGATGGCAGCCCGCGCGCCCCTCGTCATGCCGCCGAGCCCGGATCGGATCCCAGAGCCGGGCCTGCCACCGGAAGGGCAGGCGGCTGAGGTTGCCGCGCTCGCCGATCCTGACGTCGTGGCCAAGACGTCCCGCGCCGAGCTTGAGCGCCAGCAGGCCGAGTACTGCAAGGTCAACTACGAGCAGGCGAAAGCCCGTGGTGACAACGATGCCGATAGCGCGACAGGCCCGCTGGGGCCGTGCCGTGGCTCGGTGCTCACCGCCATCCAGAAGTGGAATTCCGACGAGGAAGAGGACGAGTGATCCGTCCTGCCCGCTTCGTGTCCGCGGTGCTGCAAAATACATCATGATTACAGCGGGTTACTCCGGCGCTTGTGGGCGCTGTTCAACCCGACATGAACGCCTTGTCATTTGACAAAAACGGACCGAATGCCGAGATCTCGTGCAGCTATTTTCTCTGCTCGTCCGGTCGGCGCCGGGCTGCCGCCGCTGCCTAGCGATCTCTCGCAACCGAGGATCACGATGATGCAATCACAGGGCGTTTTGCGCCTTTTCATTTGGATCGCCACCATCATGCTCGCCATCGCCCCCGCTGAAGCCCATGCCAAACCCCGCACCAGCGAGTTCACCCTCGCCAATGGGCTTCAGGTCGTCGTGATCCCCGATCACCGCGCACCGGTGGTGACGCACATGATCTGGTACAAGGTCGGCGCCGCCGACGAGCCGAAGGGCGTCTCCGGCATCGCTCACTTCCTCGAGCACCTGATGTTCAAGTCGACGGACAAGATCCCGCTCGGCGAGTTCTCGAAGATCGTGGCCCGCCTCGGCGGCAATGACAACGCCTTCACCGGCCACGACATCACGAGCTACTTCCAGCGTATCGCCAAGGAGCGTCTTCCGACCGTCATGGAGATGGAGGCGGACCGCATGGTCAACCTGCGCCTCACCGAGAAAGAGGTGCTGACCGAGCGCGACGTGATTCTCGAGGAGCGTCGCAGCCGCATCGAGAATAACCCGGCCGCCATCCTCGACGAGCAGATGAGCGCGACGCTGTACTACTCGCACCCCTATGGCATCCCGGTCATCGGCTGGGAGCATGAGATGGCCCAGCTCTCGCGCGAGGACGCGCTGGGCTTCTACAAGCACTTCTACGCGCCGAACAACGCCATCCTCGTCGTCGCTGGCGACGTGACGGCAGACGAGGTGCGGGCGCTTGCCGAGAAGACCTATGGCCAGATCCCGGCGAACCCCGCCGTCGAGAAGGCGCGCAAGCGTCCCGACGCGCCGCCGCCGCGCGCTGCGCGCCGCGTCGAATATTCGGATCCGCGCGCCGGCAACGCGTCCTTCCATCGCGACTATCTCGTGCCGAGCTACGTCACGGCGAAGCCCGGAGAGGCAGAGGCGATGGATCTCATGATGAAGATCGTGGGCGACGGCGCCACCAGCCGCCTCTACAAGCGTCTCGTCGTCGACGAGAAGATCGCCTCCTCCGCCGGCGGCCGCTATTCCGGCTCGGGCCTCGATAGCGGCTCGATCAGCCTCTACGCCGTCTCTGCCGATGGCGCTGAGCTGTTGCCGAAGATCGAGGCGGTGATCGATGAGGTTCTGGCGGAAGTGCGCGACAAGGGCGTCACGGAAGCCGAGTTGAAGCGCGCCCGCTCGAGCTACGTCGCCGACTACGTCTACGAGAACGATGACCAGGCCTCGCTTGCCCGCCGCTATGGCTGGGGCATGGCGCTCGGGCGCACGGTGGCGCAGATCGAAGGCTGGCCCGATGAGCTGGCCAAGGTGACCGTCGACGACATCAAGCGCGTCGCTGGCACTTATTTGGACCTCAAGCGCTCCGTGACCGGCTACCTGACTCCGTCTCCCGAGCCGGCGCGCGCCGAGCGGCCGGCGTCCAAGAGCCGGTCGTAGCACCGACGCGTCCGCCGCTTTTCGATCGGGAACAGCTTCACACCTTGCCGGATGCCCTCTAAGGACCGTTCAATGGATATGCTCCGTCGCCCGCTCGTGCGCTTCGCCCGTATCGACTTCGCGATCGCGCTTTCCATTCTTGTACTCGCCCTCAGTCTTTCTTTTGCCAGGCCCGCTCACGCTATGAAGATCCAGGAAATCACCAGCCCCGGCGGCATCAAGGCGTGGCTTGTCGAAGCCCATGAGAACCCGCTTCTCGCGCTTCGTTTCTCGTTCGAGGGCGGCAGCGCGCAGGATCCCGAGGGCAAGGATGGCGTCGCCAATTTCCTGTCCGCGATGCTCGACGAGGGCGCAGGCGACATCACTTCGAGCGATTTCCAGGAGCAGATGGAAACGCTCGCCATGCGGATGCGCTACGAGGATGGCAAGGACGCATTCTACGGCAACTTCCAGACGCTGACCGAGAACCGCGCCGAGTCCGTCAAGCTGCTCAAGCTCGCGCTGACGAAGCCGCGTTTCGACCCCGATGCCGTGGAGCGCATCCGCGGCCAGCTTCTCGCCAATCTCGTCTATTCCGATCGCGACCCCGAGCGCGTCGCCGCCAAGGAATGGTATGCGGTGGCGTTTGCGGGCCATCCGTATGGGCGCCCGGCGCAAGGCACCGCTGAAACCGTCAAGGCCGTCACGCGCGACGATCTCGAGGCGTTCCGCAAGCGCACGTTCGCACAGAATAACCTTAGGGTCGTGGCGGTTGGCGACATCACCGCCGAGGACCTCGGCAAGCTGCTCGACGAAGTGTTCGGCGATCTGCCCAAGACGGCTGAGCTCACGTCCGTGCCCGCCGCCACGCTGGCCAAGGGCACCGAGAAGTGGGTCGAGATGAAGGTGCCGCAGTCGGTCGCGGTGTTCGGGCTTCCCGCCATGCCGCGCAAGGATCCGGACTTCATGGCCGCGTTCGTGCTGAACCAGCTGATCGGCGGCGGTGGCTTCGCCTCGCGTTTGATGGAGGAGGTGCGCGAGAAGCGCGGCCTCGCCTACTCGGTCTACAGCTACCTGCAACCCTTCCGGCACGCCTCCATTATGTCGGGCGGCGTCGCCACCCGTGCCGATGCCATCCACCAGTCGCTCGAGGTTATCCGCAAGGAGCTGAAGCACGTTGCCGACGAAGGTCCCACCGCGGACGAGTGGGAGAACGCTAAGAAATACCTGATCGGCTCCTACCCGCTGCGCTTCGATACCAACGCCAAGATCGCAAGCCAGCTGCTTGGCCTGCTCGAGGACGACTTCGGCCCCGAGTACATCGAAAACCGCAACAAGATGATCGAGGCGCTGACAATTGAGGATGCCAAGCGCGTCGCCAAGCGCCTGCTCGACACCGACGGCCTGATCATCACCGTCGTCGGCCAGCCCGCGACCGCACCGGCCGACACCAAGGGCTGACCTTTGGGGGCCGTTGCGACGGCGGCCGCACTTGGCATGACACCGGAAAACGGTTACGCCCTGCGCGGAACCCATGTCCTTCCAAACGGTTATGCGGGATGCCATGACAGCCATGACAATGCCCAACGCTGCCACCTCCGTCTCCTCCGCCCCTTACAGACAGTCCATCGCAGGATCCCTTTCGGGGGCCATCGGCGAGCACGGGCTGACGGAGGCAGAGCTCGGCCGCTGGCTTGAGAAGCTCGCGCCCGCGCTGCACGACCTCAAGGCGGACCACGCCTCCGGCCGGTTGCCGCTGCTCAAGGTCGCCGACGAGACGGCCGATCTCGACGCCGCCGAGGCCGCCTTCGACAGGCTTGCCGAGGGCGCCGAGGCCATCGTCTTCTTCGGCACGGGCGGCTCGGGGCTGGGCGGGCAGACTCTGGCCCAGCTTGGCGGTTGGAATCTGCCGGGCGTGTCCTGCTGCTCCGAGCGCCGCCGCACGAGGCCGCGCACGCGCTTCTACGACAATCTGGACCCGCTGACGCTCGCCGCCGGCCTTGCCCGTCTTGATCTCGAAAAGACGCGCTTCATCGTGACGTCGAAGTCGGGTGGCACGACCGAGACGCTGGCACAGCTTCTCGCGACCCTCGCGGTTATCAAGGACGCTGGCCTTGAGGATCGCATCCCGCAGCTGTTCCTCGGCATCACCGAGCCGGATAATAAGCCGGGCGGCAAGAAAAACGGTCTGCGGGCACTGCTCGCGAGCCTTGGCGTGCCCATGCTGGAGCACCACACCGGCATCGGCGGGCGCTTCTCCTGCCTGACGAACGTCGGCCTCCTCCCGGCGATCGCGCGCGGGCTCGATGCGCGCAAGATCCGCGCTGGCGCCCGAGAGGTCATCGACGCGCTCGTCAACGCCTCCTTCCCAGCCGCCTTCGCGCCTGCCATCGGCGCCGCCACCGCCGTCGGCCTCTCGAAGGAGCGCGGTATCCGCACGCTGGTGATGATGCCCTACAACGACCGTCTCGGCCGTTTTTCGGACTGGTACGTGCAGCTCTGGGCCGAGAGCCTCGGCAAGGGCGGCGAGGGGACAACGCCGGTTCCAGCGCTCGGCCCTGTCGACCAGCACAGCCAGCTTCAGCTTTTCATGGATGGCCCGCGTGAGATCGCGGTCACCGTCGTACGCGTCGCAAGCGCCGGTCAAGGCCCGCTGCTCGACGCTGGGTGGGCCGAACTCGCCGGACAGGCGTTCCTCGGCGGTAAGACCATCGGCGACGTGGTGGACGCCCAGGCGCACGCTATCGCCGAGGCGCTGATCCAGGCCGGCCGTCCCGTACGCACGTTCGATGTCGAGGTGCTGGACGAGCGCTCGATGGGCGCGCTGCTGATGCACTTCATGATCGAGACGATCCTGGCGGGACGTCTTCTCGAACTCGATCCTTTTGATCAGCCGGCCGTCGAGCTTGCCAAGACGCTGACGCGCGAGCGCCTCGCGCGCTGATCTGCGCGCCGCTAGCGGATCCGCCGCTCGACCGACAGCCGAATGAGGTCAGCCGTGCGCTCGACACCGAGCTTCTCCTTGAGGCGGCTGCAGGAGTTCGCGACCGTCTTGTAGGCAATGCCGAACGTGGCCGCGATCTCGGCAAGGCTCTTGCCCTCGCCGAGCAGGCGCAGGATCTCCACCTCGCGGTTCGAGAGCTTGTGCAGCGGATCTTCGGTGAAGGCTTGGCTGAACACCAGCTCGCTCGCCATCGAGCGGTCGAGATAGCGATCGCCGGATGCGATCTTCTTGACCGCAGTAACTAGCTCGCCCGCTTCCGCGCTCTTGCTGACATAGCCCGCGGCACCGGCCTTGAGCGCACGCATGGCATAGCTCGGCTCCGAGTGCATGGTGAACATCACGATGCGCGCCCCCACATTCTCAGCTTTGAGCCGGCGCAGCAGCTCGAGCCCGCTCGAGCCATCGAGGTTGATGTCGAGCACGACAACGTCGGGGCTGACGGAGCGCGACAGCGCCATCGCGTCCTGGGCGGTCGCTGCCTCATGGATCTCCGCGCCGGAAATCGTCGAGAGCAGGCGGCGAATACCTTCCCGCACCACGGCATGATCATCGACGACTAGGATCTTCATGCTACGAGCCTCCTCGCGTGCCCCGAGGCTAACATGCATTGCGGGCCTCATGTAGTTTCAAACGCGGTTTCGCCGCGTGTCGTTAAGGTTTGATCGCGACGCCCCAGGGCAGCCGCCCGACCGGGACTGAGCGAAGCGCCTTCAGGGTCGCGACGTCCACCACGGTCATGTCGTTGGTGAGGCCGTTGGCCACGAAAAGCTGCGATCCGTCGGGATGCACGGCCATATGCCAGGGGCGCTGCCCGACCAGGATATAGGTCTTGATTTCGTAGGTTTCAGTGTCCACCACAGCCACGCGGTTGGCGTGCGACAGCGCCACGAAAGCGAGCTTTCCGTCCGTCGACATCTCGATGCCGACAGGCTGGATCAGCTCCGGATTGACGCCCGGAATCTCGAATCCGAACTTGTGCACCTGCTTGTAGGTCTTGGCGTCGATCACTGACACCGTGCCGCCGATCTCCGCCGACACCCAGACGAAGCGCCCGTCATTGGTGAATTGCGCCTCGCGCGGGCGCGTATCGACAAGAATGTTCTGAAGCACCTCCAGCGTCTCGTTGTCGATGATGTGCGCCATGCTCGTCTGCTCGGACGTGGCGACGGTAATCTTGTTGTCGGGCGCCACTGCCATCCCTTCCGGCTCGACGCCGATCATGATCTCTGCCAGCACGCGGCCGTCGGCCGCCTCCATGACCGTGACATAGCCCTCGTCCTCGTTGGCGATGTAAATCCGCTTGCCGTCGGGCGAGACGTCGAGCAGCTCCGGGTCCGGCCCCGAGTCGAGCGTGCGCGAGATCTCAAGCGTCTCTGTGTCGATGACATCCAGGCGGTTGTCGTCGCCGATGCAGACGAGAACCTCCTTGAAATCCGGCGTGATGCGGATGCCGCGCGGGCGCAAGCCGGTTTCGATCGTCTTTACGACCTTGAGGCTATCGTCGAGCACCGTAACCGTATTGTCCTTCTCGTTGGTGACGAAGATCAAGAGTGCGTGCGCGGGGAGCGGAGCCGCGAGTAGCAGAGCGGCGGCAGTGGCGATGGCTTTGATCGGCATTGCGGTCCTTCGTTTCTCAGGATCGTCTGCGCTCAGTTTTGTGCTGGAACGTCTGACTTCTTCGCGCTGCCGGCCGGCTTAGACATGAACCGCAAGGCGCCGACCGCGGCGTCGAAGCCGGCGCTGTCGGCGATCTCGAGCGCTGTCTTGCCCTGCTTGGATTTGGCATGTGGATCGGCGCCCGCGCCAACGAGCAGTCCGATGATGGCCGCGTTGTTATGGCCGGCCGCGATCATCAACGCGTTGACGCCGTCTTTCGAAAGCGCGTTGACATCCGCACCTTTGTCGATCAGCGCGCGCGCAAGGTCGAGCGGCTGCGGGCCCTGCGCGAGGTTGCCCGAACGCGTTTTCGCGGCGATCTGCGTGGCGACCACCATGAGCGGCGTCACGTCCTCGTAGCCGGACCGCGCGTTGACGTCTGCGCCGGCATCGATCAGGGCCTTCGCGGCAAAGAACTTTCCGTCGCCGATGGCCCACGACAGCGGCGTGATTCCTTGCTTGTTCTTCTTGTTGAGATCCGCGCCCTTCTTCGCCAGCGCCTCGACGGTCGGAACGTGGTTGCGATTGATGGCGTGCAGCAGCGGGAAGAACCCGTCGGCGTCGGCCGCATCAGGGTCCGCGCCAGCGTCGATCAGGATCTCGACGAGGCTCGCGACGCGATTGCGCGCCGCCGTATCGAGCGGCGAAAAGCCGACGCTGTCGCGCGTGTTGACGTCCGCGCCCTTCGAAATGAGGAAGCGGACGCGCTCGGCATCCTTGGCAAGCACGGCGTTGGCAAGCTCCTGGTTGACGTTGGCACCGTCCGAAAGCCACTGGTTGAGGCGATCCTCGGTGACGATCTGGTCGGGCGCCGCTTTGTCGGTCGGTAGGATGCGCGGGGCCTCTTTCAGGAACCGATCCTGCGAGACCTTGCGGATGCGGTCGTAGTAGGAGCCGTGCGCCGGCAGCTCGCCATCCACCGCGCATTTTGAGCATTTGACCAGCGGCACGCCGTACTCTTTCAGCACCGCGGCGATCTTGTCCCTGGTGCGGGTCAGCGACCAGTCGAGCATGTATTTCAGCATCACCTGGTTGCGCTGCATGCCGATCGCCAGCTCGAATTCCATCGGAACCTCGTTCTCCCAGAGGTTCACGGGTTGGATCACGATCGGTTCGTTGCGTTGCGTCTTGAGCCAGCCGGCGAACGGACCCCAGACGCCGGCTACGTCGAGATCGCCGTCGATGACCTTCTGCACCTGCTGCCAGGGCTGATGCTTCGGCTGTAGGTCCGTGTCGTAGGCGATGATGTGGAGGTCGAGGTTCTTGTGGCCGCGCCGCTCGAGCGCTTCGCGCAGTCCGGAATGCTGGAAGACGCCGATGCGAAGATCCTTGAGAACGGGATCGTCGAGGCTCTCGATCTTGGGGTTCTTGTCCGCGCGATAGGCGAAAACGTAGGTCGTGCTGTAAAGCGGATCCGTCGTCAGCAGGTCCTGCAATGCGACCGGCATGTCCATCAGGATATCGCACTCGTCGTTCTGGAATGTCTCGCGCGTCAACCCGCGCTCGTGATAGGGGCGCCAGAAGAAGCTTGCGTGCGTGCCGAGATCCTCGGCGAGGATCTTCGCGATCTTGTTCTGATAGCCTTCTTGCGTGTTGGACGAGAGCGGCATGTTGCCGGGATCGGCGCAGACGCGTAGAGGGCTGTTGAGCTTCATGTTGCGCGCATCCTGGCGCGCTTTCGTGTGCTCTGTTGCGGTCAGCTCGTCGAAGGTCTTGTTCTTCGTATAGGAGCGCAGGTTGTCCGCTGCGACGAGGCCTTCGGAAGGCGCCGTGACGAGCAAAGCGAACAGCAGGGTGTGCGACAGCTTCCTCACGCTTCACCTATTTACGTTATAATGTTGCTTTTATATGCGGCGCGTCGTCCCCGCAAGTCCGTGACGTCCCTCGGGACGATCACGGGGCGATCACAGTTTCGCGCGCAAATCCAGGCTCGTACGACAGCAAGACGCCCGGTGTCGCAAGACACCGGGCGTCCACCAGTCACGTTACGATCACTCCCCGAGTGCGAAGGTGTAGAGCTCGCCGCCCTGCGGGATCTTGTCGAGCCCGGTGGCCTTCGCCATCGCGGTGGCACCGATCGCGCCGAACTTATCGTTCATGTCGAGACCAGCGGTGACGGGGATGCCGATCCAGCCACCCAGACCCGAGAAGATCGAGACATATTGTTTGCCCTTGATCTTGTAGGTGATCGGGTTGCCGATGATGCCGGAGCCCAGCTTCTTCTGCCACAGCACCTTGCCCGTGTTGCGGTCGACGGCGCGGAAGTGTCCGCTCTTCGAGCCGTAGAACATCAGGCCGCCGTCGGTGACCATGGTGCCCGACCAGTTCGGGTAGGGATCGGGGATCTCCCAATCGGCCTTGCCTGTCACGACGTCGAACTTCTTGATCTTGCCGGAGATGCCAGGCTTCTCGGGATACATGTACACGTTGGCGAACACGTAAACCGTGCCCTGCTGCGTGTGGGTGCGCTCCTGAGGCTCGTCTTCCATGCACCAGTTGTTGGTGGGGCAGTAGAACTTGTTCGGCTCCTTGGGATCGACCGAGCAGGGCTGCTGGTCCTTGCCACCCATGGCGGAGGGGCAAGCAGCGACGTTACGGCCGACCTCGAAGGGCGAGTGCTCGTAAACCTTGATCGGACGGCCGGTCTTGAGATCGACCTTCTCGGCCCAGTCGACGGTCACGAACTTGTTGGCGCGCAGAAGCGTGCCGTCGACGCGATCGAGAACGTAGGCGAAGCCGTTGCGGTCGAAGTGGACGAGCGCTTTGTGCTTCTTGCCATCGACGTCGAGGTTGTCGACGAGGATGTTCTCGTTCACGCCATCATAGTCCCACTGGTCGAAGGGCGTCATCTGGTAAGCCCAGACCGTCTCGCCAGTGTCCACTTTGCGGGCGAAGATGGTCATCGACCACTTATTATCCCACTTGCCGGTGTTGCACTCGTCGTGAGTCTTGTCGCCGCAACGATAGCTGGGGCTCCAGTGACCGGGGTTACCGGTTGACCAATAGACGAGCTTGAGTTCGGGGTCATAGCTGCCCCAGGCCCAATAGGCGCCGCCGCCGATCTTCCACTCGCCGCCGTTGGTGTCCGGGTACGAGGTGATACCGATGTCGGTGCCCGCCGTGCCGTAGTGCGGGTTCGCTTTGTTGGTATCGGGCGTTAGGCAGACGTCCTTGTCGGAACCGGTCGAGTGGCACTTCCACACTTCCTTGCCGGTTTCGATGTCGTACGCAGTGAGGCGTCCGCGAGCTGCGAACTCGTCGCCGCCGAAGCCGGCAATGACGAGGTTCTCGGCAACCAGCGTCGGACCGGTGATGGTCTCGCCATGCTCCGGATAGGCGTGCTTGACGACCCACTTCTCGGCGCCAGTGGTAGCGTCGAGAGCGATCACGAAGCCGTCGAGCGTATGGTAGATCACCTTGCCGGCAGCGTAGTTGACGCCGCGGTGAACGGTGTCGCAGCAGGCGCGCGGCACGGCCGACTCGTCACGGTCGGTTTTCTTGACGTAGTTCCAAACCTGCACCGGGTTGTCGGGATCCGAGAGATCCAGGGCTTGCAGGATGTTGCACTGGGCCATGTTGGGGCAGCCCGATGAGAAGTACATCATCGGCTTGCCGTCATGCTCGACGACAACCGGCTGACCCTCGTGGCCGCGCAGCGCACCGGTCGACTGCGACCAGACGAAGCCCAGCTTCGAGACGTTCTCGGTATTGATGTCCTTGAGCGTCGAATGGCGCGTCAACTTGTTGTCGCGGCCCGGCGCGGGCCACAGATTTTCGTTTTTGGCGTTTTTCTCGATCTCGGCATTGGCGAGCACGGGCCCGCTCATGCCGATCAGGGCGGCCATTACGCCGCCCGCTACAAAGGCTAACCTCTGTTTCATCGCGTTTCCTCTCCTGGCTTGTGCGGGTTTCGAGGGCGACTCTCCACACGGCGCCTTTTTGAAACCCACGTCATCTCATTTGTCGGGCTTGCCCAAAAACGAGATCTCTCGCTGCGCAAAACCGCATCAGCAGCTGAAAAAGCCGCGATCGTTTTTGCGCATTCAAACTGTCAACTAGGCTGTGCTGACCTCCATCAGTATGGAGCGATGGACGCTTTTCAGAGAGAGCTGGGCGCCGGGAGAACCCAAGGAGGAGAGCGGCTTTCACGGCGCCCCAGCCATCCTGCAAGCAGCGGGACCTTAGGCAACACGAATGACTTCCACTATGGGATTACCTCCCGATGTGGATTGCCAACATTCCCGATCACGCAGTCGTGATCCCCTCCCGGATTGACGGGAATAATACCTGGGATTTCAAGGCTTGATGAGAAAATGCGAATGCGGAGAAAACAGCCCAAAACTAATTGCGGCGGTTTTCTATGGAAAAGCGGATGAGATCCGACGTGCGTGGCAAATCCAGCTTTTCCTTGATGCGCCCGCAGGAGTTCGCAACTGTCTTGTAGGCGATGCCGATGGCCTCCGCGATCCCCTGCAGGCTTTTGCCTTCGCCGAGCATGCGCAGGATCTCTATCTCGCGGTTGGTGAGCTTGCGCAGGGGATCCTCGGAACGCACGCTGCTCATGACGAGCTCGCCCGCCATGCTGCTGTCGAGGTAGCGCTGCCCTTCGGCGACGCGCTGCACGGCTGTCAGCAGCTCCTCGCTGCCCGCACTCTTGCAGACATAGCCGTAAGCGCCGGCCTTGAGCGCCCGGTTGGCGTAGATCGGCTCGGAATGCATGCTGAACATCAAGATCCGGATCGAGGGACTCTCGATGCGCAGGCGTCTCAGAAGCTCGAGCCCGCTCGCCCCCTCGAGGTTGATATCCAGGATGACGACGTCGGGGGTTTCCTTGCGCGCCAGCGCCAGCGCCTCGTGTGCGGTGGCCGCTTCGAGCAAGGTGGCGTTCGGCAGCGTCGACAGGAGACGCTGGACGCCCTGGCGAACGACGGCGTGATCGTCGATGACAAGAACCTTCATGCGCTGTCCCCCGCATCGGCGGATCCGTCGAATGCCGCATAACTTTCCCGTATCGGCAGCCGCACGTCCACAGACACTCCTGCCTTATCATCCCGATTGGTAATATCAACCGTCCCGCCGAGCGCCGTCACGCGCTCGCGCATGGCGACGAGGCCGAAGCCGCTGGACAGGCTCGCAGGCTCGAGGCCGCCGCCGTCGTCGCGCACGACGACGCGCACGTCGTCGTCCTCGTCACGCGTCACCGCGACGTCGATCTCGGTTGGGTTTCCATGCTTGAAGGCGTTGCTGATCGCTTCCCGCACGATGCCGTGGATCACGGCGTCGAGCTTCTGGCCGCAACTGCGATCCGTGACATCCACGTCGAAGCTGACGTCGGGATTGCGCAGCTGCCAGGATGCGACCAGCGTCTCGATGGCGTTGGCAAGCCCGAGCTCGAGGTGCACGGCGGGACGCAAGCGCCCGAGGATCGACTTCACGTGCTTTTTCATGTGCGCCACGGCTTCGCGGATCGCGTCGGCGCGCGTCGCGACCACGGCCGGCTCCAGAGCCGTGCCGTCCGCCATTTGGCGGATGCTCGTCGCGTCCACATCGACGGCGAACAGGAACGGGCTCACCTCATCGTGCAGGTCGCGCGCGAGGTCTGCGCGCTCTTCTTCCTGCACGGTCGCGAGTTGCTCGTTGAGCTCGCGGTTGCGCCGCTCCAGTTGCCCGAGGCGCCCGGCCATCTCGTTGAAGCCGGTGCAAAGCTTGGCAAGCTCTGTCGGTCCGCTTTCCGTGACGCGCACCGAGTAGTCGCCGCCGCCGAGACGCTCGAAGGCCGCCGAGAGCGTCGGCAGCGGCGCGAGGGCCCGGCGCACGGTGATGTAAATCAGCGTCGAGACCAGCGCGAAGAAGATGGCGAGCGTCACCATGCTGCGCACGAAGTCGTCCCACACCTCGCCGACCTCTCCGCGCTGTTCGGCTTCGAGCTCGATCAGGCCGTAGGATTTGATGCCCTCCGGCAGCGGGATGCGGATCACCGTCGGCGGACGCGCGATGAGATTATAGAACCACTCGGGCAGATCCTCGCCCGGTGCCGAAAAGCTCGAGATGCGCGCCCCGATCGGTTCCGGCTCCACCAGTGACGCCCTGACGTGGCGGTTGCCATCGAACACGCGCACGAGGCGCACGAGCGCGAGGCGCGGATCGTCGTCGTGCGCCACCTCCTGCACCACCTTGCGGACGGTCTTTTCCGCGAGCGACAGCGCCGCCCCGACCTCTGTCTCGACCTTCGTTGCCGCCTGCCAGTACGTGAGAAGCGCGCTCAGCAGCAGGCTGAGCAGCAGTACGATGGCTATGTTGCGGATGATGGTCGCGCTCAAGGATTCGGATTTTCTCGGTCCGAATGGGTTGGCGAAGTCAGTGAGGGTGCGCACGAGAGGCATGGTGATCCCGATCCGGCTCAAAGCCCGAGATCGCGGGCAACGCGGAATCCGACGCTAAAGTTGCGGAAATCCGGAACGTTGCGCACGCGCATGGCTGACCGCATGGCTTTCGGCGGGAAGAACGACGAGCCCCCGCGCAGGCTCCGCACACCGCGCGCCGGCGGGCGATCGCCGACGGCAGGGCAATCGTCCGCGAAGCGTGGCGAGCCGTCTTTCGGGCCCGATGCATAGTCTTCGCAATAGAAGTCCGCGACCCACTCCCACACGTTGCCGTGCACGTTGTGAAGACCCCAGCGATTGGCGGGAAACGCGCCGGCCGGCGCCGGAGACTTGTTGTCCCATTGGCTGCCGCATCCCGTGCAGGCCGCACGTACGACGCCGTCGTCCGGCAGCGTGTCGCCCCACCAGAAGGCGGTTTTGCTGCCGGCGCGCGCGGCGAACTCCCATTCGGCTTCCGAGGGCAGGCGATAGCCGTGCCCGGTTTTTTCTGCGAGCCAGCGCGCATATGCGGTGGCATCGACATGGCTCACGCCGACGATCGGCTGATCGGCGCCGGTCACCGCATCGCCCAGGTTGCGATAATAGCGGCTGGATCCGGTCTCGATGTGGTGGCGACCGTCGGGTTCGAGCCACTCGGGCGGCTTGCATCCGCCTGTCGCGACACACGCTTTGTACTCGGCGACCGTCACCGGCCGCGTTCCGATCGCGAACGGGCGCAGGGTAACCTCGGTCAGTATCTCATCGCCGCCGCGGTCGGCTTCGGTCTCGGGTGATCCGATGGCAAATCCCGTGGGCGACGCCGGCACTACGACCAACAGCGGACATCCATCTGCCGGGGCGCAATCTGCAAAAGGCTTCCCGCCGCCGGTGATGCGAGAGTCAACGTCCCCACCGACGCGCAGCGTCACGAGAGCCAACCCCAACCTGGCCGCACGCTCGGCCACGGCGTCCTTGGCAAGCGGATCGCGATCGAGGAGCGCCTGCAGCTGCGGGCCATCCGTCGCGGCGTCCGCCGCGCTCGGATTTGCAGACACCTCGGTCGCCGGGGGGACCGCGAGGGAAAGGCTAAGTGCCCAGAAAAGAGGGGTGAGTTTGTGTCTGCGCATCATGGAAAGTTTCAATGTAACAAGGTTACATTGTCCTAATGGTCCAAAATGTCGCAGAGCGCAAGCGGAAGTCGCTGCGCGCGTTAATGCGCGTGCGATCTCGCTTTGAAGGATGCGTGAAGGTGCGGGTATGGAGCTTGCGTCGCCGGAGCGCTTCGATCGTCAGAAGCGCGATGGCGCGAAGTTGATCACGACAGAGGCACGCGCAATCATCGGTATCCTGAAAATGCAAAGAGCAAGGCAGAGGTGCCTTGCTCTTTCCACTTGGCTCGTGATGGCGACGCTTGTCGCGCCGTCTGCTCTATTGCGGCTCGAAGATTCCGGAACAGAGCCCCGGTTCTACGGCCATTTTCTCCCTAGACCTGGGCCCCGAGCCACTTGGATGTCATTGGCTTCGTCCCTGTCACGTGAACGAGCGCACCATAGCCGAACGGCGGCGCTATGTCACGGGGCCTGAGAGAAAAAAACGCAGGTGCCCAATACCGATGCAACCGCCGGCTCTCGGGTCGGCACTATGACGTTTCGACGACGGATCGTTTCGCAGTGCGCCAACCGCGATGCTTGATTGCTCTGGCCTGCAATCCTGGCTATTCACGCCTGCGGCGCATTCCCCGAGCCGCGGGCGAGAGGGGCGTCCGTCTGCCCATGAATATTTCGGCGCTGCAACATAAGAATATCGCCAAATGCATCTTTCCCGCTTTTTTCTGCCGGTCCTGCGCGAGACGCCCAAGGAAGCCGAGATCGTCTCGCACCAGCTGATGCTGCGCGCCGGCATGATCCGCCAGTCAGCGGCGGGCATCTACTCTTGGCTGCCGCTCGGTTTGAGGGTCTTGAAGAAGATCGAGGGCATTGTCCGCGATGAGCAGAACCGGGCCGGTGCCGTCGAGCTCCTGATGCCGACCATCCAGTCCGCCGACCTCTGGCGCGAAAGCGGCCGCTACGAGGCCTACGGCAAGGAGATGCTGCGCATCCAGGATCGCCACGAACGCGACGTGCTGTACGGGCCGACCGCCGAGGAGGTCATCACCACCATCGTCCGCGACAGCATCAAGAGCTACAAGGAGCTGCCGAAGAACCTCTACAACATCCAGTGGAAGTTCCGCGACGAGATCCGCCCCCGCTTCGGCGTCATGCGCGGACGCGAGTTCCTGATGAAGGACGCCTATTCCTTCGACCTCACGAAGGACGACGCCCGCGCCGCCTACCGGCGCATGTTCGTCGCTTACCTGCGCACCTTCGCGCGCCTCGGACTGCGCTCCGTGCCCATGCGCGCCGATACCGGCCCCATTGGCGGCGATCTCTCACACGAATTCATCATCCTGGCCGAGACCGGCGAGAGCCAGGTCTTCTGCCACAAGGACCTGATCGAAGGAGAGATTCCGAGCCCGCATACCGATTTCTGGGGCGATCTGACCCCGATCTTCGACACCTGGACGTCGCTCTACGCCGCGACCGAAGAGAAGCACGACCCGGCGCGCTTCGAGAGCGAGGTGCCGGAGGACAAGCGCGTTTCCGCGCGCGGCATAGAGGTCGGCCACATTTTCTACTTCGGCACCAAATATTCGGAGCCTATGGGATGCCGGGTCCAGGGCCCGGACGGTCAGCAGGTCACGCTCGAGATGGGGTCTTACGGTATAGGCGTATCGCGGCTCGTCGGCGCCATCATCGAGGCGAGCCATGACGACGCCGGCATCGTTTGGCCGGTGCCGGTGGCGCCGTTCGAGGTCGCGGTGGTAAATCTCAAGACTGGCGATGCGGCGACCGACAAGGCGGCCCTCGATATCAAGACGCGTCTCGAGGGCGCCGGCATCGAGGTGCTATACGACGACACTGATGATCGCGCAGGCGCCAAGTTTGCGACCATGGATCTGATCGGCATACCCTACCAGATCATCGTCGGCCCCAAGGGCGTCAAGGCAGGCGAAATCGAGACCAAGGACCGCAAGACGGGCGCGCGCGAAACGCTGCCGACGGAAGCGGGGATTGAGCGCATAATTTATCAGGTCGTCGATCAGCGCGTGCTGGCCTGAGTACTCGGAAAGTGGAGGGGAGGCCGATGGCAGCAGGCACTGATACCAAGCCGTTCGCGCCGTTTGAATGGCTCCTGGCCTCGCGCTACCTCCGAGCGCGGCGCAAGGAGGGTTTCGTCTCCGTCATCGCCGCCGTCTCGTTTCTCGGCATCATGCTTGGTGTCGCGACGCTGATCATTGTCATGGCCGTGATGAACGGCTTCCGCAAGGAGCTGTTCTCAAAGATCCTCGGCCTCAACGGGCATGTCGTCATCTACAAGATCGGCGAGCCGTTCGAGGATTACGACAACATGGTCGCGGCCGCCTTGCGCGCCGAAGGCGTCGTCCGCGCCATCCCGCTGATCGAGGGCCAGGTCATGGTCTCCTCCGCCGTGCAGGCGCTGGGGGCGGCCGTGCGTGGTATCCGCGAGGCCGACCTCAAGGCCTTGCCGCTGGTGGCTAACAATATCCGCTACGGCACGCTCGACGGCTTCGACGAAGCCGGCGGCCTCGCCATCGGCATGCGGCTCGCCAACATGCTGCGCATCAACGTCGGCGACTCGCTGACGATCATCTCCCCGCGCGGCGCCACGACGCCGTTCGGCACTGCGCCGCGATCAAAAACTTATCCGGTGACGACCATCTTCGAGCTTGGCATGGCCGAGTACGACAAGACGATGATCTTCATGCCGCTCGCGGAGGCGCAGCGCTACTTCTCGAAGAACGGCGAGGTCGACATCCTGGAGGTCATCATAGCCAACCCAGAGGCTGTGGAGGCGGTCTCGGCGCGAATACGCGGCGAGACCGGACCGACCATAAACGTCACCGATTGGCGACAACGAAACGAGACCTTCTTCACCGTACTCGAGGTCGAGCGCAACGTGATGTTCATCATCCTGTCGCTGATCGTGCTGGTCGCGGCCCTGAACATCATCTCCGGCCTCATGATGCTCGTGAAGGACAAGGGGCGCGATATCGCCGTCCTGCGCACCATGGGAGCCTCGAAAGGCTCGGTGATGCGCATCTTCCTCATAACCGGCGCATCCATCGGCGTGCTCGGCACCTTGGCCGGCCTGATCATCGGCGTCGTGTTCTGCGCCTACATCGAGGAGATCCGCCAGTTCGTCGCCTGGATGGCGGGCACCACGGTATTCGATCCGAACGTCTATTACCTGACCCGGCTCCCCGCTGACATAAACCCGGTGGAGACCGGCTCGATCGTGGTCATGGCGCTGGTGCTCTCGATATTGGCGACGCTTTATCCGTCTTGGCGCGCCTCCCGCCTCGATCCCGTCGAAGCCCTGCGCTACGAGTGAGGGCAGAGCCGGTGCAAGATATGGATGTCCAGCATATTCCCGTTTTGAGCCTCGTGGGGCTAGAGCGCGTGTTCCGCCAGGGCGCGCGCGAAATCCACGTGCTCGCGGGTGCCGCCGTCGACGTCTGGGCGGGCCAGTGCGTGGCACTCGTCGGCCCCTCGGGCGCCGGCAAGTCGACGCTGCTGCACATCGCGGGGCTGCTCGAGACACCCGATGCCGGCCACGTCATCATCGCCGGACGTGACTGCACGGCGCTGGACGATCAGGAACGCACGCGCGTCCGCCGCGCAGAGATGGGCTTCATCTACCAGTTCCATCAGCTCCTGCCGGAGTTCTCGGCGCTGGAGAACGTTGCCATTCCGCAGATGATCCTCGGCCGCTCGCGCAGCGAGGGCGAGGATCGTGCGCGCAAGCTCCTGAGCTCGCTCGGGCTCGCGGACCGGGTCGAGCATCGCCCTGCGGAGTTGTCGGGCGGCGAGCAGCAGCGCACCGCAATCTGCCGCGCGCTCGCAAACCGCCCGCGTCTCATTCTTGCCGACGAGCCGACCGGAAACCTCGACCCGAGAACGTCGGAGCTGGTGTTTCAGGAGCTGATCGGTCTGTTCCGCAGCGAGGGCGTCGCAGCCCTGATCGCAACCCACAACCTCGAGTTGGCGCGGCGAATGGACCGCGTGGTTGTGCTCGATAGCGGCCAGTTGGTCGAAATTTCGCCGCAGGCGGTGTAAAAATCCCGCCCCAACACCCTATGTCCCGGTGAACCATGTTTCCCGGGGAACAGCGCGCGCACGGCGTATGAGAACAATGGCGCAGAGGTCCGGCTGGATCGGATTTGTCATTGATACGCGCCTTGAACATGACAAGAACGCGTTTCAGCAACCGTATAGACGAAACGCGACAGCGAAAGGAGGCAGCGATGCCGTTCGAGAGACAAGGTCTTCGTAGCGCCGCACTGGCAGCTGCGCTTCTGGCGTCGGGACCGGCATTTGCCGCCGGCGATCCGACCGGCGTGTGGGTGAACGACACTGGCCGCGGCGCCATCGAGATCAAGGACTGCGACGGCAAGCTCTGCGGCCACGTCGTCTGGGTCAAGGATACGAGCGATGCCAGTGGCTGCGGCCGCCAGATCATCGGCGACCTGGCTTCGTCCGGTGGCGGCGTCTGGGGCGGCGACAACGCCTGGATCTACAGCCCCGAGAAGAAAAAGAAGTACAACGTCGAGGTGACGCCGCTCGAAGACGGCACCTTGAAGGTCAAGGGCTATGCCGGCATCAGCTTCCTGTCCAAGACCATGATCTGGACCAAGGCACCGGACGATCTCACACGCTGCTCGACGCAGGAAGCCGCGACCACGCCTGGCTCTGCGCCGGACAGCCCGACACCGGCTCCTGGTGCAGGCGCTGAGCCCAGCGAACCGAAAGCCGCTCAGGACACGCCGAAGGACAGCGAGACCAACGTTGCCGAGAATGGCAAGAAGAGCGTCGATATCGAGGGCATTGCCGGCGACGTCTTCACCCGCAAGGACGGCAAGTGCAAAGTCGATACGCCGTGGGTGAAGCTCGACTTCGATTGCAAGGGCGAGGAGTAGGCGGAAACCGCCACGATACGCGGACAAGGCGGCAGCCTCCCGGCTTGCCGCCTTTTTTCATGGCTTCTCGAGATCCTTGAGGACTTGCAGCAGGCCCTCGACGCTGCCCGTCTCGGTATGGTGCTGCGCTTGCAAGACCAGGCGCAGTTTTTTTGCGAGCAGAGCAAGCTCCCTGTGCCGGTTCTCGGCGCGCTTGCCCGCCGTAGCAACTTCGATGCTCTCCGCCTCAGCCACGATCTTCCGGATTTCGACGAGGGTCTTTTCGTTCTGAATGCTGGCCGTCTTCAGATAGTCCTTGATCGATTTGAGCCCCTCGGCCGCGATTGCCTTTGCCTCGCCCCTGGCGCTGACTGCGCTGCGCGAGCCAACGATCGCATCGAGGACGTGGCCGAGGGCGGAGTTAATCTTGCTCATCAGGTCGCTGCGGAGGCCGAGCGGTGGTGGACGCTGGGCTGCGCCCGCCTTGGACCGCTTGCTCAGGAGACGCTGGTGCCTGGCTTCGACGAATGTTTTCACGACGAAGCGCGTCGCCTGGATTGCTCGCGGCGACTTGAGCACGGTAGCCACCATAACGACCCCATGTTCCGTGAAAACGCGCGGCGGATAGCGCGTGCCGCCCCACTGATCGCTTGCGGCCACCGATCGTGATTTCAGGTCGTCGAATTCCTCGCTCGTCAGGCGGAACGCAAAATCATCGAGAAACTTGTCCTGGTTCCTCGCGACTTGCTCGTTCAATCGCTTGGTCGCGACACCGAAAAGCTTGGCGACTTCGTGATCGAGCACAACCTGTTGCCCCCGGAACTCATAGATCTCAAGCTTTCCGGAGCTGGAGGGAGATGACTTAGCAGGGGGGAGGGGCTTCTTCGCCATTGGGTGCCGTTCTTGAGGTCGCAAACTGCGACCTCAAGATTGGAATACACGCGTCGGAAAATCCAGGATTCAGATGAGGCCCACATACTTCGCAGCCAGCGCCGCGAGGCTCAGGGCGCCGATCCAGGTTGCGATGCGTGTCAATCTCTCGCGCCGGCTCGACGCGCTCGAAAGGCGCTCGACGGTTTCTGGATCCAGCCTGATCCCCTCGCGCGCCATCTGCGAAAGGCCCACAAATGCCCGCTCGGCTTCCGCGAGCATATCCGGCACGTCCGCCAGTACGCGCGCCAGCGTCGACGCGCCCTCGCCCGCCTTCTTCACCGCGCCCCGCGCGCCATAATTGGCTTCGACCCACTCTTTCGCGACGGGCTCGGCCGCCGTCCACATGTTGAGCGACGGATCGAGGCCGCGCGCCACGCCCTCGACGATGACCATGCTCTTCTGCAGCAGGATCAGCTCGGGCCGCGTTTGCATGTCGAAGACTTCCGTGTAGGCGAAGAGCTGGCCGAGGAGATCGGCCATCGAGATCTCGTCCGCCGTCCGCCCATGGATCGGCTCGCCGATGGCGCGCAGCGCCTGCGCGAACACTTCGACGGGATGATGAGGCGGCACGTATCCGGCCCAGAAGTGCACCTCCGCCGCGCGTTTGTAATCACGCGTGATCAGGCCGTGCAGGATCTCGGCCAGGAAGCGTCGCTCCTTGTGCCCCAGCCGCCCCATGATACCGAAGTCGACAGCGGTGACGCGCCCCTGCCGGTCGACGAACAGGTTGCCCTGGTGCATGTCGGCATGGAAGAAGCCGTCACGCATGGCGTGCGTGAGAAAGCTCCGGAGGACGACGAGCCCGAGCGCCTTGAGGTCGTACCCCTGCGCGCGTAGCCGCTCGTGATCCGAGATCGGAATGCCGTCGATCCAGTCCGTGGTCAGCACGCGCTTGGCGGTGCGCGTCCAGTCGACGACAGGCACGCGGAATGTGGTGTCCGCGCTGCCGATGTTCTCGGCCATCTCCGAGATCGCCGCGCCCTCGAGCCTGAGATCCATCTCGAGCTCGGTCGTGCGCGCGAGGTTCTCGACCACGGCCACCGGCTTCAAGCGCCGCGACGGCGCGTGCACGCGTTCGATGAGCTGCGCGGCGAAGAAATAGCTGTCGAGGTCGCGCTTGAAGCGCTTCTCGACGCCGGGCCGCAGGATCTTGACCGCCACCTCACGGCGCTGCCCGTCGCGGCCAACGGTCATTGCCTTGTGCACCTGCGCGATGGAGGCCGCCGCCACCGGCGGCCCGAACTCGACGAAATGGTCTTCGAGCGTGCCGCCGAGCGCCTCCTCGACAGCCCGCCGCGCCTCCGCCATGCTGAACGGCGGCATGCGGTCCTGCAGGTGGCTGAGGTCGCTCGCCAGCTCCGGCCCGATCACGTCGGCGCGCGTCGCCAGGAACTGCCCGAGCTTGATATAGGACGGTCCGAGCGCCGCCAGAGCTGACGATATCCGCCGCGTCTTCGGCTTGCCGGCATTGAACGGCGCCGCGATGAGCGTGATCGGCAGCGTCGCGAGCCTGGCGAGCTTGAGCGCCAGCGGCACCGGCTGGCCTTTCGGCACGAAGCGCACCCCGTGCTGCGCGAGCACGATGCCCGCACGCGAAAGCCGCCAGATGTTGGTGATTGCATTGGCCATTGCCCGAGAGCGGTACCGGCCCGGGCCGTCCCTGGCAAGCCGCGTCGTCAGACAGAGTTGCCATCTATCGACTGTGGATCGTGGGGAGCATACAACTCTGCCCGAGCCATCCCCCAAGGGCTCCTTCGAATCGGGTTACAAAAACTGACCAAGCGTGAATTTTATTCACCGTCGGTGACCCCTCACCCGGCCGCCTACGCGGCCGACCTCTCCCAGACGGGGAAAGGTATGAAGGGCGCCGACGTACGTCACCTCTCCCTGAGGGAGAGGTCGGAAGTCATCGGTCATGGCGAAGCCATGCTCCGCATGGCCGATGGCTTCCGGGTGAGGGGTTTTGACGATCAGTAGGGACACGAATGACAGCGCAGCAGACGCTTCCGAAATACGTCCACCTCAAGACCCATAGCGCCTACTCCCTGCTCGAGGGGGCGCTGCCAATCGGCAAGATCGCCAAGCTCGCCGAAGCTAACGGCATGCCGGCCATCGGCCTGACGGACACCAACAATCTCTTCGGCGCGCTCGAGTTCTCGGACAAGCTCGCGGGCGCCGGCATCCAGCCCATCGTCGGCGGCACCTACGATACCGACTTTGGCGACGGCGCGCCGGCGAGCGGCCCTGCCGCCCTGATGCGCGCCGGACAGAACGAGCCGCCCGTGCGCCCTGCCGGTCCGCTTGCGCTCCTTGCATCGAACGAGAAGGGCTACGCCAATCTGATCAAGCTCGGAAGCCAGGCCTTCCTGCTGCCCGATCCCGCCGATCCGACGCACATCAAGCTCGAAGCACTCGAAGCACACCGCGACGGGTTGATCGTTCTGACCGGCGGCCCGCTCGGGCCCATCGGCAGCGCGCTGTCGGAGGGCCAGGCCGATCTCGCCCGCGAGCGGCTCACGCGCCTGCACCGCATCTTCAACGGCAGCCTCTACGTCGAGCTGCAGCGCCACGGCCTCAAATCCGAGGAGGAGATCGAGCCGCAGCTGATCGCGCTCGCTTACGAGTTCGGCATCCCCTTGGTGGCGACCAACGAGGTCTACTTCGCGACGCCTGACGATTACGAGGCCCACGACGCGCTGATTTGCATCGCCGACGGCCGCATGGTGACCGAGGACAATCGCCGCCGCGTCACGCGCGAGCACTATTTCAAAAGCGCCGAGGAAATGGCGACGCTGTTCGCCGATCTCCCCGAAGCGCTCGAAAGCACGATTGAGATCGCACAGCGCTGCGCCTACCGCCCGCTGAAGCGCAAGCCTATCCTGCCGCGCTTCGTGCCCGCGACCGACGGTATGAGCGACGAGGAGATGCTGGCCGCCGAGGCCGCCGAGCTCGATCGCCAGGCCGAGGAGGGGTTACGCGCGCGCCTCGCCGTGAACGAGCTGGCGCCGGGCTTCACGCGCGAGGACTACGACAAGCGGCTCGCCTACGAGCTCGACATCATCGCCCGCATGAAGTTCCCGGGATACTTCCTGATCGTGGCCGACTTCATCAAATGGTCGAAGTCAAACGGTGTGCCGGTCGGCCCGGGCCGCGGCTCCGGCGCGGGCTCGCTGGTTGCCTGGTCGCTCACGATCACCGACCTCGATCCGTTGCGCTTCGGCCTCCTGTTCGAGCGCTTCCTCAACCCCGAACGTATCTCGATGCCGGACTTCGACATCGACTTCTGCCAGGAACGGCGCGATCGAACGATCCGCTACGTGCAGCAGAAGTACGGCGAAGACCGCGTGGCGCAGATCATCACGCACGGCAAGCTGCAGGCACGCGCCGTCCTGCGCGACGTCGGCCGCGTGCTCCAGATGCCCTATGGTCAGGTCGATCGCCTCTGCAAGCTCGTGCCGAACAACCCGGCAAATCCGGTGACGCTGCAGGAGGCCATCGACGGCGAGCCGAAGCTGCAGGAGGAGCGTGACGCCGATCCGCTGGTCGCGCGCCTGCTCGAGATGGCGCAGAAGCTCGAGGGTCTCTATCGCCACGCGTCGACCCACGCAGCAGGCATGGTGATCGGCGATCGCCCGCTCGACGAGCTGGTTCCGCTCTATCGCGATCCGAAGTCGAACATGCCCGTCACCCAGTTCAACTGGAAGATGGTCGAGGCGGCGGGCCTCGTGAAGTTCGACTTCCTCGGTCTCAAGACGTTGACGGTTCTGACCAAGGCCGTCGAACTCGTGAAGCGCGGGCGCGGCATCGACGTCGATCTCCTGGGTCTGCCGCTCGACGACCGAAAATCCTACGAACTCCTCGCGAAAGCCGACACGGCGGGCGTGTTCCAGCTCGAAAGCACGGGCATGCGCGAAAGCTTGAAGCGGCTGAAGCCTGACCGGTTCGAAGACATCATCGCCATGGTGGCGCTCTATCGCCCCGGCCCGATGGACAACATCCCGACTTACATCAACCGCAAGCACGGCGAGGAGCCGGTCGACTACCTGCATCCGATGCTGGAAGGCATTCTGAAGGAGACCTACGGCGTCATCATCTACCAGGAGCAGGTGATGCAGATCGCGCAGGTCATGGCCGGCTACTCGCTCGGCGACGCAGACCTTCTGCGCCGCGCCATGGGCAAGAAGGACAAGGACGAGATGGCGCGTCAGCAGGCACGCTTTGTCGAAGGTGCGCTGAAGAACAGCGTCAAGAAGGACGACGCCATCTACATCTTCGAGCTGGTCGACAAGTTCGCGGGCTACGGCTTCAACAAGTCCCACGCAGCCGCTTACGCGCTGGTCAGCTATCACACGGCGTACATGAAGGCGAACTTCCGCGAGGAGTTTCTGGCCGCCTCCATGACGCTCGACGCCGGCAACACCGACAAGCTCGCGATGTTCGCAGCGGAAGCCAAGAAGAGCGGCATCCGCGTGCTGCCGCCATGCGTCAATGCCTCGGAGGTCGAGTTCCTTGCCGAGCCGCCGAAGAGCGGCGACAAGCCGGGTGCCATTCGGTATGCGCTCGCCGCCTTGAAGAACATCGGCGCCTCTGCTGTCGAGACCATCGTTGAAAGCCGCAACGCCAAGGGCGCATTCGCGTCACTCGCGGATTTCGCGTCCCGCATCAACACCAAGGCCGTCAACAAGCGCGCTCTGGAAACGCTGGCAGCCGGCGGCGCGTTCGATGCGCTCGAGAGAAATCGCGCGCTCGTCTATGGAAACGCGGACGCGATGATGGCGGAGGCGGGCAAGAAGGCCGACGAGGAGCACACCGGCCAGATCAGCCTTCTGGGTGGCATGGAATCCAACACCGCCTCCGTCGTCCTGAAGCTCAAGCCCGCCGAATCCTGGACGCCGATGGAAAAACTGCAAAAGGAGTTCGACGCGATCGGCTTCTTCCTCTCTGGCCACCCGCTCGATCAGTACGAGAAGGCGCTCGCGAAGCTGAACGTCTATCGATACGTGGATTTCGAGGCCGCAAGCGCGCGCGGTGTCTCAGCGGGACGTCTCGCAGGGATAGTCATTTCCGCACGTGAACGCCGCTCGCAAAAAGGCAACAAATTCGCGTTTGCGATGTTCTCCGACACGAGCGGCCAGTTCGAGGCGGTGATCTTCTCCGATACGCTGGCCGCTTCCCGCCAACTTCTGGAGTCCGGAACTGCCGTGCTGCTCGACGTTGAAGCTGAGCGCGATGGCGATGCGTTGAAAATGCGCGTTCAGAACGTGAAATCGCTCGACGAGGCTGTGGAGCAGATCCCGCGCTCCGTACGCATTCTCGTCGATGGCGACGCACTAAGCCGTAATCCCGCTGGTCTCGAGCAATTGAAGTCTCTGCTGCGTCCGGGAAAGGGCGAAGCCATGATCGAGCTGCAGCTCGCGGATTACGAGCAGCCCGTGCCGATCGCACCGAAGGGCCGCTACGATCTCTCCGCGAAGACAATTGGCCGCATCACAACTGTGCCCGGCGTGTTGGAGGTGATCGAAAGCTGACGAATTTGAGCGCTAGGTTGCTCCCGGAACAATTGGCTTATGTACAGCGTTCTGAGGGCCATGCTCTATTCGTTGGGTCAAGATCTCTTTCGTCCGCGTTCCGTCGGTGACGACACGTCAACGGCCTTTCTCCGTGTCGATGGCGATCCGAACGCAACGTTGATGTGTTTTTTGCCGTGGCGCATGCCGTATCGGCTGGCGCAAGCCTCGCGCATCGTGCCGCCGAGCTTTCTTGCTTGTTATGAGATGCCGCGCGCCATCGTTAGCTCCGAGCCGGAGCTTTGCGTCGAGGCCGTGCATGCGGTCGTGAACGACGCGGAGCGCATCATCGCCCGCAAAAGCATCGATCCGGCGCGACTGCTGGTCGTCGGACTGAGCATCGGCAACGCTGTTGCGACCGTTCTCGCCAACCGCATCGGCGCGCGCCTCTGCTCCATCGTGTCCGCAGATCGCGGAGATCTGACATTGTGGGCTAGCCCCGCCTCGCGGCAAGTCAAAGAACTCGCGCAGTCGAAGGGCTATCGGCTCTCGGATTTCACACAGGTCATGCATGGCCTTCACACGGTCGAGAACCTGAGCAATCTCGCCCCGGACAGCCGCTTTGTAATCGGCCTCAAGGACGAGCTGATCCCGGAAGCCCGCCGCGAAGGTCTCATCGCAGCCGTGCGCCGCGAGCTCCCGGCAGCCGAGATCACGTACGTCGACTCCGGCCACTTCGGAACGATGAGCGAAGCCATTCGCCGCGGCTTCTGCGAGCCGGCCGAGCTTGACGTCGCGCGCGCGTTGCGCGCTTAGGCCTGTACCCCATTCGCATCAAGCACGCGGCAAAATTGCAGCGCACGTGCACGTGCGCACTTAAACGCGCGGCTGAATCATGATGCACTGACAAGCAGGTACCCTGCGAAGGGTGTCAGCGGCGAATCGATATCGAGGAGCATCCATGTTCCCGATCGGAGATGACAACAGCGCGCGGCGATCCACGCCGGTCGTGACTTACGCGCTGATCGCCATCAACGTCGCGGTCTTCCTGCTCGAGCTGCAGCGCGGCACCGCTCTCATCACCGAATGGGCATTCATCCCTGCTCGTTTCTCGGACGATCCTGCCGCCGATTCCGTGACCATCCTTTCCGCCATGTTCATGCACGGCGGTTGGCTGCATCTCGGTGGCAATATGCTCTACCTCTGGATCTTTGGAGACAATGTCGAGGATCGTTTCGGTCCGGTTCGCTATCTCCTCTTCTATCTCGCCGCTGGCTTGGCGGCGACATTCGCTCAGTACACCGTCAACCCGGAGTCGAGCATTCCCAACGTCGGCGCATCGGGCGCCATAGCAGGCGTCCTCGGCGCCTATCTCCTGATGTTTCCGAAAGCTCGTGTTGATGTCCTGCTCGGCCGGCAGGTGGTGGCCATGCCAGCCATCATTGTTCTCGGGTTCTGGGTCGTCTTGCAGGTTGTGAGCGGCGTCGGCTCCATCGCGAGTACCGCCCAGACCGACACGGGCGGCGTCGCCTATATGGCCCACGTTGGGGGCTTCGTGGCGGGCTTGGTGTTGGGGGTTCTGTTCGGCGGTCTCCGCCGGCCTGACCGTATCGCGTGACGTCAGCGTCCGCGTCGCATAGCATACCGCGGAGCAGCATAGTATGCTGCATTGCAGCAAGAGCAGCCCTCAAAGTGAGGGCATTCCAGTGGTGCGTATGCAAACATATCACTTGTGACGTTGCAAAGTTTCACTTAGCATATCGGGAAAAATAAGAAACGACCTGCAAAAGGGACGGATACGTCGAGGAAGGGCATACGGCCGGCGCGCCGTGATCCGTCTCGAACCCTTGGAGGTCAAAAATGCCTGATGGCTTCGTCTCCGGTGCTTTTTCCCTGAAGAAGACTGTGGTTCTGGCTGCGCTCGGCGCGGCGATCCTGGCGCATGGCGCTTCCGCCGGCAGCGACAAGGCAGCCGAGCGGGTCCGAGGCTATTTCTGCGACGCCAAGGCCGATCAGATCGCATTTCTGAACTTCAAAGCGCGCGGCGAGACCGAGGTCATGGCCGCCAACGCCGTCAACAAGCGGATCGCCAAGGCATCTTGCGCGCCCTACCTGCCGGCCATGGCTGTTCCAGGCAAAGAAGTGACGGTCATGGAGCAGGGCTTGGTCTACAAGCTGCAGAGCTTCACGTTTCTGCCCGAAAAGGTGGAGCGCTGGAGCGGTACGGTTCTCGGCTCGCTCCAAATCACGCACCGCGATCAGGACATCTAGGCACCACGCGTTCAGCGCCCGGACGGATCAACGGTTTCAAAGCAAAGACCCCGCGGCCTCTGAGCCGCGGGGTCTTTTGATTTCTGCAGTTCGGGCTTCTTACCAGAAGAACGACTTGGAGCCGCCTGTACGCCGCTTCCGGCGGTCACGATCACGATCCCTATCCCGGTAGTACGAGTTCGAATAGCTGGGACCGTTGAAGAAAAAGAAGCCGCCCTCATCCGCGTAGTATTCCTCCCGGGGGGAAGGCCGGGGCGTCGGCTTGGTGATCTTGGCCACGACCTCCGGCATCTGCACGATGAAGTCCGTGCCCGGATACTTCATCTCGCTGCGCGACACGTCATAGCTCGAGACGATCAGCACCGAGCCCGGCTTCACGACTTCTGCGATGCGGTCAGAAACCTCCCGCGGGATCTTGATGCGGTCGAGCGTACGCGCCGCCTTGTCCGCGTCGGTCTCCGGCGGAAGCGGGGCAGATTGAGCCTGCCTGTTGCGCCGTGAGCTTCCCTCGTCGCTGACGGACGCAAACATCGCGTTTTCGTCATCGGTCACTTCTGTCGCGTGCCATACCAGCTCTGTCTGGGCGCTTTCATCCTTCCACTTGACGGCCGTGAACATGAAGGTTTCGAGCGGGACGTCGGGGTTCTCGATCGTCGCCTCGACCGTCAGAACTTCCTCGTTGCCCTGCCGCACGGACACGGTACCGGTTGCGGAGCTGACGAACACGGACACGGGAAGTGCACGGTTCTGTTCTTGCCGATCGAAAGCCGCGAGCGCCTTCTTGGTGTCCTTCTCGGCAACGCCAGCGTCCTTGATCTCGTCCCGGGCAGCCTTCACAGCCTCCTGCGCCTCGGCAACGGCCTGCTTGGCGGCCTCGGCAGCATCCGCCGCAGACTTTGCCGCTTCGCCCGTGACCCGCACCTCTTCTGCTGCCTTGGCGACCCGTTCGCGCTCGGCCGCTTCCTGCTGGCGCAGCGCGTCGAGCCTGTCGGAGCGCATCTTCGACGTATCCTTGGGAATGCGCGAGCTGGCACGCTTCAGCGTGCGTTCCGCGGTCTTGAGCGTCGCCTCCGCCTTGGATGCAGCGCGCGCTGCGCGGGACGAAGCGGTGGCGGTCGATTGGGCGGCCGTCCGGGCCTCGGAAAGCGTCGCCTGAGCAGCCTTCTGCTTTTCGCCACCCTTGCTCACCCGATCCTCCGCCGCAGCGACGGCGTCGGCGAGCCTAGTGCGCTCGGCTCGGCGCGCCTCGGCGGCGCTCTCTTGCGTGCGAACGGCGCCGGCCTGCGGTTCCGTTGCTGCATGCGCGGACGTCACGCCAAGCAGCGTTTCAGCCACATCCGAGCCGATCCGCCTCGCCTTGTCGCCCGTACTCTCAGCCCGCCGCTCCGGCGCCGATGCCGCCGCCGACGGCAAGGCCGCGAACAGCAGGCTGTGCTCCAACTGAACCGGGGCGTGAACGTCAGGCGCAATGACAACGCGCTGGCCGAGGTCGGTCATGCTGAAGAAACGGCGCGCGAAATCGAACGGCAACCGCACGCAGCCCCCCGAGGCCGCGTAGCCTGGGATAACGCCGCCGTGCAGCGCGATGCCGGTCATCGTCAGGCGCTGCATATGGGGCATCTTGGCGTCGAGGTAGATGTTCGACGTGTGGTCGACCTTCTTCTCGAGAATGCTGTAGATGCCCTTGGGCGTCTCGTGGCCCGTGCGGCCGGAGGAGACACGCGTCTGCACGACGAAGCCGTTGGCATCGTACACGAACATGCGCTGCTGGTTGAGTGAGACCAGCGAGAGCAGGGGGGCTTCTGCCGAGATTGGCTGCGCGGGACGTGAGACCTGCTGCTTGCTTCTGCGCTCGGACTGCGCTTCCGCGGGCTCCGGTGCAACCACCGGGCTGAGCAGGGCAATGGCCAACGCAGCGCCACTGAGACGCAACATGTTTGCTTTCGCCCGGGCGTATTGGGACGAGGTAAAAAGCACCGTAAACCCCCTAAGCTTCTCTTTGAATGACCGTCTTGGGGCCATGTTCGTGCCCTTTCCAACGGTGCAATTTGTGGATCATGACGGGTTCGACTTCAACAGGTTACCTGGCAGGAGTTATCGAATTATCTCCGCTTGTTCCGAATTTTGCGTGCTTCGTCGACTCGTAGATCCAACTGGAACTTCGGTCGCGTAGTTCCACCGCAGGATGGCGAACTTATCATCAGAATGGGAACGCCTTAAGGCCGCTGCAACCCGGGGGGCTGCCTATGGGAAGCCCCGTAACTGCAAACGTGACGAGCGGAGGCGAGCTTAGGGACGCCAGGGCGTGATGTCTGCTTCGTTGGCCGCGCTCTCGTCGGCCTTGGCACGCCTTATCTCGCGCGAGAGTGCAAAGAGCGCGTCCTTCACGCCAAGGCCCGAGACGGCCGACAGTGCGAGCGGTTTTTTGCGCGCCGCCTTCTGCAACGCGGCGAGGCGCTCGGCCAGCGTCTCCTCGTCGACAGCGTCGCATTTCGAGAGCGCCACGATCTCTTTTTTCTTGGTGAGTTCGCCGCCATAGGCCTTGAGCTCGCGCCGGACCGTCCGGTACGCCTCAGCCACGTCCTCCTGGGTCGCGTCGACGAGGTGCAGCAGCACCTGAGTCCGCTCCACGTGGCCGAGGAAGCGCGTGCCAAGTCCGGCGCCTTCGTGGGCGCCCTCGATCAGGCCGGGGATGTCAGCCAACACGAAGTCGCTTTCGCCGGCGCGGACCACGCCGAGGTTGGGGTGAAGCGTCGTGAAGGGGTAATCGGCGATCTTGGGTTTTGCTGCCGAGACGGCAGCGAGAAACGTGGATTTGCCGGCGTTCGGCAGACCCACGAGCCCAGCGTCCGCGATCAGCTTGAGCCTGAGCCAGATCGTCATTTCCTCGCCCGGCAGCCCGGGATTGGCGTGCCGCGGCGCCTGATTGGTCGCGCTCTTGAAATGTGCGTTGCCGAAGCCGCCATTGCCGCCATGCGCCACGACGAAGCGCTGCCCGGGCTCGGTCATCTCGACGAGCACCGTCTCCTGGTCCTCCGCCAGCACGACCGTGCCCGGAGGCACCTTGACGATGCAGTCATTGCCGTTGGCGCCAGCCCGGTTGCGGCCCATGCCGTTGATGCCGCGCTGCGCCTTGAAGTGCTGCTGGTAGCGGTAGTCGATCAGCGTGTTGAGATTGGCCACGCATTCGATCACGACGTCGCCGCCGCGTCCGCCGTCGCCGCCGTCCGGTCCGCCGAACTCGATGAACTTCTCGCGCCGGAAACCGATGCAGCCATCGCCGCCGTCACCGGCCTTGATGTAGATCTTGGCGAGGTCGAGGAACTTCATGCCGTGATCCTCCACAAAACCGCCCTGAGCGGACGCGCGCGCTCATAGGTGCGGGCCGGATATTCGCCCTGGCGCGCGTCGGACCAAGTCTCCACCACGCCCTTTGCCCGAAAGCCGAGCTTCCGGACCACGCGCGCGGAGGCGAGGTTGTCCTCGAAATGGCAGCAGGTGAGCCGCTTGAACCCGGCGGTGGTGAAACAGTAGCGCACGAGCGCCCGCGCCGCCTCGCTGGCAAAGCCGCGTCCCCACCATGGCCGCCCGATCCAGTAGCCGATCTCGGCCGATCCGTCATCGTTTGGCACATAGCCCACGGCGCCGACGAGCGTTCCTCCGAACGTCACCGCGCGCACGAACTCGCCGGGTGCCAGCGACGCCAGCCACTCGCGCGCCATCGCCTCCGAATAGGGGTAGGGGATCCGCGCCGTCATGCGTGCCACGTCCCAATCGCCGGCGAGCCGCGTCAGTTGCGGCACGTCGCTGTCCTTGAGTGCGCGCAGCACGAGCCGTCGGGTCTTGATCGGCTTTTGCATGGAGGTCCGGACGTTTGGGAGACCGAGCATATGAGGGTTGGAGAAAAGCAAAAAGGGGGAGATGGCGCCCATCTCCCCCTCGGCGGTTGGTAGAGGCCCGGCGCTACTCTGCGGCGACGGCCTTTTCGGGCAGCACGGAAATGTAGATGCGTCCGTTGCGCTTGGTCTCGAACGAGACCGTGCCCTCGGTGACAGCGAAGATGGTGTGATCGGTGCCGATGCCGACGCCCGAGCCCGGATGCCACTGCGTGCCGCGCTGGCGGCAGAGGATGTTGCCCGGGATCACGCGCTCGCCACCGAACTTCTTGATGCCGAGGCGCTTCGAATGTGAGTCGCGGCCGTTCTTGGTTGAGCCGCCGGCTTTCTTTTGTGCCATGACGTGGGGTCCTTCTGATCGAGCAGCGGCTTGCGCGCTCGTGTGGTCCTTAGGCCGAGATGCCCGTGATGCGGATGGTCGTCAGATCCTGACGATGCCCGCGCTTACGACGCGAGTTCTTGCGGCGGCGCTTCTTGAAGGCGATGACCTTGGGGCCGCGCGTCTGCTCGACGAGCTCGGCGGTAACCTTGGCGCCGTCCGGCAGCGACTTGCCGACCTTGACGTCGTCGCCCGCGCCGACGAGCAGAACCTCGGTGAATTCGATCTTGGCTCCGGCGTCCCCGTCGAGCTTCTCGACAGTCAGGACGTCGTCCTTGGCGACGCGATATTGCTTGCCGCCCGTCTTGATGACTGCGTACATGAATGGCCTCTTTCCGCGCGAGTTCGCGCTCTGGGTTCTGGTCCGCGCCCTGTGGCGGTGCAAATTAATGCACGCTTTTCAATAAGTTGCTTGGAAATGCAACCGGAGCCTCGGGCAGCGCTCTTTGCACCGAGAGCCGAAAAGCCCCCTGCGCTGGCGCCCTTATGATCGAGATCCCTTTGAAAGTCAATCTGTTGGGGGGCCGAGACATACCTAAGACTTTTTCGTTCTCTCTAAGGGATCCTTAGCCGCTGAGCATGTATAGTTTACAGGTAGCGGGGGAGGCAGCTTTTTCAGCGATGGCAGATGGATGGCCATGGGGCGGAGAGAGGAACCGATACCAGCATTGTCGTCTGGCCTGTCGCACGTGGTGCTGACGGGCTTACTGCTGGCCTTTGCGCTCCCAGCTCCTCCGCGTCCTCTACAACCCGAACCGGATAAACCCGCCGCAGCCACCCAAAAAGCCCCTGCGCCCACCACGCCGTCCGCCCAGGCCCCTGCGGTCCCGGCCCACCAATCGCCGGCCGCACCGGCAATTGCCGAGCCACCGCCCGACGTATGGCCGGAGCAAGAAGTGACGCTCGCGCGCGAGCAGTGCATGCACTTGCTTGCCGGCGTGCCCGCCGAGTTCGACTATCTCGAGCCCGTCAAGAAGGGCCAATGCGGTCTGCCCGCACCCGTGCGGCTCAAGAGCGTCGGCTCCGGTGCGACGCGTGTGAAGTTCAGCCCGCCCGTGCAGGTCAATTGCCGCATGGTTGCGGCGCTGGCAGGTTGGACGAAGTCCACGCTTCAGCCTGAGGCCCGTGCCAGGTTCAAATCCGACGTCACAGGCATCCTCGGCGCGTCCGGCTACGTTTGCCGCAATATCTATCACCGCCCGAACGGGCGCCTGAGCCAGCACGCGCTCGCCAATGCCATCGACATCGGTGCCTTCTCGCTGGCCAACGGCCGCACCATCCGCGTGTTGCGGGGCTGGGGGCTGACGGCGCGCGATATCAAGGCTCAGGCGGAAGCGCGCGCCAAGGCGGAAGCCAAGGAGAAGGCCAAAAGCAAAGCGGCCTCTGCCAATGAGGCCGTCGCCGAGAGCAAGGCGGCCACGAGCAAGAAAGATGCGATGCGCGGCGGCAAACAGGATCGTCTGGTGACGCAGGCGTCCCTCGCGGTGTCCGAGGAAAAGGCGGGTACAGGAGACACGGCGTCGAAAAAGGCCGATCCCGCGCCGGATGCCAAGTCGGCCAAGCCCACCAAGGAGGCCCTATTCCTGCGCGCCATCCATGGTGGCGCGTGCGACGAGTTCGGCACCGTGCTTGGCCCCGAAGCCAACGATCCGCACCGGGATCACTTCCACCTCGATCTGATCCCGCGCCGCGGTCGCGGCTATTGCCGCTGAGCGCACGCTCGGGATCTCTCCTGAAAACGCCGCGCAAACGATCCCATAGCCTTCGTCGCGGAACAGATCGTCGCGCGGGCGAATTATGCTCAACGTCAGCTGTCAGCTGTCGTCTGACGCTGAGATTTGAGAACGATGTCGGATCCTACTCTCTACACCTCCCCAGGACTGCGCCGGGTGAGCCAAGGCGCGATTATCGCCGGTGTTTGCGGAGGCATCGCGCGGTGGCTCGGCTGGGACCCGACGCTTGTGCGGTTCCTCTATGTCGTCGCCACAATCGTCTCGATTGGCTTCCCGGGCATTCTGACCTACCTCCTCTTGTGGATCATCATGCCGCGCGACTGAGCGCTGCCCAGATCCCTTGGTAATTCCTCGGCTTGACGCAGAGGTGAACTCACCTTCCTTTACCTTTGTCACAACACGCGTCTCGAGACGGCGGGAGGCCGTCGCGCCCATGACGTCTGCCGCGCTTGCCCCTGCCGACAGGCTTGAGCCGATTCCGGTGCTCGACACGGGTCCATCGTTCGCCATGGAAACGCTCGTGGCACACGAGGCGCGTGCTCACGATCTGCTCGATCTCGCAACCGGTCCACTGCCGTCGGCGGCGCTGCGCCAGCTCGACAAGGTCTCGCGCCGTTGGCTGGCCAAATGGAAGAACGCCCATCTCGGTGAGATCGACGCAATCGCCGCGCGGCTGAAACGCCCCGGCGCTTATTTTCTATCCGTGAATTACGAATGGGCCTGCACCTGCCGCGTCGCGCCGGGCCCTGGCCGCAAGAGCGCCCGCCTCGTGCGCGTGCTCGACTGGCGCACGCCCGGGCTCGGCCGTCACATCATCGCCGCCCGCGTCCCGAGCCCGCGCGGCCGCTTCGTCACGCTGACTTGGCCGGGCTACACAGGCGTGCTGACCGCCATGGCCCCCGGGCGCTTCTCCGCCGCCCTCAACCAGGCACCGATGCGCAAGGCCGTGGGGTTCTACGTGCTCGACTGGGCCGTGAGCCGCCGCCGCGTTTGGACCATGCCGCACCCGACACCCGCCCACCTGCTGCGCTCGGTCTTCGAAAGCGCAGCCGACTTTGCCGAAGCCCGCGAGCGGCTGACGCGCGAGCCGATATCGACACCTGCCATCTTTTCGCTGGCCGGCGTCAGGGCGAGCGAGACGGTCGTGATCGAGCGTACGGAGACGGAAGCGCGCGTGCACACGGGGCCCACCGTTGCCGCCAACCACTGGGAGGCGCCCGGCTGGCGCGGGCGGTCACGCGGCAAGCAGAGCGCTGAGCGCGCCGCCATGATGCACCGCATCATTCCTGATCTCGTAACCGATTTTTCGTGGCTCGCACCGCCGGTGTTGAATCCGACGACGCGCCTCGCCATGATCTCAGATGCGGCGGAGGGTCGTCTCGTGGCACAAGGCTTCGAGGCGATGCGTCCGGCGACAGAGCCGCTCGACCTCGCCGCCTGACACAGCTCGCGGGATGTGACTGTTCCGTAGGAAGCACGTTCCGCACACCAGCCGGTGTAGGATCGCCGCCCGCACAGAACGAACTGGAGGCTTGGCCATGGACGATCTCTTCGAGCATCTCATGGAGAGCGAGCGCGACAAGGCCATCAACGGCTTCTACACGCATTTCATCGTCTTCCTGTCCGTGATCGCCGCGCTCGCCGTCGTGAATCTGATCAGCGGCGGCGCGTTCTGGATTCAGTGGGTCGTGCTTGGTTGGGGTATCGGCGTCGCATTTCACGCCTACACGATATTCGTGCTTCGGCCCCGGCGTGAGCACGAAGCGCGCGAGCGCCGGCGCGCGGAGCTGGAGCGCAGGACAGGGGCCTCTGCCGCGGGATCGCCGGGAGCATCCGACCCCACGAGTGGGCAGTAGCGCGTGCGGCCCACCGCGTGCCATTGCGGCAAGCCCCCTTATAGCGACACCAGCACGTCAAACCCGCCCATCGACATCTTTTTCATGTCGAACGGCATGGTCTTCGGATCCATGCCGGCAAGCCGCTTGTCCTGCATCACCTTGGCGTTGACCTGATCACGATGCGCGCGTGATTTGTAGACGATCCACGAGAACACGGCCGTTTCGTCGGGCTTGAGCTTCAGAAGCTTCGGGAAAGGACGCCCGAACGGCATGTCGAGATGTTCGCCCACGCATTCGCGGTACTCTAGCGCGCCGTACTCCAGCCAGATCTTGCCGGCCTTCTTCGCGATCTTCTTGTACTCGTCGATTTTATCGGTGGGCACCACCAGCAGGAAACCGTCCACATAGGCCATTGGATTTGCTCCTTTCGCGTTTCTCGCAGAGGACGAACGTAAGCAGCGATATCCGACAGGGTCAGCAAACAAGATTGACTACCTAAGGGCATCCGCAGTGCGCAGAGATACGTGACGGCGAGCGCGCTCCGTGCGATAGCCAAGAAAAGAACCATGAAGCGCCAGGCCTTGGAGCCTGCGGCGGCGGGGAAGGACCGATGGAGGCATCGCGCTCGAAGGCCGCGCGCATTCTGGATTCGCTCGAGGAAATCATCATCGCGACGCTGCTCGCCGCAGCGACGTTGGTGATTTTCGTTGCCATCGTGCAGCGTTACGGCCTGTCGGGTGTCGCATCCGTCTATCGTTGGTCACGCGCCGAAGATATCCCCTGGCTGACCAGCTTCACCCGCAGCCTGTTCTTCGCCATCGCCTACGTGCGGCTCACCTGGGCGCAGGAGCTGTGCATCTTCATGATCGTCTGGATGGCGAAGTTCGGCGCCGCCTACGGCGTGCGCACCGGCATTCACGTCGGCGTCGACATCTTGGTCGAGCGGCTAACCGGCGAATGGAAGCGAGCCATGATCGTCGCCGGGCTCCTCGCAGGAGCTCTGTTCACCGTCATTGTCGGTACGCTCGGCGCCCACCTCGTTTGGCACATCGCCTCGACCGGTCAAACGTCCGCAGTGCTCGAGGTGCCGATGTGGATCGTGTACCTCGCGGTCCCGCTCGGCTCCTATCTGATGTGCTTCCGATTCCTTGAGGTTGCCTGGCACTTCTGGCAGACCGGCGAGCGTCCCCATCACGACCCAGGCGCGGTTGAGGGCATCGAAACGCCGCCTCCGGCGGGAGGCGAGCGATGACCGCCCTTTTTATCTTCCTCGTTCTGGTGGCCCTGCTGCTCGTCGGCATGCCGGTCTCGATCGCGCTGGGGCTCACGGTCCTGTTCGTACTATTCGTTCTGACGGACGTGCCGCTCGATGCTGTTGCCCTGAAACTCTTCACCGGCATCGAAAGCTTCGAGCTGATGTGCGTGCCGTTCTTCGTTCTTGCCGGCACATTCCTCACGCACGGCGGCGTCGCCAAGCGCATGATCCGCCTCGCCACCGCCATGAGCGGTCACTGGCCTGGTGGGCTCGCGCTCGCGGCAGCGGTCGCGTGCGCGATCTTTGCGGCGGTTTCAGGCTCCTCGCCAGCCACCGTCGTCGCCATCGGCTCGATCATGATTCCGGCCATGGTCGCGCAGGGCTATCCGAAGAGCTTCTCAGCGGGCGTTGTTGCTTCTGGCGGCGTCCTCGGCATCCTGATCCCGCCGTCGATCGTCATGGTCCTCTATTCGGTCGCGACGGCCGGAATGATGGCAGAAGGCCCGGCCGGGGAGCGCGTTCATTCTGCGTCCGTCGGTGACCTCTTCATGGCCGGTGTCGTGCCGGGCATCATTCTGGGGGCGCTGCTTGCACTGACCACGGTGTGGGTCGCACGTCGCCGCAACTATCCCAAAAACGAGCGCCAGCCATGGAGCGAGGCCTTCGCGGCCTTTTTCGATTGCTTCTGGGGTTTGGCGCTGATCGTGATCGTCATGGGCGGCATCTACGGCGGCGTCTTCACGCCGACGGAAGCAGCAGCAGTCAGCGCCGTCTACGCCTTTATCGTCGCTGTCTTCATCTACAAGGATCTGAAGTTGACGGACGTGCCGCGCGTGCTGCTCTCTGCAGCCAGCATGAGCGCCATGCTGCTCTACATCATCACCAACGCCGTGCTATTCACGTTCCTGCTAACGCACGAGCAGATTCCGCAAGCCATGGCCGATTGGCTCATCGCTCAAGGCTTTGGACCGATCACGTTCCTCATCGTCGTCAACGTCGTGCTCCTGGTGGCGGGCAGCGTGATGGAGCCCGCCTCGGTGACGCTGATCCTGGCGCCGATCCTGTTCCCCGTCGCAGTCAAGCTCGGCATCGACCCGGTTCACTTCGGCATCATCATGGTCGTGAACATGGAGGTCGGCATGATCACGCCTCCGGTCGGCCTGAACCTATACGTCGCAAGTGGGGTCTCGCGGATGGGCCTCACGAGCCTCGCGGTCGCCGTGATGCCGTGGCTGCTCACCATGCTCGGCTTCTTGATGGTCGTGACCTACTGGCCGGGTCTCTCGCTTGGCCTGCCACGCTGGCTCGGCATGATGTGAAAGACGCAGGTCAGGGCGCCCTGATATGAAAAGCGCCCGACTCGGGAAGCCGGGCGCCTGGTTTCGTAGGGCTAGCTCCGACCGAGCCTCAGCCGAACGCCCCCCAATGGTGCGAGATGCCGGTTCCGATCTCGCGCACGAGCTCGTAAGCCTGCTCCATCGGATCGAGGATCTCGGTCTCGATGCGGCCGTAATCGTCGATCCCCTTGGGCAGATAGCTCGCCTCCTCCTGGAAGGAGTCGTCGTCGTGCGGATCGTCGACGCGGCGCGGGAAGGCCTGCCGTACGACCTTGATCACATCGGGGATCTCGAGCCCGAGCGCGCGTCCGATGATCTCTGCATGCGTCACCTCGTTGGTCGGCGTGAAGCGCGGAAGCTGCGCCGTGAGGATGAAGATGCGCATGATGAGCGCCGTGCGGATCGCCTGCAGGAGGTCGAGCTCCAGCCGGTGGTCGTCCGGAATCTTGCCGCCCTCGACACCGATCTCTTCCAGAATGCCGTGCAACTCGATGGCATCGAGGCGCAGGAAATGCGCAAGCCCGATGATCTTTCCGGCCCGGTCGTCGTCGAGCAGATGCTCGGCGAGGAACTTGAACGCGCCGTCGAGATGCGGCTCGCGTCCCCACGACGCGCGCTGTGCCCAGAACCCGGCATCGAAGATGATGGCGTTGGCCCCAACGGCGTTGAGGCTCGAAAGTTGCTTTGCTCGCGCGATCATCTCGATCAGCGGCCTCAGTCGTTGCGACTGCTTGGCCATCTCGATGAAGCGCTCGCGTTCGCTGCCGACGGCCGCGCCGAGCCCTGCAACGACGTTGGCCACGTAGCCGAACTGTTGCAAAATGGCGTTGTTCGGGATAGCGCGCATGCGCGCGGGGTCGCCACGATCCGAGTAGTGATCGCCCTGTCGCTTGGCCGGCCGCGAGCCGGTCTTGAACAGAAGATTGGTGCCGAATGCGCCGAGCAGCGCCCGATAACCAGGGTGCGCGAAGAGATGCTGCTGGTATTCGCGCAGCCTGAGCTGGAAGTCGAGCACGAGGTTGTGATCCGTGTAGAATGGATCCTCGCCCTCGCCGGGGTCCTTGCCGCTCATGATGATCGTCGCGAGCGCGCGTTGCGAGAACGCACGGTTCGCGAAGAACAGGTACCCGTCGCCACCCTGGAAGCTCGTCTCGTGCTTGACCGGCAGCCCCGCGCGGAAGAAGCGCCAGCGAGATTCACCGGGAAATACGTAGCGTAGCCGCCGACGCAAAGGACCCGGATGCGCACCGCGTCCCATGCTCTCGCCGTGCGTCGAGAAGATCAGCGTCTCAACGTTCTTGAGCTTCGCCTTGCGTACGACCTCAGCCAGCCCGTGATGCAGGCGCTCGTGCGCGAGCCCTGCCGCGATCTGGCCGATGAAACGCCCGGCGTCCGAATAGCCCGTCTGCACGGCGATACGGCCGCGCTTCGTCACGTACTCGCGATAAGCCTTCTCTGCCAAGAGCCGCTCGATGAGGCGCGGTCCCGTCTCGAGCGCTTCCGGCGTCTCGAACAACGGCGAAATGTCGACGACCTCGGAGACGCCGAACAGCTTGGCGAAGTAGAGCGCGATCAGCATCGTCGCCGGGCTCTCGCACTCGGCGATCAGGTAACGGATCGGCGCCTCGCTATCGATATGCTTGACGATCTGCGCGGCGAGCGCGAACTGGCGGATGGCCGTCGCATTCTCGAGGTCGAGCGTCTCGAAATTGACCGTCTCGGGCTTCACCGAATGGATCATTTCGACGATGCGCGACAGCGCCTGACGCTCGGTAAGGTCGCGCGTCCAACTCTCGTGCACGAAGGCGCGGAAGGCGTTGTTGATCTGCACGGCGTTGACGCGCACGTGGATATGGCTCGTGCCCAATCCCGTGGCGCGCAGAAGACCGGCGAGGGACGCGACCGCGATCTTCGACGTCTTGCTGTCGGTTGCCTCGAGCACCTGATCGAGCAGCGACAGAATGGGCTCCGCACTGGTCAGATTGTGTCCGTCGGCCCGCGTGATGATGTTCGCCGCATGCGCCAGCGTGAAGCCGTCCTTGCCCACCTTCTGTAACGCCTCGATGTGCGAGTCCGCGGCGGCAATCGCGAGGTCCAGCTTGCCCGTGACCTGACGCACCAGGCGCACCATCTCGGAGTCCTCTCCGAGCCCGTCCTTGATCGCCAGGAACCGCTCTCGGATGTCGGCGAGCGCCGCCTGCTTCTCTTTGAGGCGCACCAGGAACGAGAACGTCCACTTGATGTCCGTACGCCCATCGAGATCGTAGCCGACCCACGAGGCGAACGTGGTCAATTGTGGATCCGCCTTGAAGACGCGGTCGCCGAACGTTGAGTGCGCGGCGGCGAAGAAATCGGCGAGCAGGTCCGAATACGCATCTCGCAGATTGTGGATGGCGCTCTGCACGCGCCGGTGCTCGTAGTCGAGCGTCAGGTCTGGATCGGGGCGGTGCGGAAGGCCGATGCTCCGCCCTTTGGCGGTGCCGGCAATCGCAATCTCGGCCATGCGGTCCGAAAGGGCTTCCGAGAGCCCGAACGTCGGATGCGCGGTGAAAACGATGCCGTTGCGCGCGCGAGAGAACCGCGCCTTGAAGGCCTCAAAATCATCGGGGTTAATTCCGGCGATCTGCCGCGCAATGAACTCCGAGAACTCCTGCCGCGTCGCTTCCTCGCTCTCGACGCCGATCTGCTCCTTGAGCAGCAGCGCGCGATGCACACACGCGCTGTCCATGAGCTGCGTCGCCAGCTCCTTCACGTCCTCGAAGGTGATCTCGCCGGATTCAAGGCGGCGCGACAGATTGAACGCAACATGAGCAATCGGGTTCAGCGTCGGTTGATCAGGGATCTGCGCACGAAGGGCCCTGAGCTCGGCGCGGAGCTCGGTCTCGTCTAGCCGTTTGCTGACGGGCGCCGACTTCTTCGACATTCTTGTCTCCTCAATGGCCTCTCGTCACGGGCTCATCGCAGAAAAGCCCCTGTCCCAAAAGGGGCCCGGCGGCCGCGAGGCCGCCGGGTCGTCGGACCGCCCCTGCCATCGGGCGCAGAGCCGGTCCGAACCTTTGCGCTGCGATGGGGCCTTTCGGCCCCGGCCGCGCGTAAGAGGGAAGGGCCTCTAGGCCGCCTTGCGGGCGGCGAGGACCTTCTGAACGGTGGCACCCATCTCGGACGGCGTGGGCGCGATCGCGACACCGCAGTCCTTGAGGATGTCGACCTTCTCAGAGGCCGACTCGCCGAACGCCGACACGATGGCACCGGCATGCCCCATGCGCCGCCCCTTGGGCGCCGAGAGGCCCGCGATGTAGGCGACGACCGGCTTCTTGAAGTGGTCGCGGATGTAATGACCGGCTTCCGCCTCCTGCGGTCCGCCGATCTCGCCGATCATCATCACGGCGTCGGTCTCCGGATCCTCGGCGAAGTGCTCGAGCACATCCTTGAACGACGAACCGTTGATCGGGTCACCGCCGATGCCGACCGAGGTTGATACGCCGATGCCGAGCGCCTTGAGCTGCGAGGCAGCCTCGTAGCCCAGCGTGCCGGAACGGCCGACGATGCCGACGCGGCCCGGCGAGTAGATGTGCCCGGGCATGATACCGAGCATGGCCTTGCCGGGCGAGATCGTGCCGGCGCAGTTCGGCCCGGTCAGGATCATGCGGTTCTCTTTCTTGTAGCGCCGCATGTAGCGCTTGACGCGGATCATGTCCTGCGTGGGGATGCCGTCGGTGATGCAGACGCAGTATTTGATGCCCGCATCCGCGGCCTCCATGATCGCGTCCGCCGCGAACGGCGGCGGCACGAACACGATGGAAGCCTCGGCTTTGGTTTCGTCCACGGCGCCCTTCATGGTGTTGAACACCGGGCGGCCGAGATGCGTGGTGCCGCCCTTGCCGGGGGTCACGCCGCCGACCACATTGGTACCGTAGTCGATCATCTCCTGCGCGTGGAACGTGCCGATGCGGCCCGTGAAGCCCTGTACGAGGATCGGCGTGTTCTCATTGATGAAAATGGCCATTGGTTTCCTCCTTACGCGGCTTTTTTGGCTGCCGCTACGGCCTTGTTGGCCGCATCCGCCAGCGTTTCGGCGCTGATCATTGTGAGGCCGCTCTGGTCGATGATCTTACGGCCTTCCTCGACGTTGGTGCCGGCAAGGCGCACGATAATCGGAACCTTGATCTCGAGCTCTTTGATGGCGTCGACGACACCCTTCGCCACCCAGTCACAGCGGTTGATGCCGGCGAACACGTTGACGAGGATCGCCTTGACGTTCTTGTCGCGCAGCACCGCTTTGAACGACTTCGTCACGCGCTCGGGGCTTGCGCCGCCGCCGATGTCGAGGAAGTTCGCAGGTTCGCCGCCGGCGAGCTTGATCATGTCGAGCGTGGCCATGGCGAGGCCCGCGCCGTTCACGATGCAGCCGATGTCGCCATCGAGGCCCACGTAGGAGAGGCCGCGGTCGTTGGCGTAGGTCTCACGCGGGTCTTCCTGGCTCTTGTCGCGGAGCTCCGCGATCTGCGGGCGGCGGAACAGCGCGTTCTCGTCGAAGCTCATCTTGGCGTCGAGCGCCAGGATGGTCTTCTGCTTGGTGATGACGAGCGGATTGATCTCGAGCATCGCCGCATCGAGGTCGCGGAAGGCGCGGTAGGAGCCGAGGATCACGCGCTCGAGCTTGCCGATCAGGTCCGGATCGACGCCGAGCCCGAACGCGACCTCGCGTGCTTGGAACGCCTGCATGCCGACGGCGGGGTCGACCTCGACCTTGATGATGGTATCGGGCTGGCTGTGCGAGATCTCCTCGATGTCCATGCCGCCGGCAGCCGACGACACGACAACGATGCGCTCGGCCGCGCGATCCATGACGAAGGAGAGGTAGATCTCCTTGTCGATGTCGGTCGCTTCCTCGACATACAGGCGCGACACGAGCTTACCGGCAGGGCCCGTCTGGATGGTGACGAGCTTCTTGCCGAGCAAGCCTTCCGATGCGGTTTCGACCTCATTCTCCGAGCTGCACACCTTGATGCCGCCCGCCTTGCCGCGCGCGCCCGAATGGACCTGCGCCTTGACCACCCACTTCTGGCCGCCGAGCTCGTGCGCACGGTAGACCGCCTGCTCGGGGCTGTAGGCGAGCCCGCCACGTGGGACGGGCACGCCGAACTTCGCGAGAAGCTCCTTGGCCTGGTACTCGTGAATGTCCATGTGGACCTCCTTGGGGGAACGCTGTTTCCTCGTCTTTCTTCTTATTTGGCCCGTGCAGCCTCAGCGGCCTTGATGGCAGCCGCCGTGGCAATGAGGTTCTTCGCCATCTTCTCGGAAGCCGCGTCGATCATCTTTCCATCGAGCGAGGCAGCACCCTTGCCCTGGGCTTCGGCTTCCTTGAGCGCAACGAGAATGCGCTCGGCGCGCTCCACTTCCTTCGCCGTCGGGGAGTAGATCTCGTTGGCAAGCTCGATCTGCGACGGATGGATGGCCCACTTGCCCTCCATGCCGAGCGCAGCGCCACGGCGAGCAGCGGCCTTGTAGCCCTCCGGATCGTCGATGCCGCCGAACGGACCGTCGATCGGACGCAAGCCGAAGGCGCGGCAGGCAACCGTCATGCGCGACAGCGGGAAGTGCCACTGGTCGCCCGGATAGTCGGGGTTGAGGCCGCCGATGACAACCGTGCGCGCCTTGTTAAAGGCCGAGTAGTCGGCAACGCCGAAGTGCATCGACTCGAGGCGGCTGTTGGCGGAGGCGATGGCCTCGACGTTCGCCATGCCGAGCGGCGTCTCGATGAGAGCTTCCGTGCCGATCTGGTGCGGCAGGTTCTTGGCGACCTCGATCTGGCTGACGATGGTCTCGACGGCGTAGACGTCGGCAGGCACGCCGACCTTCGGGATCAGGATCGTGTCGAGCTTTGCGCCAGCCTGCTCCACGATGTCGACGACGTCGCGGTACATGTAGTGCGTGTCGAGGCCGTTGATGCGGACCGATACGCTCTTGCCGGCGCCCTTCCAGTCAAGATCGTTCAGCGCCTGGATGATGTTCTTACGGGCTTGCTCCTTCTCCGGCGGCGCAACCGCGTCCTCGCAGTCGAGGAACACGTAGTCGGCGGCGCTCTTGTGAGCGCGGTCGATCATTGTCGGATTCGAGCCCGGAACGGCGAGATACGAGCGCTGCAGACGCTGCTTCCGGGTCGGATAGAGGGTGAAGCTCATCGGTACGTTTCCTCAGCTCTAATGCGTTTCTTGAGACATTTCGGGCTTTGTCCGTAACCGGTCGGCCGCGGGCACCCGAGCGAATCCTAGGGAAATGAGATAGGGCGGCGCCTGTTTGAGACACCGCCCTGAAAGTTAAGCAGCCTTCGACAGCGCAGGCTTCGTCGCCGTCTTGCTGAAATACTCGGCAGCCGCGCCCGTGCCCGAGCCGAACTTGATCGGCACGCCGACATCCTTGAGCGCCATCTCGACGTTGAACAGAACGCCGCCGATCATGCCCTCGTCGAGTGCGCCGAGATGGCCGATGCGGAACACCTTGCCGGCGACCTTGTTGAGGCCGGTGCCGAGCGAGGTGTTGTAGCGATAGTAGGCCGTCTTCAGGACGTCGTTGGCATCGAAGCCCTCAGGCACGAGGATCGCCGACACCGTGTCGGAATGCCACTTCGGCTCCTTCGCGCAGAGCTTGAGGCCCCAGGCATCGACGGCAGCGCGCACGCCCGAGGCGAGGCGCGTGTGGCGGGCGATGACGTTGTCGAGACCCTCGGCGAAGATGAGGTCGAGCGAAGCGCGCAGGCCGCGGATGAGCTGGGTCGCGGGCGTATAGGGGAAGAAACCAAGATCGTTGGTCTTGATCATATCTTCCCAGGAGAAGAAACAACGGTTCATGCGGCCGTTGAGGCTCTTGTTGGCGTCGAGAGCCTTCTGGCTGACGGCGAGGATGCCAAGGCCGGTCGGCAGCATGAAGCCCTTCTGCGAGCCGGACACGCAAGCGTCAACACCCCACTCACCCATGCGCATGTCGAGCGAGCCGACCGACGACACGCCGTCGACGAACAAGAGCGCCGGATGCTTGGCGGCATCGAGAGCCTTGCGCACGCCTGCAATGTCGGAGGAAACGCCAGTCGCCGTCTCGTTGTGCGTGGCGAACACGGCCTTAATCTCGTGGTTCGTGTCCTTGGCGAGGATGTCGGCGTACTTCTCAAGCGGCACGCCCGTGCCCCACTCCTCGTCGCAAAGCTCGACCTTGAGGCCGAGACGCTCGGCCATGTCGACCCAGAGCAGCGAGAACTGACCGAAGCGGCTCATCAGAACCTTATCGCCGACGGCGAGCGTGTTGGTGATCGCCGATTCCCAGGCCCCCGTGCCCGAAGACGGGAAGATGAACACGCGCCCGTCCTTCATCTTGAAGACCTTCTTCAGGTCCTCGAAGATCGGCAGCGTGAACTTCGGAAACTCAGGACTGCGCATGTCCTCCATGGGGAGATTCATGGCCATGCGAACGGCCTCGGGAATATTGGTCGGGCCGGGGATAAACAGGTGCGGCTTCACCATATTGGTCATGTGCGTCTCCTCCAGTGCAACATTTTGAGTTTCTTGCCTCGACCTTAGCGTCTCGACCACGCAGCGTCAGCCGAAACTGCCGTGACTGCTCGCAAAAGGCGCTCGTCCACGAGAGCCTGAAACTTGCCTGTCACCTTTGAAGGTCCCCCCGGACACGATCATGGGATGCGGAATTGAACGCCAATCGGCGGCCAACACCTAAACAGGGCCCTTAACCGTGCACAACACCCCGAAGGGCAACGGCAGAAATCTCCTGGGTAGCCTTATGGGCGCTGGCGCTTGCGGTGGGAATTGCCCAGTTGGGTAGTTTCGCCCTACCCACCCTGCGGCAAATTCGAGAGAAAATGGTGCGGGTCAGCGCTGATCCCGCTGGGCCTGATGTTGGCTCATGAACAGCGCCACGGCCATGGCCCGATTGTTCACCTGGAGCTTATCATAGAGGTTCTTGAGGTGATATTTGACCGTGTTGCGGGATATGCCGATGCGCGCTGCAATTTGCAGGTTCGACCAGCCTGCGGCCAGCGCCGCCAGAAGCTCCCGCTCGCGCACGGTGAGGACATCGAGCGGATCCTTGCTCGCCGCCTCGATGTCCACATAGGGAAACGACACGCGCCCGTGCGACACGGAGGAGATCGTCTCGAGCAGCACCTCCGGCTCGTCGCTCTTCGACATGAAACCCCAGGCGCCGGCCTTGATGCTGCGCCGCACGACGTCGACACCGGGCTCGCCCGTGTAGACGATGGTGCGCACTTGGCTTCGCCGCTTCTTGAGCTCGGCAAGAATATCGCCACCCGTCATGTCCGGCATTGCCCAGCCGATGACTGCGATATCGACCGCATTCGCTTCGATCAGTTCCAGGAACGCCGCACCGGTCGGGACGGCGGCGGTGACGAGGAAGCGTCCGTCGCGCGCGATGATGTCGACGAGCCCCGTGCGTACCACGGGGTTCTTGTCGGCAATTGCAATCGTGCGGTGGGTCTCTCTCGTCATAAAACCGATATGTATGTCCAACGAAAAACGGCGACGGCTCGGGGCGGGCAGCCACCGCTCCGATAGCAACGTTATGCGTCCCGGAAGCCTGCCAAGCCAGTCCGATCGCATGAGATGGCGAACAGGAGCTAGCTGGCCCGCGCCGTTCCCTGATCGCGAAAATACGACGAAGCGCGCACCAGCTCGTGGATGATGCCAGGCTCTGTCATGGCATGCCCTGCGTCGGGGACGATGCGCAACTCGGCGGATGGCCACACCTTCTTGAGGTCCCAGGCATTGCGCACCGGCGTCACGACGTCATAGCGCCCATGCACGATGACGCCGGGAATATCGGCCAGGCGGTGTGCTTCGCGCAGCAGCGCCCCGTCGGCGTTGAAGAAGCCATGGTTGACGAAATAGTGGCTTTCGATGCGCGCGAACGCCAGCGCATAGCCCGGATTGGCGAACGAGCGCACGCGCACCGGATCCTCGATCAGCGACAGCGTTGTGCCCTCCCACACGCTCCAGGCCTCGGCGGCTGGCATATGCACCTTAGGATCGGGATCGATGAGGCGCTTGTAGTAGGCGCCGATCATGTCGCCGCGCTCCTCTGGCGGGATCACGCGCTCGAATGCCTCCCATGCTTCCGGAAAGAGTGCGCTCGCCCCGCCCTGGTAGAACCAGGCGAGTTCGCTCCGGCGTAGGAGGAATATGCCGCGCAGCACCATCGAGCTGACCCGCTCCGGGTGCGTCACCGCGTAGGCCAGCGAGAGCGTCGAGCCCCACGACCCGCCGAACAGCTGCCAGCTTTCGATGCCGAGGTGATGGCGCAGTCGCTCCATATCCGCGACGAGGTGCCAGGTCGTGTTGTTCTCGATCGCGGCATTGGGCAGAGAGCGGCCGCACCCGCGCTGGTCGAAAAGCACGATGCGGTAGTGGCGGGGATCGTGGAAGCGCCGCATGGCGGGGTTGCAGCCGCCGCCTGGCCCGCCGTGCACGACGAGCGCTGGTGCACCCGCCGGATTGCCGCACTCCGCGTAATAGAGGGAATGCCCGTCGCCCGTATCGAGGAAGCCCTCGTTGTAAGGTTCGCGCGCTGGATAGGCAGTGAGACGATCTCGTGACGACATGGGCTTCCAGAAGGGTTTCGCGTTCGCGCGGGCTTGGCGTGCAGCGGCAGGCTGTTAGATCTTGCGCCTCCGCAGCTGGCGCATTTCGCGATCGTAGAGAATTTCGCCGCCGGGTACGCGGATATCGCGCACGAGCTCGAGAAGGTTGCGCGGCGGGGCAGGCGTGGCCAGCGCGACCGCGATCGCCGCCACGGCGCCGGCCGGCAACCCGATCGCCGCGGCCAATGCGCCGTCGGTTCCCGTGAGCCCCGCTTCACCCGCGATGATGGCGAGCACGGTGACGCAGAAGCCGGTCAGGATTCCGGCAGTGGCGCCGAACTCGTTGAGCCGCTTCCACCAGATCGACAGCACGAGGACCGGGAACGTCGAGGCGCCGGTGAGCGCAATGGCCCACAGAAGCAGCTCGAGCGGATCGGTGGGAGCCACAATGGCGAGAAAACCGGCCAGCGCCGCCGCGGCGCCGAGCGCGAGGCGTGCGACGATCAAGCGGGACGTGGATTTTGTCGGCAGCCACGTCAGGCCGTTGACGATGTCTTCGGAAAGGATGTTGCCGAGCGCGATGGCCACTGCGCCCGCTGTCGCCAGCGCGGCGGCCACGACGCCGCCGGCCGCGAGATAGACGACCGCCGCCGGCATCTCCGCCACCACCGGCAGGCTGAGTAGAACGTCGTCGCGGCTGACGCTGAAGCTCGAGAGTGTCGGTCGCCCGCCGTCCGCGTTCACCGCTAGGATGCCCTGCGTCTGCAGCGTCTCGAACCACTGCGGAAAGCGCACTGTTCCCGCGACCGTCACGATGTCGGTCAGGTAGTCGCGCATGAAGATCGCGACCGATCCGATGGTCAGCATGGCGATGCCGAACAGCAGCGTTGCCCAGCCGAGCGACTTGCGCGCTTCGTAGACGCCGGGCGTGCCGGCGACGCGCGGCAGCAGCCAAGGCGCGCTCGCGACGCCCGCAAGCAGAGAGAGCGTCACGATGATGAACGCCAGCGGCCCGACGCTGCCGAACGCGTCGGAATAGCGTTTGGCGATCGGCGACAGCCCTTCACCCGGCATGTCGAACGCGAGCATCGGCGGCAGGATGATGGGCAGGCCCTGCGCCGCCTCGGCACGTCCGACGGTGCGCAGAACCGGCCCGGCCGAGAGCTGCGGCAGCGGCAGGTTGGTGACGATCACGGCCACGATCGCGACCGGCACGAGCAGCGCCAGCAGCGCCGCGATGCTCTGCGCCGACGACGACCACGCGAGCGAGCGCATGCCGCCGGCTGCCAGCGTGAGCACGACCACCGCAACCAGCATCATGACCGCGAGCGACTGCGAAATCGGATAGAACCACGCGATGGCGTGGGCGCCAATGCGAAGCTCGGCAGCCAGGACGAGCAGCATTGGCACCGCGAGAATGCCCGCCGCCGTGAGCCGCAGCGCGCGGCTGTCAAAACGCTTGCCGAGATAGCTCGGCACAGTGAAAGCCCCGAACTTGCGGAAGAAAGGCGCCAGCAGCACCGCCATCACGACGAAGCCCGCAAGCCCGCCGATCACGATGCAAAGTGCATCGAAGCCGATCAGGAAGAAGGCGCCCGTGAGCGCCACGAGTCCGGTTGCGCCGATGGCGGTCTGCGCCAGCACGAGACCGGTGTAGAACGCCGGCACGCGCCGCCCGGAGGCGAAATAGTCGAGCGGCTCGTTGGTGAATGAAGCAATGCCGATGGCAGCGTAGAGCCCGATGGGGCCCGCGAACATGGTGAGCCGCAGCGTATCGTCGCTGACGCCGAGCCCCTCGAAGATCAGCGTCATCATCGCGAGCGCTGCAAACGCGCTCATGAAGATTCCGAAATAGGTGCCGAGCCGCGGATTGACGTAGCCCGTTCGGTGCGAGAACGACATGGCTCAGCTCTCCGTGCCGCCCGCGCCACGTCCGGCGCATAGCCGGACATCCGATCCCTCAAGCATCCTCATGCGCGCCATGCCAGTGATCGATGGCATCCTGCCGATTGACGAAGCTCGCCACCGTGATCACGGAGATCAGCACTAGTCCGTGCAGGCACAGGAAGTAGCCCAGCGGGAAACCCATGAATCTGCTCGAGTTGAGCTGATCCGCATAGAGCGGCAGGATGATGATGACGGCGAGCAGCGGCACCAGGCTTGCCAGCATCTGCCACTTGGTATGCCGCCAATAGGGCTTTCGCTCGCGCCGTTCGATCATGAAGGTGTCTGTCTCCCCGATTGGGCCGCCCAGAGGTGCGGTCGAGTTGTGGTGCGGTCCAGTTGTGGTCCCAGTGAGGCGGAGCCCTGCGCGGCCGGCCAATTGCCGGTTTACGACCGGACCAGGGGTCCCCTAGCATTCCGTTCACGGCTCGGAGCGAGTCGGAACGAAGAAAGGGGCCTGCGATGTCGATAGTGTCCGAATTCAAGGAATTTGCAATGCGGGGCAATGTGATTGACCTCGCCGTGGGCGTGATCATCGGCGCCGCGTTCTCGCCGATTGTCGCGACCCTCGTCGAGAACATTATCATGCCGCCGATCGGCTACATCCTCGCAGGCATCGACTTCAGCGATCTGGCCATCACGCTGCCGACGCCCACCGACGACGGAGTGGAGATCAAATACGGCCTCTTTCTCAACGCAGTTTTCAAGTTCTTCATCACCGCGCTCGCCATTTTCCTGCTGATCCGCCTCATCAACAAGCTGCACAAGCCGAAGCCTGCCGAGGCGTCCGCACCCTCGCCGAGCGAAGTTTATCTGCGCGAGATCCGCGACGCGCTAGTGAAGGACAAGCCCTCGGGTGCGGTCTAACGATTGGTCAGCGGGCGGAAGCGATCAAATCGGGATTGCTTCCGTGCTGGCACGCTAAACGGCTGCCGATGCTAGACTTCCGGAGATCAGGCCACGGAACGCCATGTAGCTCTGGTTGATCCGCGCGGCGGTGGCGTCCCGGGCGGCCACGTGCGCGATCGTGGCCTCCGCCACGCGCTCCAGCGCCTCTGCGATGTCCGCCGGCCAAGGCGCAAAGACAACGCCGCGTGCCTCCAGCACTTGCCGGGCCAAGCCGGCGTGCGCACGCGCCGCGGCCAGGGTGAGCTGATATTCCTCGGCGGCGGCGGCGGCCAGGATGGCCTTATCCGCGTCGGGAAGACGATCCCAGATCGAGGCCCGCACGCTCAAGGCATAGGCCGTGCCGCGGCTGTTGAGGCCCTGCCCGGTTGCATATCGGGCAGCGTCCGCAAAGCCTGCAGCGAGGCTATTCGTAAGGTCGCCAGCCTCGACGGCATCCACGGACCCGTCACGGAGCGCCGCGGCAGCCGCATGCGGCGCGAGCGCCGGATGGACCTCTGCACCAAGCCCGCGCGCGACATCGGCGCCAAGCCCAGGCGCCGAAAGGCGCCGGCCAGCCAGATCCCCGAGGCCCATGATCGGCTCGCGCGACCAGAGGGGCGGGACGTCTCCGGAATGGCCGGCGAGTAGCGGCTTCCACCCATGGCTTGCGGCCAGATCGTCCCACAGCATCTGGCCGCCGCCGATGGCGATCCAGTGGGCGAGGTCCTGCCCCACGAGGGCAGCCGACCCTGGCAGACCCCCGAAATAGCTGAAGGCGGGATGCTGAGGCACGAAATCGTGCACCGGCCCGTGAAGGAGGTCCGCGCCGCTTTCAGGCCCATGTTCGGCCGTCGCGAACTCGATCCTGTAGCGGCCGTTCGTCATCGCCTCGAAGCGGCGGGCAAGGCGGTGCGCACGGTCGGCAGGCCCGTTCGGCGCGTCGGCCCAGGCCATGGCGAGCGTCAGCCGCTCGGCGTCGGGTCTTATGCGGGGCGGCGGAGCCTCGGCAGCCTGGGCTGCCGCCGGCGTCGCCGCCGCCACTGCGGCCGCACCGCCCGTAATCAGGAAATCGCGACGATCCATCGAGCGCTCTCCCCACGCCTCATGTCCCACCCCAGCGAGGCCGCATCAAAGCCCAACCCCGTGCTGAAAACAACGGCCCCCTGAGCAAATCCGGGCCCCGCCGTGCCCAATTAGGCGCAAGTTGCAGATTAACCACGTCTTATCCAATGGGCTCTAGGGTCGGGGGGCGAAGTGTGAGTTTCAGCGTTCCATCGGCATGCGCAAAGGCGGACAGAGCAAGGGTAAGGCCAACCAGTTGTTGCAGGAGTACTCCGCGTTGATCGGAGATGCCGTCCTGCGCCAGCGCACGCGCTTGGCCGAGCGCCAGGCTCGCGTCGAGGCGGACCTCGCCAACCGGGTGAAATCCGAATTCATCGCCAACATGAGCCATGAGCTGCGCACGCCGCTCAACACCATTCTTGGTTTCTCGAAGCTTCTGCGCGAGCACGCCGGCCGCCGCCTCTCGGACGAGGAGATCGTCCAGTACGCGAGCCTGATCAACGACTCCGCCGAGCACCTGCTGGCCGTCGTCAACGACATCCTCGACATCTCGAAAATCCAGAGCGGCACCTACGCCATCGACGCCTACGAGGTCGATATCGCCGTCGTGCTGCGCGACTGCCTCGAGGCTGCCGCGCCAGCGGCGGCGGAAGCCGGGGTCGAGCTGTCTCCGCGCATCGCCTTCTCGCTGCCCCTCGTGCGCGGCGACGACACCAAGCTGAGCCAGATCTTCAACAACCTGATCTCCAACGCCGTGAAGTTCACGCCCAAGGGCGGCACCGTCATCGTCGAGGTGCTCGAGCAGGGCAACGGCGGCGTGATGGTGTCCGTGCGCGACAATGGCGTCGGCATGACTGAGGAGGAGATCGCCGTCGCGCTGGCGCCGTTCGGCCAGGTCGACCGTGCCCGCTCGCGATGGCGAGAGGGCGCAGGGCTCGGGCTCACCATCGCCAAGTCGCTCGTCGAGTTGCACGGCGGCGAGCTCTTGATCACGAGCGTCAAAGGCAAAGGAACCGACGTTACCGTCAAACTGCCGCCCGCGCACCAGATCTCGCCCATCGAGGCGAGGGATGCGGTGTTCGGAACAGGCGTCCCACTTTAACACTGGATTTGAAAATGCAGCCCGGCGTTTCACCGAAAGAGCCGCAATACCATGTCCTGCCGCGCTCGATCGGGCGCATCGCATCCGTCACTGGGTCGAAGGCCATCCTGTTGCTCGACGTCACGCACGAGAACGATCCGCGCAACAAGGCGGACCGTCCCGAGATGGGCACGCTGCTCGCCATCGACACCGGCAATGCCACGGTGCTCGCCACCGTTTCTGCTTTGAGCGTCCCGCTGCCCGCGCACGGCAACGAGCAGGAGATCCGTATCGCCGAACTCGGTCTCGTCGGAGAGCTGAGCAAGAGCCCCGACGGCAAGCCGATCCGCTTCCATCGCGGCACGAGCGTCTACCCCGCGCTCGGCGACCGCGTCCGTTTCGCCACCAAGTACGAGCTGCAGCTTACTTACACGGGCAACGAGCAGGACACGGTACGCATCGGCTCCATTCACCAGGAGTCTTCGATCCCGGCCATGATCCGGGTCGACGAGTTGCTCGGCAAGCATTTCGCCATCCTCGGCACCACGGGCACCGGCAAGTCCTGCACCACGGCGCTGATCTTCCGCGCCATCCTCGAGCGGACGCCCAACGCGCATATCGTGCTGCTCGATCCCCACAATGAATACGCGACCGCCTTCGGCGCCCGCGCCGAGGTGATCTCGCCGCGCACCCTGCAGCTCCCGCTCTGGCTGTTGAACTTCGAGGAAGCGGTCGAGGTCCTGGTCGGCGATCCCGAGCGCAAGGCGGAGATCGAGATCCTGCAGGAGCTGATCCCGCTGGCCAAGGCGCGCTACAGCGTCGGCCGCGCCGCCCAGGATCAGCAGAAGCTGCGCAAGCCCGGCCTCGACGCCAGTAAGTTCACGGTCGACACGCCCGTCCCTTACCGCATCTCGGACCTCACGAGCCTGATCGACGAGCGCATGGGCAGGCTCGAGAACCGCAAGGACCTCGCACCCTACCGTGCGCTGAAAACCCGCATCGAGACGTTTGCGCAGGACAGCCGCTACGCCTTCATGTTCGGTTCCGTCACAGTTTACGACGGCATGACGCAGGTGCTGTCGCGCATCTTCCGCGTGCCCGTCAACGGCAAGCCGATCACCATCCTCGAGCTGACGGGCCTGCCGCCTGAGGTCGTCAACGTCGTCGTCTCCGTGCTCTGCCGCATGGCCTTCGATTTCGCGCTGTGGGGCGAGGGCAAGATCCCGATCACTGTTGTGTGCGAGGAAGCGCACCGCTACGTGCCGCTGAACCCGCAGACGGGCTTCGAGCCCTGCAAGCGTGCGATCGCGCGCATCGCAAAGGAAGGGCGTAAATACGGTGCCTCGCTCTGCATCGTCACGCAACGCCCCGCGGAGATCGATCCCACGATCCTCTCCCAGTGCAACACCGTGTTCGCGCTGCGCATGTCGAACGACCGTGACCAGGCCATCGTCGCCTCCGCCGTCTCCGACACTGGCTCTGGCCTCGTCGAGTTCTTGCCGGCGCTTGGCGCCCGCGAGGCCATTGCCTTCGGTGACGGCGTGCCGATCCCGGTTCGCATCCGTTTCGACGAGCTGCCGGCCGACGCCTTGCCGCGTTCGACGACAGCAGTATTCTCCGAGCGCTGGCAGGAGTCGCTCGGCGACGAGAGCTTCCTCGAGTCCGTGGTGGAGCGCTGGCGCGCGGCCGGCGTCTGCGGCCAGATCGATGCCGCAACGCAGGCCCAGTTGCTCGCCGAAGCCGTCAACCTGCCATCGTCTGCGGGCACGCCGCGTCGCGCGGAGCAACCGGAGATCGACGAGCGCGCCGCGCCTAAGCCCACGGCCGAGCAAGTGCCACCCCTGCCGGAACCCCCCGCATTCGAGCGCGCACCGATCGACCGCGCCGCGATCGAGCGCGAGGTGGGCGAGTTCGTGAGCCGCCGCACGCCCCAGCCGCTGTCGCGGAACGCGCTGCCGCCTGAGCCGGTCGATGAGCCGCAGCCTGTTGTCACGCAGCGCCCCGCGCCGCCGCCACTGCATCGTCCCGCGATGCAACCACCGATACCGCGCAACGCTGCTTCTGCCGAGGCGTATCCCGCCGCGCCGCCTCCGATCCCGCGCGCGGCGCCAGCCGCAGAGGCACGCCCGGCTCCTCCGCCGGCACCGGAGGGCGAACAGCCACCTCCGCCGCAGCAAGCTGCCGAGTCGTCTAATTCGCGCCTCGCCTTACGCGAGCGATTGCTGAGGCCGTCCGTCAGGCGCTGACCCGGACGCTCACCTTAGGCGTCGTCAGTGCGCGGCTTGCCGCTGTCGCTCCATCCGTTGAGCACGTCGAGGATCGGCGTCAGTCCTTCGGTGTTGGCCAGACGATAGACCTCGATGTCGCGACGCGCTCCTTCGCTCCACCCGGCGATGGTCAGTGCCCGCTCGGCCTTCGAGAACAGACCGTGGTTGCGCAACGGCGCTGCATCGCGCACGGCGGCGTCGCGGGTTTCGGCATCCGGCCCGCTGGTCTTGCCGTGCTCCTCCAGCCAAGCCTGCCGGATCTTTGTCAGGTCGGTATCGCTCGGCAGCGCCTCTTCGTCCTTGAGCCTCTGCAACTCGCTCTTGGTCAGCTTCAACCAGCCCGGCTTCGGCCACTCGACGAGATCGAGATCGTCGAGCACGCCAGCGAGCTGGTTCATGGCCAGCGCCTTCGCACCCTCCTTCTCGGTGTCGCAACTGTAGAGGTTCGGGATGACGAGATAGGAGCGCGTGCGGTGGTAAATGAAGTGGCGGCGCACCCACTCGATGTCGGTGTCCGGTGCGCGTGCAATGGCCGTCGCAATCGCATCCTGAATTTGCCGTTTCTTGTCGCCGGCCATCTCGGGACGCCGCGCCGGAGGGTTGAGAATGGCGAGCACGAGCAGCCCGAAATCGATGCCGATTGAAGCGAGCAGAGCGATCAGATCGCGGCCCGTGATCGGATCGCCCGCCTCCGTGTGTGCTGCGGGCTCTGCGCCGCCGCTGAACACGTAGGAAATCAGCCCGCCGCCGTAGGCGCCGATGTTGCGCCACAGGTTCTTGACCGCATTGGCGACGCCCGCCGGTCCTTCGCTGAAGGCCGCGTCGCGCAGCGTCACCTCGGCCGGTTGGTCGGCTTGGTCGGCCGCCTGATTAAGGCGTTGCGCCAGCGTCGGATCGTAGCACGAGAACCCGGCCTGCCCCGGCGGCACCGAGACCGACTCGGCGAGCGCACGCATCTCCGCCGCGGTCGACTTTCCAAGCTCGTTCGAGCGCGCTGCGATGTTGCGCGCCGAGCCGCGGATCTGCGAGGCCATCGTCTCGAAATTGCGCTGCCGCTCCTCGACGCTCGAGCCTGCGAGTGACCGTGCGCTTTGGCGAAGCTGTTCGACCTCCGCCTGCACCGGCTCGAGCCAGCTCCGCACCATGCCGTCGCGCAGCGTCGCAACAGAGTCCCGCACGCCGCGCCGCGCATTGTAGAGCGGGCCGCGTCCCGCGCCTGAAGGCGTACCGCAGCTACCGCCGCTCGTCTCCTCGCGTGCCATCTGGCTCTCGGACCACGAGACGACGTTATCGAGCTGCGAGCGCACCGCATCGAGCCGCGCCGCCACCACCGCGCTCGCGTCGCGTGCGTCCTCCTGCAGCCCCGAGAGGCCCGTGCGCGTCGCTTCCTGACCAGAGATCAGGCTCCACCAGAAGCCGTAGCCGAAGCCGATCGACCAGAGCGCGAGGAAGGCATAGAGGATGAAGGTGATGACGCGGTCGCCGAAGTCGCGGCCTGCGCCGAACGTCTCGCGCAGGCAGAGCCACATCAGGAAGGTCAGCGCGAAGACGACTGTAACGACGAGCACGTCGTTGGGGATCGACATGGACCCGGGATCGGTCGGCGTCTCCGACACGCCGATGATGAAGTCGCGCATGCCGTGCCAGGTGGCGTAGCCGGAGATGAACAGCAACATCAGCGAGGCAACGCCGATCAGCATGTTGCGCCCCAGCAAATAGTCGAGACGGCGCCGCCATGCTTTGGACGGCTTCGATGCGGCTTCGGCCATGACGCGATACCCCCAGTCGATGCTCCCGGCGGCCGGAAATGTAAGGGAAAAGGAAGAGGCTGTCCTGCCACGGGCTCAGATGAGCCGCGCGCGAGCGTCGAAGCGTAGCAGCTACGCCACGCTCAGCGTGGAAATCTTATCGGTTCTGGTCGTTGGGGCGGATCTCGACCAGGCGAGGGCCGGCAGGTGTCCGCTCTGCGTCGTCCGGCGTGGCCTCGCTCTCCGGCGCAGGCTCGGGCGCGGCCGCTGCGGGAGCACCGGCGGCGCCGTGCAGCCGCTCGAGCTCCCGGAACCGCCGCCAGGTCCACGGCAGAGCCGCGAGGTAGGCGATCGAGCCGATGGCCAGCGTCGGATAGGGATAGGTCAGGAGACACGCCACCGCCAGCATGGAGAGGATGAACAGCGGCAGAACCCAATCGCGCCCGATGCGCTCGCCGAGCAGCTTGCCGGAGTACGTCGGCAGCATGGAGACCATCGTTAGACCGATCACCATCACGTAAGCCAGCACGAGATTGAGCAGGATCGGTGAGGCGCGCAGATCGAGCCCGAGGTTGGCCAGATAGATCGGCAAGAGCACGATGATCGCCGCCGCCGGCGTCGGCACACCCATGAAGAAGTCCGACTGCCATCGCGGCCGCTCATCGTCGATCAGGGTGTTGAAGCGCGCGAGGCGCAGTGCGGAGGCGAGCGCGAACAGCATCACCGCGATCCAGCCCAGGCTGCGGTGCTCCCCCAGCCCCCAGGTGAAGATCATGATCGCGGGCGCGACGCCGAAATTGACGAAGTCTGCAAGGCTGTCGAGCTCCGCGCCGAAGCGTGAAGAGGCCTTGAGCAGCCGCGCGATTCGCCCGTCGATGCCGTCGAGCAGCGCCGCGAACACGATCGCAGCCAGCGCAAAATCGTAGCGCCCTTCGATCGACATGCGGATCGAGGTCAATCCCGCGCAAAGGCCTAGAAGCGTAAAGAAGTTTGGCACCATCATGCGCACCGGGATGCGCGCGTGGCTGAACATGCGCCGCCGCCTGCGTCGCCGCGTGTGCTCTTCGAGTTCCGGTACGACAGGGTCCATGAGAGCCCTCCGTGTTCCCGGCCATGATCGCTTCGGACCCTATCGTCCGAAGCGTGAATCATTGGCCGTCAATATCAGTGCCCATGATCGCTTCGGACCCTATCGTCCCAAGCGTGAATCATTGGCCCAAACTAATGCCGCCGCGCCTCGCGCTCCGGTTCCGTCGACCTTAGGTCCGACAGCACGGTCTCGCCGCCGATGGCGCGCTGGCCGACGGCGACCGCCGGAAAAGCACCGACCGGCAGATAGGTATCGACGCGCGAGCCGAAGCGGATCAAGCCGAACCGCTCGCCCACGCCGAGGCTGTCGCCCTCCGCCGCAAGCGTCACGATGCGCCGCGCGACAAGGCCCGCGATCTGTACCACTCCGACTTTGACTCCGGTCGGCGTCTCGATGACGATCGAGCGCCGCTCGTTCTCCTCCGACGCCTTGTCGAGCGCCGCGTTGAGGAAAGCGCCGGGGATATAAAGCGAGCGGATGATTCGTCCGGCCAACGGCGCCCGCTGGATATGCACATCGAATACCGACAGGAAGATCGAGATGCGCGTGCGCTCCTCGTCGCCGAGCCCGAGCTCCGCCGGCGGCCGCACTTTCTCGATGAGCGAGATCTTGCCGTCCGCCGGAGCCAGGATGAGCCCCTCGCGCAGCGGCGTCACCCGGTCGGGATCGCGGAAGAAGTAGATGATCCACGCCGTGATCAGCGCCGCGATCCAGCCGAGCGGTGCCCAGAGCAGGAACAGGAGCAACGTAACGACGAGGCCGATGGCAACGAACTTGTGCCCGTCGCGATGCACGGGCGCCAGGCTGTCGGCGATGGTGTCGAGCAGGGAATGACGATCGGACAAACAGTCCTCCTATGCGCATGCCTTGCGCGGGCAGTTCGGTCGGCGGCAATCATAGCACGCTTTGCGCGCTGCGACCTCTCAGAGCGGGATGGCCACGAACCGCGTGTCGCCTTTGGCATCCTCGACCAGAAGCAGCACGCTCTTGCCGCCGGCCCGCTTCACCTTCTCGATCGCCGCCTCGATGTCCTTGATGTCCGTCACCGGCACTTGCTGCGCCTCCGTGATGACATCTCCCGGACGAATGTTCCGGGACGCGGCCGGGCTCGAAGGATCGATCTCGTTGACGACCACCCCGGTCACCTTGGCGTCGAACCCATAGCGACCGCGCAAGTCGTCGGTGAGCGGTGCCAGCACGAGGCCGAGCAGCGTGGTCGACGGCTGCGATGGCTCCTCCTTGCCGGACTGCGCCGGCTCAGGCTTACCTTCCTCGTCCTCCAGCATGCCGACGGTAATGGAAAGCATCTTCTTCTGCCCCTGCCTCAGCACCTCGACGTCGACCGGTTTGCCGATCTGCGCCTGTGCCACGAGCTTCGGCAGCCCGCGCATGGTCGTGACGGCCTTGCCGTCGAACTTGAGGATGACGTCGCCCGGCTCGACGCCGCCTTTGGCCGCCGGCGAATCCGGCGTCACGCCGGCCACGAGCGCGCCCGTGTTCTCCGGCACGCCGAGGCTTTCGCCGATATCCTCGCTGATCGACTGGATCTTGACGCCGAGCCAGCCGCGTTTGACCTGACCGAACTCCTTAAGCTGCGCAATGACCGTCGTGACCGTATCGGCGGGCACGGCAAATCCGATGCCGATGGAGCCGCCGGTCGGCGAGATGATCGCCGTGTTCACGCCGACGACCTGGCCCTCCATGTTGAACAGCGGGCCGCCGGAGTTGCCCTTGTTGATCGCAGCGTCCGTCTGCAGGAAGTCGTCGTAGGGCCCGGCGTTGATGTCGCGCTGCTTGGCCGAGATGATTCCGACCGTGAGCGAGCCTCCAAGACCGAACGGGTTGCCGATGGCCATCACCCAGTCGCCCACTTTGAGGTTGGAGGAGGAGCCGAAGCCCACCGACACGAGCGGCTTCTTCGGCGTCACCTTGAGCAACGCGAGGTCGGTCTTGGTGTCACGGCCGAGCACTTTGTCGACCTTGAGCTTCGAGCCGTCGTGGAAGTTGACGACAATCTCGTCCGCGCCGTCGATGACGTGGTTGTTGGTGACGACAAGGCCCTCGACGCCGTCGATTACGAAACCGGAGCCGAGAGAGGACACCTTGCGGTCCGCCGGCGGCACGCGCCCGCCCCGCTTGTTGAAGAAGTCCTCGAAGAAATCCTCGAATGGCGAGCCCTTCGGAACCTGCGGCAGCGGTACGCCTTCGGGGCCCTTGGCGATCTGGCTGGTCGAGATGTTGACAACGGCATCGATGAGCTTCTCGGCTATTGGCGCCACCGACTTCGGACCGTTCTCCTGCGCCGCGGCCCGGTCTGCCATGCCTGGTCCGGAAAGAACGAGAGCTGCGAGAGCGGCAGCCAGCGCTCGGCCTGTGCCGGCCGTTGCGCGGTGCCCGAGTGTCGTGATCATCTGATGCTCCTTCCCGACCATGCGCGTGTCGGATGCTGTCGATCTGGCACGCAAACCCCGGCCTCCGCGGGGAGGCCGTGGTTTGCATGCCAAAAGCTGGGCGCAGTCCCGCCAGTCGCGTCCAAAGTGTGAGATCGCCCGTAGGCTGTCAACGTGGCCGGCGCGTGGCGGTTCGAAGGGACGCGCACCGCCCAATGATCGCCAACCGTCTGTCACCCGCGCACCAGCCAGACCACGAGCGCGCCGACGGCGACTGCCACCCAGCCCGCTTTGCGCAGACTGTCGTCGGGCGTCGCCGCTGCCGTCGCCAGGAGACGGCGCCCGAGCGCCGGGGACAGAGCCCACAGCAGCCCTTCGATGACGAGCACCAGTCCTAAGGCGACGAAAAGATCGCTCATTGTCTAGGCGCGGCGGTTCCGGTTCCCGTGGGGTCGCTGAAATACTTGAAGAAGTCTGAGTCCGGCGAGATCACGAGACGCGTGTCGCCGGGCTTCAGGCCCTGCTCGTACGCCTGCATGGAGCGATAGAACTCGAAGAAGCCGGCATCGCGGTTGAACGCCTCGGCGAAGATCCGGTTGCGCTCGGCTTCGCCTTCACCGCGCAACTCCTCGCCCTTCCGCGTCGCTTCCGCCTTGATGATCGTGACCTCGCGGTCGGCGGTCGCGGTAATGCGATTAGCTTCGCCCACGCCCTGAGCGCGGAACTCTGCGGCCTCACGCTGGCGTTCGGCGCGCATGCGCTCGAACACGCTCTTCTGGTTCTGGTCCGGAAGGTCGGCGCGCTTGATGCGCACGTCGACGACCTCGAGGCCGAAGTCGTTGCCCTCCTCGTTGACGTTCGTGGCAATACGCTTCATCAGCGCCTCGCGCTTGTCCTTCACCACGTCTTGGAACGTGGATGCGCCGAGCGCGCGCCTGAGCGCCGACTCGACGATCGGGCCGAGGCGCGAGCGCACTGCGCCCTCATGGCGCAGCGTCTGATAGAACTTCAGCGGGTCGACGATCTTGTAGCGCGCAAAGGCATCGACGATGAGACGCTTCTGGTCGGAGGCCGTGACCTCCTGCGCCTGCGTATCGAGATCCAGAATGCGCTTGTCGAAGATGTCGACAGTCTCGACGAGCGGCAGCTTCCAGTGCAGGCCGGGCTGCTGCACGACGCGCTTCGGCTTACCGAACTCGAGCACGAGCGCCTGCTCGTTCTGGTGCACGATGAACGCCGAGGCATAGACGGCGACCGCGGCGGCGCCGAGAAGAACGACGATGAAAGCGAGGAAGGCACGCATCTTCAGTTTACTCCCTCGCCAGTGGTCCGGCGCTGCTGGAGCTGATCCAGGGGCAGGTAGGGCACCACGCCCTGTCCGCTCTTGCTGTCGATGATTACCTTGTCGGTGCCTCCAAAGACACGCTCCATGGTCTCGAGGAAGATGCGCTTGCGCGTCACGTCAGGTGCTTTCCTGTATTCGTCATAGACTTTGAGGAAGCGGGCCGTCTGGCCTTGTGCTTCCGCGACCGTCCCCTGCTTGAAGCCCTCGGCGCCCTGTAGGATGCGCTCGGCCTCGCCGCGCGCCTCCGGCACCACTTTGTTGGCGTAGGCGAAGGCCTCGTTCTGCAGACGCTCCTTGTCGGCGCGCGCCGCCTGCACGTCGCGGAAGGCGTCGATAACCTCCGTCGGCGGGTCGACCTTCTGCAGCGTCACCTGGTCGACCTGAATACCGGCTTTGTAGCCGTCGAGCGTCTGCTGGATCAGCGCCTGCACGTCGGCTTCCGTCTTCTGGCGGGCCTCGGTCAGGATCGGCTGAATGTTCGATTGCCCTACGACTTCACGCATGGCGCTTTCGGCGACTTCCTTCACCGTGTTGTCAGGGTTCTGGATATTGAACAGATACTCTTCGGCGTTCTTGATGCGCCAATAGACGACGAAGTCGATGTCGACGATGTTCTCGTCGCCGGTCAGCATCAGGCTCTCTTCCTTGACGTCCTGCACGCCGCCAGTGCCGAAGCCGCGCTCGAAGGCGGCCGAGCGCATGCCGACCTCGATAATGTTCTGGCGCGTGACTTTGGGGCGCAGCACTTCCTCGATCGGATACGGATAGCGGAAGTGCAAGCCCGGCGGCTCCTGGCGCACGAACTCACCGAAGCGGAGCACGACGCCGAGTTCGTCGGGATCGACGCGGAACAGGAACGCATACCAGCCGACGACAGCTGCTGCCACGACGGCCGCGAGCAGCGCCAGGGGCCCCGGAATACCGCCGCCATGCATGACCTGTTTCATGCGGTCCTGGCTGCGCTTCAGCATCTCCTCGAGATCGGGGGGCTGGTTGCCCGGGCCCTGGCCCCACGGACCGCCACCGCCTCCACCACCCTTCCAGCCGCCGCCGTTTCCACCGCCGCCGCTCTGATTACTCCAAGGCATATGTTCTGAGCCTCTTGAATTTAAGTGATTGTCGGGAGCCGCTGAGAGAGTGCCAGGATTGGGCCCTGGCGCGCGTAAGTCCCGGATGGAAATTGCGCTTTGCTTATAGGGGAGGACCCCGATGGACGCAAACCGATTGCCGGATAATTGGTTGGCAAAGGCCCTGAATCAAGGCGTCCCGAGAGGTAATTCGTCCTGCAACTCTCAATCCTTACGGTCGAGCACCCTTAAGGTGGCCGTAACGTCATCCTTTTCGCTCGCCGCCAGCGGTTGACGCTCGACCTCCTGCCAGTCCGAAAGATCCACGTCAGGGAAATACACGTCGCCTTCGGGCTTGGCGTCCACGGCCGTCCAGTAGAGGCGGGTGGCATGCGGGAGCGCGACGCGGAACACGTCCGCCCCGCCGATCACCATGATCTCGTCGGCGCCGCTCGTCAGCGCCAGCGTGCGGGCGAGCGTCTGCGCATCGGCGAAGCTGTGGACGACGCTGACGCCATCCGCTTCGAAGAAGGGATCCGTCGTCAGCACGATATTGTCGCGCCCGTCGAGCGGCCCCTTGAGCGACTGAAACGTCTTGCGGCCCATGATCAGCGGCTTGCCCATGGTGAGCCGCCGGAACGTCTTGAGGTCGGCCGAAAGCTTCCAAGGCAGCTGGCCGTTTTTGCCGATGACGCCGTTCCCGGCCACGGCAACGATAAGTGAAATTCTCAAAGAGACGACCTCAGGCTCTGCATCCCTGGATAGGCACCATGGCGATCTGGTTGTCGGCGTTATACCTGTTCATCGCGCCACTCGCCGCGTCTACCCCTAACCCAACTACGCCGCCGAAAACAATATTTCCCGCCGACATCGCCTCGGTATTCGAGGCGATGATGCCGACGCCATCTTGGAAGCATTCCTTGCGACAGGTCACCGCGATCGAGTCCTGGCTCTTGTCCAAAACGATAGCAGCAGGAGTCGTGACAACCTTCGTCCCGATCGCGCCGGATGTCAGAGTGCACTGCGCGCCGGGAGCTCCAGGAGTGTTGATCACGACCTGCTGGGTGGTTCCTTTCGTTAACGTTGCGCAGGCCGAAATGCAGAAAGCTGCGCATGCGGCAGCCGCAAACGATAAGACACGCATGAACTCCCCCCGGGTACTGCGCGATCTGCTGAAATGTGAGCAACAGAAAGTACCCGTAGAGACGAAGACGGATATTGTCTAGTCAGCAGGCGTACGGTTTTGGGGGTTGTCCAGAGGCAGTTGCTGAGCCGTTGCTGCTCAGACAGCGACCGGCGCCGCAATGTGAGGATGCGGATCGTAGCCCTCGAGAGCGAAGTCCTCGTAGCGGAAGGCGAAGATCGAGCGGACATCCGGATTGATGGTCATCGTCGGCAGCGCCCGTGGCGTGCGCGAGAGCTGCAGGTCCGCCTGCTCCAGGTGATTGGTGTAAAGGTGCGCATCGCCGAAGGTGTGCACGAACTCGCCTGGCTTGAGCCCAGTAACCTGCGCCATCATCATCGTAAGCAGCGCATAGCTCGCGATGTTGAACGGAACGCCGAGGAACACGTCCGCCGACCGTTGGTAGAGCTGGCACGAAAGCCGCCCGTCTGCGACGTAGAACTGGAACAGGCAGTGGCAGGGGGCCAGCGCCATGTCCGGAATGTCCGCGGGGTTCCAGGCCGAGACGATGATGCGCCGGCTGTCCGGATTGGTCTTGAGCGTCTCGACGACCTCGCTGATCTGATCGATCGTCCGCCCGTCCGGCGCCGCCCAACTCCGCCACTGCTTGCCGTAGACAGGTCCGAGGCTGCCGTCCTCGCGCGCCCACTCGTCCCAGATGCGCACGCCGTTGGCCTTGAGATAACCGATGTTGGTATCGCCCGCGAGAAACCAGATCAGCTCGTGGATGATCGAGCGCACATGCAGCTTCTTCGTCGTCACCAGCGGGAAGCCGTCGGCGAGGTCGAACCGCATCTGGTGGCCGAAGACCGACAGCGTGCCCGTGCCCGTTCGGTCGGACTTGGCGACGCCGTCGGTGCGCACGCGGCGGAGGAGGTCGAGATATTGCTGCATGGCCCTGATGTAAGCCGATTCCGGGTCTGTTTCACGTTCCGACCACCCTATCAGTCCGAAGCGTGAAACACCGCTCTAATTAGTGGGCGCGAACAGGAAGATAACCGTCAGCGCGAAGGCGTTGATAACGGCGTGCGCCACCACGACGGCGCGCATCGAACCGGTGCGCCACATGATCCAACTCATGCCCACGCCCGCCAGAAATACGCTGGCGAGGCCCGGCCCCGAGTAGCCCACGTGCAGAACAGTCCACAACCCCGACGAGAGAATGGCGGCAGGCCAGTACCCGAGCCGGCTCTTGGCGAGCGCCGACAGCAGGAAACCACGGAACGTGATCTCCTCCCACAGCGGCGCCAGCACGACGGCCGCCAGGATCACGGCCCACCAGTAAGGCGATTTGAGGCCGTCGAGAATCCAGCGTCCGTCCGAGAACAAGGGAACTTCCGCAAGACGATAGAGCAGGATTTCGATCGGCCCGATGAGAACGATCAGGAGCGCGCCGTACCCCACGGCCGTGAGCCAGCCGGTCTGAGGCGGGGCGAGGCGAAGCGTCGGGATGCGCGCGCCCTTCCATCCGGCTGCAACCCACACGATGGCGAGGGAGAGAAACTGCCCCGCGATCATCTGCGCCAGCATGAATGGCGAGGCAAGCGACGGAATGCCGCCCGGCGTGGTTCGCGCGTCGCCGGTCACGAGGCTCGCATCCTCGGCAAGAATGGCGAGCAGCGCCACGGCCATCGGCGCCAAGCTCGCCAGCACGGCGACGGCAATCGCAGCGCTCGGTCCCCAAGGCGTTTCGGCACGATAAGCCGCGCGTGGGCGGTCGTCGGCTACGGCAGGCATTGACTATGCGGGCCCTTGATGATGGAGGATAAGCACACCTGAAGCGGGTGCTCCGAGGCTGAGAGACAGCGTCACTTTGCCTGCAGAAAGGCTCTGAGCCCAGGCACTTTTATTTCAGAGGCTCCCGTCATATATTCCAGGTGCTGGATTCGTCCGGCTATGGCGATAAACGCGACCGTAATAAGCCGTTCGGACCCGGGGGCAGTACCCGGCGCCTCCACCACCAGCCCATCGTAAAGTTCCGAGGGTGAGCTGCTGATGGGGGCGAACTAGGATCGACGAGGGTGTAAAGGGTTTAGCTTTTGCCCGGCATGATACCGCCGTCATCGGGTCATTCAGAATAGTTGCCAATGACAACTATGCTGAGGCTGCTCTCGCTGCGTAATGCGGCGCGATAAGCCTGAAGACGAAAGTCCTTGCTCCTAGCCGAGTAAGGCGCGGTCCGGGAGGCACCGGGCAACAGAAGCCTCCCACTCATTAGCGTCGCCGGGGAAAGGCGCGATCGGGGACGAAGCGACAAACGGCATGACGGTTGAGTCGACGATCGACTACGAGGGACTGGCGCAGGAAGCGATGCGCGGGGTCGTTCGCAAGGTTCTCGCCCGCACGGCGAAATCGGGCCTAGTCGGTGATCATCATTTCTACATCTCGTTCGATACCGAAGCGCCGGGCGTATCGCTGTCGCGGCGCCTGAAGGAGAAGTATCCGAACGAGATGACGATCGTGCTCCAGCACCGCTTCTGGGACTTGGCGGTCACGGAGGAGCGCTTCGAGGTGAAGCTGACGTTCGACGGCATCCCCGAGCGTCTTGTCGTCCCATTCGATGCCATCAAGGTTTTCTTCGATCCGTCGGTGCGCTTCGGGCTTCAGTTCGAGGATCCGAACGCCGGATCGGACGCTGCGGCGCAGGGCTCGGCTGGCCTCGACGGCCTTGCGTCACGCGGCGCGACCAGAACCCGCAAGACATCTCGCCCGCGCAAAGCGCCGTCTCAGGATGGCAAGCCCGTGTCCACTGGCGCAGCGTCCGAAGAGCCGGCAACGGCGGATGAGACACCGCCGGTGACGCCGCTCGCGGCCAACGCAACAAAGCGGTCGGCGGCGGCATCGGACGATGAGGCGGCTGGTACAGATGAGGCCGACGCCGCGGGCCGCACCGGCGGCGCCGAGATCGTCAGCCTCGATAAATTTCGCAAGAAATAAGCGCTCCGCTTCCAGAGCGGGCGAACTTTAGCGTCGTCCGAGCGGATGCTCAAAGCGCTTGCGCACCCACCGCCGGTTGTAATGCCGATACGGTCGGTAGTCGTAACCGTCATCGTAATAGTAGTCGTCGTAGTAGTAGCTGCGGTAGCGCGGCCTATACGCATATCCGTAGTCATAATCGTAGCTTGGCCCGATGTAGATGCCGACGCCACCCCACCGTCCGTGGCGAACGTGCTGCACATTGCTCTGCGCCTGATGCGAGACGGAGGCACCGTTTGCCGTCGTGACGGGCCCGGCCGCCGCCGGGCCGCCGATGCTGAGCACGATTGCGGACAACGCGATCGCCGTGCTCTGAACCTTGCTGCTGTTCATGATCTTTCTCCTGAAGCGGACTTCGTTTTTTGAAACGTCGTCCCCGCTGAGAAGAAAATCGGGGAGCGGCCGGTGCGGTTCCAACGAGCGCGGGCCGAGCCGTTCGAGGTTATGAATGTCTATTCAGGTAGATGAACCTTAAGTGACTGAAATTTTTTATGTTTTTAGCAACGGAAGCGAGGTCGGGCCGTCGTTCTCCTCTATGCAAGCCCACGAGAGCCGCTGAGAGCGGACGGGGCCGAAACAAAGTGGAGACGACACATGAACGCGAAGATGAAGACTGCCCTTCTGACTGCCGCCGCCCTCGTGATGACCGCCGGCGTATCCGTTGCCGCCCCCGTCAAGCACGCGCACTACGGCAAGCCGGGTTATTCGAAGGTCTACAAGAAGCCCGGCATCAATGCCTTCGAGCGGCGCGCCATCGCACGCAGCGCAGCCAACCTCGCGCAACTGAAGCGCCGCGTCTGGCGCGACGGCAGGCTGACGGCCTTCGAGCGCATCCAGCTTCGCAACGCTGAGCGGCGCCACGCCGCGCTGGTCGCCCGCGCCTACCGCTCGTAGTGGCTCGTCGTGACGAAGCATCGGAAAGGGCCGCGCGCCTGCGCGGCCCTTGACCGTATGCGGACCGCAGTCGAGGGTGCGGACGTCGCGCACCGCGGAGATTGAATGCTCCCGGCGAACCAACGACGCAGGGAGCTTGTAGTGGTCGACAGCGCGGCTTTGTACGACACACACCGCGGACGCCATCTCAAGCGGGCGCTGGGTATTGTCGCACTCACCATCGTGCTGGGCCCGCTTGTTGGCGGGATCGTTGTCCTCGGCCCGCTGCTGTTTTCCTCGCAGAAACCTTTCCTCTCGCTTGCGGACTTCGCGGGCGCAGTCGGTGGCGTCGTCATGCTGAGCTATGTGTTCGGCGCCAGGCGAGCGATCCTCGCTGCCCTGTGGATCGGCTATCGTCTGGTTGCGCGGCACCATCAGCTATTTGGAGTGCGTTGCGGCCGCGCTGGCCACCACGTTGATCGGTGTCGTCTATCTTCTGGCTCTTGTCGGCCTGGACGGATGGGCTGCCGTGCTGACCCTTAACCTGTTTCTCGGCGTCGCCTCTGTCGTTGCGGCGCTCGTGTGCCGTTGGGTCGGCGGAGCGGCCGGACTTTTGCCGCGCTAGCCGCGACCTTGGTTCCGGCCCTCCTCCCGTGCTATGGCGACCGCAGTTCCCGCATGACCAGACGACGGAACCTCCCATGACCGAGAAGAAAGTCCCCGCCAACCCGGCCGTCCGCATCGAAACCGACACCTTCGGCGAGATCGAGGTGCCAGCGCACTGCTGTTGGGGCGCACAGGCGCAGCGTAGCCTCGGCAACTTCAAGATCGGCTGGGAAAAGCAGCCGGCTCCTGTGATCCGCGCGCTCGGCATCGTGAAGCGCGCCGCCGCGGAGACCAATATGGCGCTGGGTAAGCTCGATCCGAAGCTCGGAGAGACGATCATCAAGGCGGCACAGGAGGTGATCGACGGCAAGCTCGGCGATCATTTCCCGCTCGTCGTCTGGCAGACCGGTTCGGGCACGCAGTCCAACATGAACGCCAACGAGGTGATCTCGAACCGCGCCATCGAGATGCTTGGGGGCGTGATGGGGTCTAAGAAACCCGTGCACCCGAACGACCACGTCAACATGAGCCAGTCGTCGAACGACACCTTTCCGACGGCCATGCACATCGCCTGCGCCGAGGAGGTCGTGCACCGGCTCATTCCGGCTCTCAAGAAACTCCACGGCGCGCTCGCCGAGAAGGCGAAGGCCTGGCACGACATCATCAAGATCGGGCGCACGCACACCCAGGACGCGACGCCGCTCACGCTCGGCCAGGAATTTTCGGGCTACGCGCAGCAGATCGAGAACGGCATCAAGCGCATCGAGATGACGTTGCCGGCGTTGATGGAACTGGCGCAGGGCGGCACGGCGGTCGGCACCGGCCTCGCGTCGCCCAAAGGTTTTGCCAAGAAGGTGGCCGAGCACATCGCCGCCATCACCAAGCTGCCGTTCACCTCGGCGCCGAACAAGTTCGAGGCGCTCGCTGCGCACGATGCGATGGTCATGACGCACGGCGCCATCGCGACTGTCGCTATGAGCTGCTTCAAGATCGCAAACGACATCCGCTTCCTTGGCTCGGGCCCGCGCGCAGGGTTGGGTGAGCTGGCGTTGCCCGAGAACGAGCCCGGCTCCTCGATCATGCCGGGCAAGGTGAACCCGACCCAATGCGAGGCGCTGACACAGGTCGCCGCCCACATCCACGGCAACAATGCCGCCATCGGCTTCGCTGGCAGTCAGGGCCACTTCGAGCTCAACGTCTTCAACCCGATGATGGCCTACAACTTCCTACAGTCGGTGCGCCTCCTGGCCGATGCCGCTGTCTCGTTCACGGACAACTGCGTCGTCGGCATCGAGCCGCGCCTCGACAACATCGCCAGTGGGCTCGCGAACTCGCTGATGCTCGTGACGCCGCTCAAGGAGAAGTACGGCTACGACCGTGCCGCCAAGATCGCCAAGACCGCGCACAAGAACGGCACGACGCTGCGCGAGGAAGCCATCAAGGACGGCATACCGGCCGAGGATTTCGATCGGATCGTGCGCCCCGAGAAGATGATCAGCCCGGAGTGAGGGGCATCGCGCCCTTTTGACGTCCGCGGCGCCTGAGCGTAGGATGCGCATTAGTAATGCGCATGATGTATGCGCACAGGAGGTGCGGATGGACAGCAAGGCTCCCAAAAGAAAGCGCGCCGTGAACCTGTCGATCGACGCTGAGCTGGTCCGTGAAGCCAAGGCTGCCGGTGCCAACATGTCAGCCCTGCTCGAAGCGGCGTTGCGTGATCTTCTTGAAACGCAACGCACCGAGCGATGGCGCGAGGAGAACAGGGAAGCGCTCGCCGCCTACGACCGGCATATCGAGAAGGATGGGCTATGGTTCGACGAGTTTCGGACGTGGTAGATGCGCCAGTTCGACGTTTTCAGGAATCCAAGCAAAGCCTCTGCGAAATATGCCCCGTTTCTCGTGGTGCTCCAGTCCTCTCTCACCCTGACGGAAACGACGGTCGTCGTAGCACCTCTTGTTCTGCCGGATAGGCTTCCCGTCGCCTCCCGCCTCTTTCCGAGAGTGAAGGTCGGAACGCGCGCAGTCGTACTATCGACGAACGAGTTGGGAGCCATCGGCCGTCCGCATTTGAAGGAGCGAGTGGGAAACCTCGAATCCGAGCGAGATACCATCATCGCTGCGATCGACATGCTTTTTTCTGGGTTCTGACACCATGTCCGCCGAGATCATCAACCTCCGCAAGGCCCGCAAGGAGCGCGACCGCGCCGCCAAGGAAAAGCAGGCGGAGGAGAACCGCGCCAAGTTCGGCCGTACGAAGGCCGAACGTCGGCGGGCTGAAGCCGAACAGGACATTGCTCACTGCCGCCTCGACGCCCACCGGAGGGGAGAGGACGACGACGATAGCGGGCCGGCAGCGTCATGACATTTGCCTCGGCGCGCCCGGTCAAACGCTCGTTCTCGATCCGTGGCCATCGCACGTCGATCTCGCTCGAGGAGCCGTTCTGGGAAGCGCTGAAGGAAGCAGCCGCACGGGAGCGTATTCCGCTCGCCGCGCTCATCGCCCGCATCGATGAGCAGCGCGGCGGCGCAGGATTATCGAGCGCCGTGCGGGTGTGGATCCTCGAGTATGCGCGTGCTGCAGGCGCGATTGCGAGCTACGACGGCGGCAACCGCGATTGAGCGGAGTTGGTAAGGTCAGTACGGCGTGATCTGGAACGGGCGCCACTCTTGTTCCGGCGGCTTCTTGCGGCGTGGCGGCGGCCGTTGCGCAGCTGTCGGCGCGGGTGCCGCGACCGGTGGTTGCTGCTGAGTAAACGCTTCTATGTCTTGTTCGACCGGAACGCCCTCGCCCGCGTCCCGAACACTGTTGTCGAACATGTCGGATTGCGGCGCGCCCGGCGGCGGGGCGAGCTCCTCGCGCTGCACGGCATTCGGCGCCTGATCCTCCTCGAGCGCTCGCCGCCGTTCCGCGTCTATGCGCGCGCGTTCCTCTGCTGCCTTGCGCCGAACGGCATCCTGCCGCGCGCGGTCTTCGTCGAGCTTGCGCAAGCGCTCGAGCTCACGCACGTCGAGCTCCATCTTGCGCACCACGAGCTCCCGCTCGAGCGCTTCTGCGGAGACCTGCGGCTCGAGGGCTGCGAACTCGCTGAGCTTGCCGGTGTAGACAACCGTCACCGGCGGCAGCAGCGCCCGGTCGGGAGCACCGGAGAGCGACTTGTCGAGCTTGGGCTCTACCTGCCATTCGCTGTCGATCTTCATGGTCTGAAGCTCGACTGCCGTGACGAACGAAGAGCGTCCCTCAGGCATGTCGATCTGCACCCGCTTGAGCTTGAGCGCGCCATCGCTGATCTCGACCGGAATGGTAACCTTGCCGAGCCTGACCTCACCTTCCTTGAGCGCGGTCCGCATCGCGTCGGCGAGCGGCGCCCCGCCGCGCGGACCCTGTCCGGTGAGCGCGGCGCGGGCGACGGCCGAGACGGCTGCCGGCGAATTGCCGGTCAGCGTCACGTCGCCCACGGTGACCTCGCCATCGCCCGTGAGCCCCGTAACCACGGCCGCCGGACTGAGCGCGCGGCCAGCAAACTTGACGGAGAATGCAACGCCTTCCCCGGATGGCTCCGCGTCGCCGCCCGGGGGGGCGGACTTGCCGGTCACATCGATGCGCAGAGAGCCCTTGAGCCCGACACCAGCCGGCGCTCTGGTGAGCTCGATCTCCGATTGAAGCTTTCCGCCGACCGCATCCCCCTCGAGCCGCGTGACGTTGATGCCCTGCGGTGAAAGCTCGGCCTCGACTTTAGCGTTTCCAATCGTAAGCCCGCGCTCGAGGCTCAGCTCGCCCGCGGTGAGCGCGATCTTGCCGTCGAGACGATCCAGAGCGGCAAGATCGAAAGCTTGCTCGGGCCAGATGAGCGTTTCGCCCTCCGGCTCAGGCGCCGTGCGCGGCGGAGGCGCGGGCGTCGGCTCGGCGGACGCGAGCATGTCGGGTTGGCGCATCTCAGAGAGCAGCGGCGCCAGTGCCGCTGAGAGCGTTGCCTTGTCGGCCGTGAGCTTCGCATCGATGGTTTTGCGTCCATCGTCGCGGCTCGTCACGGCCACTTGACCGGAAACCGTACTCGCGCCGAGCGCCAGCGCCTCGCCATCGATGGTAAGCACATCCGCTTTGCGCCGGACGCTGAGCGTCCCCTTGAGAGGAATGCCGCCGGCACCATCCGCAACGCCGAGCCCCGCGATCGCCAGGGCCGTGCGCGCATCCGGGACCGCGATCTTGACCTCGCCGTCGAGGCCCGTGGCCCCCCCTTCGGGAAGGCTCACGTCGCCGCGATAGGAGATGGCAAGCCCTTCGCCCGTCGCTTCGGCGAAAGATAGAAGCCCGTTGGCAGGGACGCCGGCAGCCTTGACGATCACGCGGCCACTCTTTGGCGGCTCGCCTGCGGCGCGTGCGATGCGCGCGTCGAACAGCGTCGCGACCAGCCGCGCCACGTCCGGGCTGTCGATTGCCGCCTCGAGGTCGAGCGGCGAGGTGCGCCATTTGGCACGCCCGCCGCCGAGATTGAGTGTTGCGGAAAGACGACCTCCGCCGAGCTTGCCATCGATGGCGAGCGCGCTGGCGTTAGCCGGACCTCCGGCGAGCTTGAGCGTGCCCGCGAGCCGGAACGGCGCCAGCCCCGCGAGCCGGTTGAGCTTATCGCGCGCCTCGCCGTCGGCGTCGAAAAGCGCCAGCAACGCGTGCGCGGCCTCTGCGTCGGGCGCCGAGATCAACCCGCGGACGGCTCCCTTTGGATTGGCCGGAACGTCCGAAGCCTCGCCCTCGGCCTCGACGTAAAGTCCTTCCGCGGTGGCGAACTTGAGCCGCGGGATCGAGAGCTTGCCGCGCTCGAGCCGGATGTCCGCATCAACGTCCTTGAGACGGCGCTCACCGTCGACCAGCTCGGCAACCTTGAGATCGAGCGCGAGATCGCCGCCCGCAGGGTCGAATGGCGCGCCAGCAGGGGCATCCGTACTCTCATCGCCCGCGTCGGCACCGAAAAGGATGTGCCGCAGATGATTGAGGTCGACGAGCCCGCCTTTGAACTGCGCCACGTCGATGCGTGGACCCGAGATGGCAACGGCGAGACGCTTGCGCTCGCCGAGCGCGAGCTTGAGATCGCCTTCCAGTGGCGTGTCCTGAAACACGGCGCTGGCATTCGTGAGAGCCAGCGTGCCGTCGCCGAGCGCAAAGTGTCCGTCGAGCGAGAAGGGGCCATCCGTGCGCTCGCGCTTGAGGTTCTGGTTTCCAAGACCCCAGGCGAGAAAGCGCATGAGGCTCTTGCCGGAGACGAACAGTGTGCCGTCGAGATCGGGCGCGCGCGCGCGGGGTGTAAGCACGCCGTCGAGTTCGAGACGGACGCCGCCCGGCAGATCCGCGCGCACGCCCTTGAGCTCCAGGGGGCCGCCCGAGCGCGACGCCGCGAGCCGCACGTTGCTGATCGGCTCGCCGGCAAGCGTGAGCTGGTCGAACTCGAGCAGGGCGTTGGTGTCCGCCTCTGCCGGAAGCGCGGCCGCCACCATCTCGAAATAGCTGCGCACCGCGTCGAGCGGCATCGCGGCTTCGCTGGTCTTGGCAAGGCCATCGAGGTCGAGCCAGCGCGAAGCAAGGTTGACGTCGAGCCGCGTCCGGTCGGTCCAGTCGAATTTGGCCTGGCCCGTGATGAGCTGCGGCGTCGACCCGGCCTCGAGCGAGACGGCAACGTCATCGAGCGCGACGCCGAGCGCCGTGCCCGTCACCTTGGCTTTGAGCTCGAAGGCTTTTGCCGTGTTCGCTTGCGCCGTGTCGGCAGGAGCGGTTGCAGGAGCCGGTGTCGGCACGGAGGCGGGCGCCGCCGCCGCCGTCTCGCCGGCTTGGCCCGCTTCCAGACCGGTCATCTCCGTCGGATCGGCGCCCGGCGCGGCATCGGCCTTGCGCTCGGGTTCGGCCTCCAGCGTGACGTCGGGAGCGCCGTCCGCCGGTTTGGCGTCTTTGCCGACATGAAGCTTCGCGGTGAGATCGCCGGTCAGTGTCGGCGTCGTCTTGAGATCGCTGAGCCGCGCGTCGAGAACGTAGGAATTGGCCCCGCCGATAACGTCTACGGCGGCCTTGAAGCGCAACTGCCCGTTGTCATCGAGCTTCGCGGTGGCAACCCGCACGTTCCGCGGAGACTCGTTCCAGTTCACGGTGCCGCGGAACTTGAACGGCCCGTCGAGCGCCTCCGCATTGAGCTCGCCGTTGATGGCATCGAAGCGGGCCAACTCGCCGCGATCCTGCGTGTGGACGAGCACCGCCCCGTCGCTGATTGCGACGTGCTGCAGCGCCACCTCCTTCGGTGCGAACGGCAACGCGCCGGGCGAGATGGCGAGGGTGCGCCAGTTGCCGCTGCCCTCGGCGTTCACTGCCAGATTGAGCACGGGACGGCGCAGCTCCACGCGGTTCGCTTCGAGCACGCCGCGCAGAAGCGGCGGGATCGACAGCCACATCGTGAAGCTCTCGACACGGATGATGGAGTTGCCGCCCTCGTCGCCGGTGTCGGCGATCCTGAGCTTCTCGAAGGAGACGAACGGCGCCGGTACGAGGCGGACGTTGACCGCGCCGCCCACGCGCACCTCACGGCCGAGGATGCGGGAAGCTTCCTCTTCGAAAACGCCGCGGTAGCTGTTCCAATCGACGAAACGGGGAACCGCGAATAGAACCGCCAGGGCCGTGATCAGAATGCCGCCGAGATAAAGGAGGGCGTTGTTCATCCGCGTTCGATCTGCTCAAATTCCAGTCCGACCAGCCGCCGGTGAGATTTCAGAGGATCGCCGGGCGGGCCGGGAAGCGCCGCATCGGCGTGCCACCCTCTACTCTACGCGGCCCGCCGTGAGGGGCCAGAGCGGATGGCCGAAATCGGGTCGCCACGGGAAGTGACGACCTTGCGGCCGCCACCATACCCCAACATGGACGCCAAGTGTGACCCCCAATTGGGGCTTTTTCCTGGGGAGGACACACCGTCCCGCTGCAGCAATCCGAGGCGCGTCCTATATTTTGTCATGAAAGTCGGTAGACAGCGCCTGATTGCTGACGCTGGACCATGATCGTTTCGGGCTCCATCAGCCCGAAACGTGAATCATTGGTCCACTAACAAGACCATGATCGTTTCACCCGAAACCTGAATCGGTTCCACTGAAGAGCACGTGATATAGGGCGAGCCCATGCCGCACGACGAAAAGAATGCCGCCCGGCGCGCGCTCGAAACTGGCGCGAGCCACCGGTCCGATGACGCCGACGGAGATCTTCCGCCGTTCGACCTGCCGCCGGCCCCTAACGAGCAGCGCGAGACGACGGCCATGGCTGCCCGCAAGCCGTCGCTGTCGGAGCGCGCCCGCGCGGCGTCGATGCCGCCCTATCTCATGGGCCTCAACCCCGAGCAGCGTGAAGCCGTCGAGGCGCTCGACGGCCCTGTGCTCGTGCTGGCGGGCGCCGGCACCGGTAAGACCCGCGTCCTGACCACGCGTATCGCCCACATCCTGGCCACGGGCCGCGCCTACGGCAGCCAGATCCTCGCCGTCACCTTCACCAACAAGGCGGCGCGTGAGATGAAAGAGCGCATTGGCGGCCTCGTCGGAGGCGCCGTCGAAGCGATGCCGTGGCTCGGCACGTTCCACTCCATCTGCGTCAAGATCCTGCGCCGCCACGCCGAGCTGGTGGGGCTCAAATCCGGCTTCACGATCCTCGACACCGACGACCAGCTCCGGCTCCTGAAGCAGGTCATCGAGGTCGAGGGCCTGGACAAGGACCGCTGGCCGGCGCGCCAGCTCGCGGGGCTCATCGACAGCTGGAAGAACCGCGGCCTGACGCCCGAGAAGGTGCCGTCGGGCGAGAGCTTCGCCTTCGCCAATGGCAAGGGGGCGCATCTCTACGCCGCCTACCAGAAGCGCTTGAAGGAGCTGAACGCCGCCGACTTCGGCGATCTCCTGCTCGAGACGCTGCGGCTCTTCCTCGAGCACCCGGACGTGCTCGCCGACTATCACCGGCGTTTCCGCTACATCCTGGTCGACGAGTACCAGGACACCAACGTGGCGCAGTATCTCTGGCTGCGGCTCATCTCGCAGGGCTCGCCAAACGTCTGTTGCGTCGGCGACGACGACCAGTCGATCTACGGCTGGCGCGGCGCGGAGGTGGACAACATCCTGCGCTTCGAGCTGGACTTTCCGGGTGCGCGCATCATCCGCCTCGAGCGCAACTACCGTTCCACGGGCCATATCCTCTCGGCCGCCTCCGGCCTCATCGCCGCCAACAAGGGCCGCCTCGGCAAGACGCTGTTCACCGACGGTGAGATGGGCGACAAGGTCACCGTCATGGGCGTCTGGGATGACGAGGAGGAAGCCCGCGCCATCACCCGCGATATCGAGGAGCTGCGCAAGGACGGCCACCGCCTGAACGGCATCGCCATCCTGGTCCGCGCCTCCTTCCAGATGCGCGCCTTCGAAGACCGCTTCGTCACCACCGGGCTGCCCTACCGCGTGATCGGCGGCCCGCGCTTTTACGAGCGGGCAGAAATCAAGGACGCGCTCGCCTATCTCGAGGTGACGCACAATCCGGCCAACGATCTCAAGTTCGAGCGCATCGTCAACGTGCCGAAGCGCGGCTTGGGCGACACCAGCGTCGAGCGCATCCATACGCTGGCGCGCGCCCGCGGCGTGCCGCTGTTCCGCGCCGCTCGCGAAATCGTTGAGACTGAGGACCTTCCCGGCAAGGCGCGGAAATCGCTGCGCGATCTCATCGACGCCTTCGAGCGCTGGCGCAGCCTGGTCGACACCATGAAACACACCGAGATCGCCGAGTTGATCCTCGACGAGTCGGGCTACACGGCGCACTGGCAGGCCGACAAGAGTCCGCAGGCTCAGTCGCGGCTCGAGAACCTGAAGGAGCTCGTGCGCTTCATGCACGAGTTCGAAACGCTCGAAAGTTTCCTCGAGCACGTGAGCCTCGTCATGGATGCGGAGCAGGGCGACGACGGCGACCGTGTCAGCCTGATGACGCTGCACGCCGCCAAGGGCCTTGAGTTCGACACCGTGTTCCTGCCGGGCTGGGAGGAAGGGCTGTTCCCGCACCAGCGCTCGCTCGACGAGAGCGGCGAAGCTGGCCTCGAGGAGGAACGCCGCCTCGCCTATGTCGGCATCACGCGCGCCCGCCGCCGCGCCAAGGTCTCGTTCGCGCAGAACCGCCGCACGCGCGGTCTCTATCAGTCCGCCATCCCCTCCCGCTTCGTCGACGACCTGCCCGATGCCGACGTCGAGGTGATCGAAACCAAGAGCCCGTTCGGCGGCGCCTACCAGAACTTCGGCAATCCGTTCGAGAGCGGCGGTTTCGGCCGCAACCCCTACGGCAAAAGTCGCTTTGACGACGCCGAGCCGCGCTTTGGATCGAGCTACGACACGCCGGGCTGGCAGCGCGCAAGAGCCCACGAGAAGGAGTGGTCGCGCGACGCGGATCGTCGCCGCCAAGCCGGCATGAAGCCGATGCGCCCCCCGATCACCATAGAGGGCGAGCTGATTGCCTCGTCATCGGCCACGGGCGCAGGCTACGGCGTCGGCACGCGCGTGCGCCATCAGAAGTTCGGGCCTGGCACCGTGACGGAGGTGGACGGCAACAAGCTGACCATTGAGTTCGACCACACCGGCAAGAAGCGCGTCGTCGACAGCTTCGTCTCCCGCATCTGATCGCGAGGACACGCAGTTAGAGGTCGTACACGCCGGGCGCGAGCTCGGCGTTCTCGACGAATGCCTGCATGGCGCTGAGCGTTTGCCAATGCAACCTTTGCAGGTGCGCGGCCAATTCCGGCTCCGGCTCGAACACGGCGGGTTCATCTCCTTCAGGCGGAGGCGGCAGGCATCCAAGGATGCGCGCCATATCGACCTCGATGTATGTGAAATCGCCGTACGGGCGTTTGGGATCGGCAGCCGCGGCGGGATAGGTGCCATCGTCCAGCCGTTCCTCGGCCTCCCATTGCGATGGCCAGACGATCTGGATCTCGCGCAGAAGCTTGAGATGCTCGTCGGTGAGGGTGGCGAAGCCATCGGCATCGAGCCCGACATCGGCATCAATGAGGCCCGCATCGGCGCCATATCCGCGCATCGCCTGGCGCACGTCGTCGCCCCTGATGTTGCGCAAAGGATAGCGGCCGGGCCGCAGCGAGCCGTGCTTCAACGCCCGCCCCAGAACGTAGAACATCTCCACATGCCGACGCGCGAGCGCCTGCGCGTCATCCGTTTCGAACGCCTCGGCGAGTTGCGCGATGAGGTCGGCCCGGCCATAGGGGCGCTCAGGATCGAGCATTGGCGCGCCACGCTCGGCCCCGTCCCAGGACAACCGCATCTTTCTCAGAAGCTCAATATGCTGCGGCGTGATCTCGAACGGCCCGAACCCGAACCAAGTATCGCCAGCGTCCGCATTCGCGAAGGCCAGAGCCGGATCAGTCCACAGCGCGATAACTTCGGACGGCAAAACCGCTCCGTCGCGCTCTTTGCCCGAAAGCCCAAGCCGCGCATCGATCATGCGCGAGGCAGCCGCCAGCTTGGCATTCTCTGGGCTGGCGCCGTCCTTGCGCGCGTTGCGATAGGTGCGCGCAAACCCAAGGATGAATTTCAGCCGGTCGAGCATGAGGGACACGTTTCCCGTCGTGTGAAGCGTAGGGCCGGGTAGTCCGGCTACTTCAGCGCGACCTTGGTCACGAAATGGCAGGGACGATACTTCCGCGTCTCGATGGCGATACGCGTCCCGGCCGGCAGGGGCGGCTGTCCGCGCGTATCGAGAAACACCACGAGCCCGCTGTCCGTCACGACCTCGGCAGTGTTGGTTGTCCAGACGCGCACGATTCCGCTGAATGTATGCGTGCCCGGCTCGAACCGGTCGAGATCCTCCATAAACCCCTCCTACGTCAGACCGTCAGCGCGCCAAGCTTCAACTCTCGTCCGGACGATCATTCTGCCGCGTCATCGGAACAAAGCATACCGGTATGATCTCTCTCAAGACGGTCGATTGGTCGCTCCGCATTTCGACAACAATGAGTTGTTGCGAACCACTTCCGACCGGAATGACGAGCCGCCCGCCCGGCTTCAGCTGTTCGAGGAGCGAACGCGGGATCTCGGGCGGCGCAGCCGCAACCAGGATTGCGTCGAAGGGCGCCGCCTCCGGCCATCCGAGATACCCGTCGCCGACGCGCGTGTGTACGTTGGAAAGGCCGAGTTCGACGAAAGTACGGGCAGCCCGCTCGGCCAGCGGCGCGCAGATCTCGATCGTGTAGACGGCCTCCGCCAGGCGGGCCAGCACGGCCGTCTGGTAGCCGGAGCCGGTGCCGATCTCGAGCACGCGGTCATCGGGGCCGAGACCGAGAAGATCGGTCATCAGAGCGACGATCAGGGGCTGCGAGATCGTCTGGCGGTAGCCGATCGGCAGTGGCCGGTTGCGGTAGGCGTTGCCGAGGTGTTGCGGCGGAACGAAGAGATGCCGCGGAACAGCGCGGAGCGCGGCGAGCGCGCGCGGCGAAAGCGGCCGCCTTCCGATATGCTCGCGGGCGCTTTCTTCCACCTCGCGCACCATGGCCTCGCGTTGGGCGGCCATCACCTCGTCGATCGCGCTCATGAAGACACCAACGCCTAAGGCTCCGAAGCGTATCGCGCGAAGATGCGACGGCCAAGTCCGCGAGAGGCAGGCACAATCCCATCGCGGCCCGTCGCATGCGCTAGCGCGCACCCATGACATCGTTTCGACGAACTCAAGCCGCAAGAATGGCGTGTGCGGATCACGAGTAGCGTCAGGGAGTAGTCAGCAATGGTTTTCAGTCGCAAGCCCGAGCCGGTCCCCGCGGAGGCGCCAGCCCCGCAGTTGCGCCGCATGGACCGCGGCAATGGCGTCGAGAAGCAGCATCTGCACACGATCGCATCGGCCAGCACCCCAACACAATCTGTTATCGGCAACGACCTGTCGATCGAAGGCCAAACTATCACGATCCGCTGCAAGGGCTCCTTGAAGGTGCTGGGCAACATCCAGGCGGATCTGCACAGCCGTGAGCTCGAGGTCGGCAAGGAGGCAATCATCCAGGGCGCCATCGCAGCCGAGACCGTGGACGTCTACGGCCGCGTAAACGGCGCCATCATGGGCGCCCACGTCGTGCTGCATGCCGGTGCCGAGGTCGAGGGCGACATCCATAGCCACTTGCTTTCGATCGAGCAGGGCGCCGCCTTCGACGGCCGCTCGCGCCGCGTTCGCGATCCGTCGGAGATCGCGCCCCAGCTTGAGCGCCCCGATGCCCACGGCTATGCGTCGGCCCAGCCCCAGCCGGCCCGCCCGTCCGGCCCGCCGGCCGTCCCGAGCTACACGCAGAACATGGGCGGCTGACGGCCGTTCCAGCACCGCTGAATGTGCTACGAAGGTTCGGGGGACGGGAACACCGTCCCCCGAACCTTTTCAGGCACGCCCATGAACTATCGCCACATCTATCATGCCGGAAATTTCGCGGACGTTCTGAAGCACGCCGTGCTCGCGCTCATCATTGCGCATCTGAAGCGCAAGGAGGCGCCGTTCCGCATCATCGATACGCACGCCGGCATCGGTCATTACGATCTCGGGAGCGATGAGGCGCAGAAGACCGGCGAATGGCAGGACGGCATCGGCCGTATCCTCGCCGACAGCCCGCCGCCGGATATCGCGGCAATTCTGGCGCCGTATCTGGGGGTCGTGCGCGCCGAGAACGGGCCAGGTCCGCTCAAGCGCTATCCGGGAAGCCCGCTCATTGCGCGCCGCCTCATGCGGCCCGCCGATCGCCTCGTCGTCAATGAAGCCCACCCGGAGGACGGCGCACGCCTCGCAGCGCTCTTCGCCAAGGATCGCGCCGTCAAGGTGCTCGCCCTCGACGGCTGGACAGCCCTCAAGTCTCTCCTACCGCCGAAGGAGCGGCGCGGGCTCGTTCTGATCGATCCGCCGTTCGAGGAGCCGGGGGAGTTCAGCCGCCTCGTCGAAGGCCTCGCGGCGGCCCATCGCCGCTTTGCCACCGGCACCGTCATCATCTGGTATCCGATCAAGGACGAGCACGCCGTGCGTGCGTTCGCGCGCGATGCGGCCGGGCTCGGCATCCCGAAGCTGCTTTCGGCCGAGCTGCTGGTTCGCGCCCCGCTGAGCGCCGGCGGGCTCGCGGGCAGCGGTCTCCTCATCCTCAATCCGCCGTTTACCCTCGAAGCACAACTCGCCGCCTTGTTGCCATATCTCGCCGTCAGCCTCGGACACGGAAGGGGTGCCGGAAGCCGGCTCTCCTGGCTCGCGGGGGAGCGCGTAACAACCTCGTGAAGCCTTATTCTTTGCTATGCATACAGCGCATCCAGGGTTGCGTGAGAGGTCTCTTTTCGGAATACTTTCCCCGGCCGTGCATTAGGAAACACGACCCTGTTTCCGCTAAGGCGCGCGACCAGACGAAGCCGGCGTGACCGTCAATCGGATGCGCCGAGGTGACTGGGAAGACCCGTGCTGAGCGTTGTCGTCTCCAAAGCCGGAATCTCTCTCACGCGTCGCAGGTGATGGCGGCCCGCCGGCTGGAGCGTCGCCCGCTCTCCGGCCGGTTCCCTGAAGGAACGCGGGCACGTGGAGAGCAGAGATGCGCCAGAGTGGAACGGTCAAGTTTTATAACGATCAGAAGGGCTACGGCTTCATCACGCCGGATGACGGGGGCAAGGATGTCTTCGTCCACGTGACCGCCATCGAGCGTTCGGGATTAGGCGCTCTCGCGGAAGGCACGCGCATCTCGTTCGACACCGAGCCCGATAAACGCGGCAAGGGCCCCAAGGCGGTCAATCTCCAGCAGGCCAATTGAGCCCAGTTGTTCGAACGCAACGAGCACCCGAAAATCGCTCTTTTCGGGTGTTTTCTCTGTGAAAGACGGATGGGCAGCGTGCGGTAAGTGGGGCAGAGTCCCCTCGGTTCTGCCGTGCGCACGAACTGCTCATGTATTTCCAGGGAGAAGAGAGCAATGCTCAAAGCTGCGCGTTTAACGTCGGCGCTCGTGGCCGTCGCCGGCCTTGCCGCCATGACCGCATCGGCCGAGGCCTCGTCCTGCGTCAAGAAAGGCGCAATCGGCTCCGCAGGCAGCCAGGATGGCGCCAAGTTGCAGGTCGACGAGGCGCTTCTGCAGGCTGTCGATTGGGGCGCCTGGGCGGCTTGGATGGGCTCGAGCAACAAGGTCGGCGCGCCTGCCAAGCTTCCGGGCTATACGTTCGGCAAGCGCACCTATAGCTGCAAGCAGGGCGGCTCCTGGGGATGGACCTGCCGCGGTTCTGCCACGATCTGCAAGACCTGATCGATCCGCGTCACGCGGGGCAATTTAACACCGCGCCCTCTCCGAGAGCGCGGTGTAGTCTTTAAAGTGACAATTTAGTTCTCGGCCCGCCTGGGGGATCATCCTGAAGGGTGCAGTGTCACGTGATTGGTAAACCTGCGTATATCCAGTCGTGCCGTCTAGGCATCCTGGCCTGACGCGGCTATAGCAAGCAGAAAGACCTGATCACTTCGGCCGTTACGGAGAAGCTTTATGGGTTTCATCTCGAGGATCGCACTAGCCGCTGCGCTGACCAGTGCGCTCACCTTCGCTCACCCGGCTCTCGCGGCCTGCAAGCGCATGGGCTTCACCGTTAATGACTATGGTAAGGAAGGTCCAACGCGCGACGCCAAAAACCTGCTCGACAAGCACATCGCCACTTGGGCGGCGGAGCAGGGCATCGAGAAATTCTCGGTCGGCAAGAAGGATGTCAGCTGTGAGCTGTTCCTGAACTTGATCCTGTTCGACGAGCACACGTGCACGGCCACGGCAACAGTGTGCTGGGGATCGGAGCTCGAGAAGAGCTCACAGCAGGCAAAGTCGAAATCGAAGCAGCCGGCTCTGAAGAAGGAAGCGGCGGCGAAGTCTTCGGACGACAAGGCCGATCGCCCCGCAGCCGAGGCCAAGGAAGAGGCGAGCGCGGAGCAGAAGGCAGACGAGCCTGCGGCATCCGCACCGAGTTCGGATACGGCATCGTCCGAGACCAAGCCCGAGGAGCCGAAGACCGCTGCCGACTCGAAGCCGGAAGAAGAGCCGACCGTCGAGACGGGTGCCATTCCGGTGCCGCCGACCGCGGCCGGTGCCGCAGCCGCAGCCTCGCCCGTAGCGATTGAGCCTACGGCTGGCGCGGACAGCGAGTCGAGCAAGGCTGCTGCAGCCGCCGCCGAATCTGCTGCCGCGGCGGCCGAGCGCGCGGCTCAGGCCGCCGAGCGTGCAGCCCAGGCCGCCGAGCGTGCCGCAGCCGCCATGGCGCAGCAGCCTGCGCCTGCAGCTCCGTCCACGCCTGATGCAGCTCTGCCCGACGCTCCGGCCGTGACCACGCCCGAGTCGTCTTCGCCGTCGGTTCCCGTGACCCCGGTCGCCCCGACGCCATAACGGAAAAGCCTTACGCCGTAAGGAGAATGGCCGGGAAAGCCCCCGGCCATTTTTATGTCTGCTTCGGGCTGAGCCGGTCGACGCGCAGCCGGTAGCGCTCGTCCGTGAGAAGCAGCACCGAGCCGAGGCCCGCCGCCACCACGGCCGCGCCTGTGGCACCCGCGATCAGGAACATGATCATCACCTGATACTTGGCCGCCGAGACGGGATCGATGCCGGCCAGGATCTGGCCCGTCATCATGCCAGGCAGCGCCACGACGCCGGTTGTCGCCATGGCCGTCACGATCGGCATCAGGCCCGTCGTCAGCGCGCGCCTCAGCACGCCGTCGAACGCCTCATAGCGCCCCGCGCCGAGCGCGAGCCTCGCCTCGATCGCCGCCCGCTCGCGCACCGAGGCCGACGTCATGGAATCCAACACGAGGCTGGTGCCCGACAGAGCGTTGCCGAGCATCATGCCGAAAATCGGCAGTACGTAGCGCGGCGCGTACCAGGGATCCGGCCCGATCACGAGCGCGGTGGCGAACAGCGTCGCGAGCAGCCCCGCGAAGAACGGCGCGCCGGCGCCGAGCGCAGTCGCGATCCAGCCGCCCATGCGTCGCTCCTGCCGCGACACGACCTCGTAGCCCGCAGCCACCGCCATGAAGACGGCGAACAACGCCGTCCAAAGCGGCGAGTTGAGCGCGAAGATGAAACGCAGCGCCAAAGCCACCACGCTGAGCTGCAACACCATGCGCAAGGCCGAGATCGCGAGCGAGCGCTCGAGGCCGAGCCGGAACCAGAACGACACCACGCCGTTCGCGATCAGCAGCACCGCCGCGAGTGCAAGGTCGGTGAGCTCGAGGGGCACGTAGGTCATGGCTGCGCAGTCCTGGAAGGCATGGCCACGGTGTTGGTCGGTGCGAGCTGCAAGCGCGCGTGGGCAAGGCGCTCGATGAGCGCCGCATCGTGGCTGGCGATGAGCACGCTGCGCCCGGCGAGAAGCTGAAAGCGGATCAATTCCTCGACCAGCGCTGTGGCCGCCTTGTCGAGCGCCGCCGTCGGTTCATCGAGCAGGAGCACCTTCGGCTCGTCGAGCAGCGCACGCACGAGCGCGATCCGCTGCCGCTCGCCCGTCGAAAGCAGGCTGACCTGACGGTCAAGAAGGCCCTCGTCGAGGCCGACGGCGGCGAGCAGCCGGGTGATTCGCGGTTGCAGGGAAGCGGTCGAGGGCAGCGTGCCGCGCGGCGTGTCCGTCCACCAGCCGGGCTCTGCGGCTGCAAAGCGAACGGCCCGGCGCCACGCTTGCGGTCCCGTTTCGCGCCGCTCTGTGCCGTCGAGGAACACTTGGCCTTCGACGGGATCAAGATCGGCGATGGCGCGCAGGATGCGGCTCTTGCCCGAGCCGGACGGGCCTTCGATGGCGAGGCACTCGCCCTCTGCGACGGCGAACGACAGCGGCGGCAGCGATCCGATTCTGAGATGTTCGACGCGCAGCAAGAAAGGTCTCTATCATCACGGCGAGGATAGCGACGCTTACCAAGCGCAAGGGAGCAAAGCCAGCAGGATGCCGGCGCAGCCCCCGTGGGACGACAGAAAAATTCAGACTGGAATCAGGCGGCAAGCCCGGCGTTGCTCAGCGTTTCCATGAACGCTGTGCGGTCGAACGGCTTCATCATGTAGGTATCGGCACCCGCCGAGAACGCGCGCGAGATGTCGGCGGGGTCGTTCTCGGTCGTGGCGTAGATGATGAGGGGACGGCGCGTGTTCTCACCGGAGAAGCGCAGCGCCGTCAGAAACTCGACCGGCGTCTTGCCTGGCAGGCGCCAATCGAGAAAGAGCGCGTCGATGTTGTTGTTTCGGCAGAGCTCCAGCGCCTCGTCTGCACAGTCGGCCTCGACGACCTCGAAGGAAAGCTGCTCCATATAATGGCGCACGACTTTGCGGATGATCTCCGACTGGTCTGCGACGAGGAAGCGTTTCATGGGGCCTGGGAACTCCGGCTGGCCGAGCGCGGGAAGCATCAGATCGACCTTGATGCAAACGAGTTAACGGCGGGTTGAAACGGCCGCCATCGAACAAACAACCGCATGCCTGCTAACCCCGTGAGCTAGCGCAAAAATAAGTGCGATTGTGATTCGGAGAAGGAGAAGATCCGCGTGCTGCCGGCGTTAACCGGCCGCCGAGAGCACAACGTCGGCGCCATCCTTGATGATGGAAAGGCTCATGCCCGAAGCCTGCGCGAGCCGCCACGTGTAGTAGGCCTGGATGGTGAGCGCATCGAGAGGCGGCGCGCCGTCACCGGCAATGAACTCGCCGAGATGCTGAGGCGCCCGCGCGCCCGTTCCCTTGCAGCGGAGCGCAAAGCTCGGCGCTTCCGCCGTGCCCTCGAGGCGCACCTCGATCTCGCCGCCGCGCGGCAGCGCCGTGACCGCCACCGCGATCAGGTTGAGCAAGAGCTTCACCTTGTCCTTGACCATGTAGCCGGGGAAGCCAATCCAGACGAGCTTGTGCTTGCCCTGGCCGATGAAGCCACGCGAGATCTGCTCGGCAGTGCCCAGGTCGATCTGCGCCCCAGCCGATCCTGCGGCGCCGAACGCGAAGCGCGCGAACTGCAGGCGCGCCGAAGCCTGCTCGGTGACGTTGCGAATGACGGAGAGCGCGTACGACTGGGCTTCCGCGTCGTCGTCCTCGTTGAGGATCTCAAGACCATTGTAGATGGCGCCCACGGGGCCGATCACGTCATGGCAGATCTTGCTGGAGATCAAAGCCGCAAGCTCGAGATCGGTCGGATGCGCGCGCTTTGACTCGCTCATGTCTGTGTCCTCTTGCCAGCGCCCTCAAGGGCAACCGCTTCCCGCAGCGCAGGAGGCGCGCACCAAGGCTTACCGTACGCAGGCAACATATCGGACCGAGTGCGAACGCGTCCGCCGCAGGACCCTCAACCTCTGGATACACGCCGTCCCGGCTTCTGCAAGCGTGCCGAGCACATGTGGCGTGGGAGGGTGGAATTTTGAGGCGGGAATGAGTCTCGATGGCAACGCGTGGCCGGATCGAATCGCGAGCCTGCCCCTGCAAGGGGCACGAGGAAAAAATTTCGCACACGTCGCGCGGCGATTTTGTGAGTCGTCTCCATCGCTTGCGCAATTTCGCGCGCTCCAAGACCCGCGCGCGCCGTCCCGCAGCCATACTTTAGTAATACTTTGCGCGAAGGATCACACGGGGTTCGGTTCATTTTTGCGCGCGGTTCGGCGTGCTCTGCGCCACGCGCCACCAGGGATTTCGCAAACCCATGACTACGCCTGTTCGTCTGCGCCGTTGGTCCGCAGCTGCCGGGGCAGCGTTGGTGCTGCTCGCCAATTCCGTCTTTGCTCCCGCCCTCGCTCAAGACAATCTCTGGAGCCCCGATAGCTACCGCAGCGGCTCGTCCGACTCTGGCAGCCAGGGCGGTTATGCGCAGCAGGGTGGCTCTTACGGATATTCGGGAGGCGATACATCCTCCGCGAATCGCGGCGGCTCGTATGATCAAAATCGCAGCGCCTATTCCGGCGGCAGCGAATCGTACGCCCCGAGCCGTGGCGGCTATCGCGGCAGCGATGCGTATTCGGGTGGCGGTAGCGGCGGCTACGACAACAACGACAGCTATTCGCCACGCTCATCGGGCAACGACGGCTACTCCGGCGGCGGAAACGATGCCTATTCGCCGCCGCCTCGCAGTTATGACGACGCCTACAGCGATCCCGGCCGTCCGGCCGACGATGGCGGACGGGGCGGCTATGGCGACCCGTATGCGCCGCCCGGCCAGGAGGCGTACCGCGACGCGCCTCCGCCCGCGCAGGATGATGACAAGTACTACAGCCAGAACGAGATCATTTCGGCCGGCCACGGCTTCTTCGGCGCCATCAGCCAGGGGCTGGGCAAGGCGGTCGAGTATGCGTTTCAGAGCCAGGGGCGGCCCAACGGCTACATCCTGGGAGAGGATGCGGGTGGCGCGTTCCTCTTAGGTCTGCGCTACGGCGAAGGGCGCCTTTTCACGAAGGACGCGGGCGACCACAAGGTCTTCTGGCAAGGCCCATCCGTCGGCTACGACGCCGGCGCCGAGGGGTCGAAGACTATGGTGCTCGTCTACAATCTCTCCGATCCATCGGAAATCTATAACAGATTTGGCGGTGTGCAGGGCTCGGCCTATTTCGTCGGCGGCCTCAGCGTGCAATTTCAGACGTACGGCAATGTCACACTGGCCGTCATTCGCTCGGGCGTCGGCGTGCGCCTCGGCGCGAACCTCGGTTATCTGAAGTATACCCGCGCACCCACCTGGAATCCTTTATAAGGGGGCGACGGTCCCCTTTCCCGGGCGACACACTTGCGCCTGACACCGGGGCCAGATTAAGTCGCCCCGTCGGGTTTGTTCGCGTGTCTGCATGTCTTGCGGAGTGGCGGATGGAAGGGGCCTGTGGCGGTATGAAAGGAGTGACCCGGGGGATGCGCCGGTGATCACCATCCAGTCGGCGATGCTGGTCGCGCTCGGATTCTTCGCGGCGGGACTCATTGGCTTTTTGCTCGCGCCATTGTACGGCCGCCGCTCGGCGCGTATCGCGACCGATCAGCTGCGCGCGACCATGCCGCTGTCCTCGTCGGAGATCGCGGCCGACAAGGACCGCTTGCGCGCCACTTATGCGCTGACCATTCACAAGCTCGAGCAAAAGCTCGAGAAGGCGGCCTATTCCGCCGCCCGTCAGCGCGTCGAGCTCAATCGACGCGACGCCGCCATCAGCGAGCTCGAAGGTGACGTCGAGCGCCTACGCTCCGAGCTCGAGGAGCACGAGAACGCCCGCCGCGTGCTCGAGCAGACGATCGCCGAGCGCATGCCCAAAGTCGAGTACCGCCTCAACGAGACGAAGAGCCTCCTGATTCACCGCGACCGCGAGCTCGGAGATCTGACGCAGGCTTCGAAGCGCCAGTCGCAGGCGCTGGAGGAGGCGACGCAGATCAACGCCCAGCAGCGCGACGAGATTCATCGCCTCAAGGCAACGCTGGCTACGCGCGCCGCCCGCAACCGCGATCAGCTTTCCGATCCCCGCTTCGACGGCGAGGTGGCACTGCGCGCCGAGATCGAGGCGCTGCGCACCAAGACGCGCGATCAGTCGGCCGTCATAGCGCGCCTCCAGGGCGTGCTGTCGAGCGCAGGCGCTCGCCCGGAGCAGATCGCAGGAACTACCGAGAAGGAGGCTCGTCCGTCCGCCAAGTCAGGCGCGGCCGACGAAGCCAGCAGGTCCGCGACGTCGAATGTCGACCTCGCGGCGGAGATTAACCGCCTGCGTAAGGACCTGCTCGAGGCTGAGGCCGCGCTGCGCTCGGCGCGCGGCATGGCGGAGGCAGGGCATGCCGGCCAGGCGGCACTCGAAACAGAGATTCGCGCCTTGAAGACGACCAACGAGGATCGGGCGGCGGAGATTGCCCGCCTCAAGGCCGCGCTTACGACATACGAGGCGGAGGACGCAGACGACAAGGCGGTGAAGGACAGCAAGGTCGCCTTGCGCGCACGCGTCAGCGCCCTGCAGGCCCAAGCGGACGAGCAGACGAGCACCATCCAGCGCCTGCGTGCCGAGATCGCCGCCGCAAACGAGAAATTGGCGCGTCAGGCCGCGCACTTCATGGATGAGATGCGCCGCATGGGTGCCGGCACCGTCCCGACCTCGGGCGCCCGCGGCGACCGCGAAACCACGAGCGGACGTCCTGCGCGCCCGCCGCTGGTCGAACGCATCAGTGCCCCGCGTCCCTCGCGTCTTGCCCCGCCAGCGGAGGTGTCCGCGCCCCGCCGTGAGGGCGGAGATTCCTCGCGCGTTAGCGGTTTCCTGCGCGCGCTCGACGGGGCGAGCGCGGTGTCCTCCTCGGAAGGCGAGAGCAACGGCGCCGCGGCGTCCGCTACCACGCCTCCGGCGGCCCCTGAAGAGGCGCTAACCAAGAAGCCCGAGCGCCGGGGCAGCCTCATCGAAAGAATTACCCGAACGGAAAAGCCCGTTGCCTGATCACAGGTTCTTGACATCGGGGTGAACGGCACTCATTGTCGCACCCGCTGGGTGAGGGGGGCCTTCCGCGCCGGCGAACAGAATAAGGGCCCAAGTCTAGGGAGAAGGAGTTTCGGGGTGGCGCCGTGAGGCCCACCCCGAACTTCATTGTGCCCGGTCTTTGTGTCGGCGCGTTGCGGAGCGAGGAGCACCAGCACGGTGGAGTTCGAGATCGTCGGTCTTCTGATCGCGGTCGCTGTCTGTGCCGGCTTCGTCGACGCCATCGCGGGCGGTGGTGGCCTCATAACGTTGCCAGCGCTTCTGCTCGCCGGTTTGCCACCGGTCACGGCCGTTGCCACCAACAAGCTGCAGGGCACGTTTGGCGTGGCCGCCTCGGCCCTGACCTTCTGGCGCGCCGGTCATCTCGATATCGCGAGCTTGCGCTTCGCCGTGACGGCAACGGCCGCGGGGGCCCTGGCCGGCAGCCTCTGCGTCCAGTGGCTCGACGCCGAGCTCCTGGAGCGCGTCATCCCAGCCGCGCTCATACTGATTGCCACCTATTTCGCCTTCGCGCCGCGCCTCGGCCAGGAGAGCCGCCGCGCCCGGCTGGCGCCGCTGCCGTTCGCGTTCGCCGCCGCGGCACCGATCGGCGCCTACGACGGCTTTCTGGGCCCCGGCGCGGGCTCCATGTACCTGATGGCGTTCGTTGCCTTGGCCGGGACCGATCTCCTGAAGAGCGTGGCCGCCACCAAGCTCCTGAACCTGACGTCGAATGCCGTGCCGCTTGCCGTCTTTGCGGCAGCCGGACACGTGGACTACACCGTTGGCTTGGCCATGGCCGCGGGGCAGATCGTAGGCTCGCGCGCTGGCGCCCGCATGGCCATGGCGCGCGGCGCGCGGCTGATCCGCCCTCTCGTTGTCATTGTCTCGATGGCAATTGCGGCGAGCCTGTTGCTGCGGGGATAATCCGATCCTCTGGAGGGGACATGATCGAAATCGCACTTGGAGTGCTGCTGATCTTCGGCGTCTTGGCCGTCGTGTCGGGCGTCGGCGCGCTGATCCCGGGCGCTTCAGGCATCGATGTTCTTCCCCTTCTGGGCTACGGCGGCACGGCGTTCCTGCTCGCGATCGGCCTGTTGCTGATCGCAGCCGGCATCGCGCGGCGCGCGATCGCCCGTCACCCGGAACGCCGCCTTTCCGTCCGCACGGTGCGCTTGACCACGGTCGCGCTGTTGCTGATCGCGGCGCTCGCGATCGGCCTGCCGCTCGCCGCCGAGCCCGCCAACCTCATGCGCCTGCAAGGCCTGCCGCTCGGCTACTACCTGGCGGCGCAGGGAGCCCTGATCGGGCTCGTCGTCGTCGCATTCGCCTGGGCTGCGCGCCAGAACCGCATCGAGGCTGCGGAGGGCGGCCATGAGTGACGCCACTCTGGGCACGAAGGCAGTGGCAACGCGCCCCGCTGCGACGGCGCTTGTCGGCCTCTCGGCGGCGGGACGCGCGCTGCCCGTTGCGATCCTGGCGGCGTTGCCCGGCCTCGTTTTCACCGCCGGGTTCGATCACTTGGCCTATGGGCTCGGCCCGCTCGCCGGCATTGTCCTGGCCGGGCTGCTGATTGCGCCGCACATCGCGCGCGTGGGGGCGGCGTCGATTCCCGAGGCATTACTCACGAGTTTCGGGAAGGCAGCCGCCGTTGCGGGCGGCATCGTGCTCGTTCTCGTCGCGCTGCCGCTTCTGACAGCCGAGCTCGCAACCATCGGCATAGTCGCGGAAGCAAGCTTGGGCCTGCCCTATCTCCCCGCGATTGTCGTCGCTGCGGTGCTCAGCATCGCAGCCAGCGTTCTTCTAAGCAACCGAGCCTTCGCCTGGCTCGCAGCCGTCGCGTTTGTAATGTTTCTCGCGGGCCTGCTCCTGCCGCTGGTGCTGCTGGCATCGAAGAGCCACGGGCTTGTACTCCCGCACCTCGCCTATGGCGATGCCCTGAGCGCCGTCGACCGCCTCGAGCAAGAGCTCATCGAGAACGGCCTCGTCGAGTTCGAAACCTTTGCCGTACACGTGACGCCATTCCTGCGGCTCTCGCGGCTCGACACCTTTGCGCTGGTCGTCTCGCTGGCGCTGGGCGTAGCCGTGCTGCCGCAACTCGCCTCTGCGCTCGCCTCGAACGGACGGCGCGCCGCTACTGTCCGCCTCGCCGGCGCGTGGAGCGCGCTCTTCGTGATGCTTGTCCTGGTTACCGTCCCGGCGCTCGCGGCCTACGCCAAGCTCGAGATCTATGGCGCTATGGCCGCGAACACGCCGCTCGCGACGCTTCCGGTGTGGCTCGAGGCACCCCTCGGTGCAGGGCTCGCGCACATCCACGGCACGTCGATTGCGATGCTCGATCACGTGGCCAAGGCCGTAAGCGCCGGCCAGATCGATCCGGCCGCCATCGCCGACAGCCTCGCCGCGCATGCGCTCGCAATGGAGCAGCGCTGGCTCGCGCTCGACGAGCAGGTCCGCAGTGCCATCATCGAGGCGGCGCGCGCACTGGGCGCGGGCGCATCGTCCGCCGACCTCTGGCAGGCTTACGTCGGCCAGGTTCTTCCCGCGGCGGCGGCCGCCGCCGGCAACAACACCGCAACCCTGACGCAGGCCGCACTCGTGCTCGAGCCGTTGGGCTTGCTGATCGCGCTTCCCGCGTTGTCTGGCGCCCCAGCATGGATCCTGTTGGGTTTCCTGCTGCCCGCGCTCGTGATTGCGGCGGCACTCGCACGAAGCTTGATTGCGGTCGCGCTTTCCGGCCGAACACGTGAGCCCGTGTCCGAGGGGCGGCCGCTGCGCGCCTACGCGCTCACGCTGATCATCCCGCTCGCCGCGGCCGGCTTCGCGGCGCTGAGACCGGACGAGTTGGTCAGCATCACGGTATCTGCGCTGTCGCTGGGCGCAGCAGGCCTCTTCCCCGTGCTCGCGCTCGGCCTAGCCTGGAAGCGCGCTACGGCAGCCGGTGCCATAGCCGCAATTCTCTTGGGGGGCGGCGTCACGCTTTACTACGACTTCGGCATCGAAGTTTTTCCGGCCGCGTTCTACCGCACATGGGCGCCGCTCTCGAACGCCGGCGAGTTCGCCATCGAGGAGTTCGAGACGCTCACGACGGAAGCCCGCGACGCCGAGAGCGAGGAGGCGAGGGCCTCTGCCGAAGCAGCCCTGGAGACGCTGGCGCGCGGCACGCCGTCAAGCGGCGGCCTCGCCAACTGGTTTGGCATCGACAGCGCATCCGGCGCCGTGTTTGGCGTGCCCGCAGGCTTTGCGGCGCTCGTGCTCGTGAGCCTCGTGACGCGCCGCCGGAGCGATCAGCCGTAAGCCAACCGCGGTTGCCATTCCGCGACTTCCGCCGCCGCTAGAAAGCGCGCCACGGTGTCGATGCTCTCCGCGTCGCGCAGAAGCGGCGCGTGGCCCTGTCCCTTGACCACATACGACGACAGTGCCGGATGCCGCCGCCGCATCTCCTCGACCGTCTCCGAAGAGAGAATGTCGGAGGTCTCGCCGCGCAGCACGAGCACGGGTACGCGCTTCAGCGCCTCGAATTGCGGCCACAGCTTCGGGATCGGCCCGTCGAGCACCGAGAGCATGTTCGACAGCGCGGGATCGTATCCCGGAGCCGGGCGCCCCTTGTGCTCGTTGAACCACTGCCGCGCCACCTCTTCCCATTCGCTGGCCGAGATCGCGGGAAACGAGCGCCGCCCCATGTCGGCGACCAGCGCGCCGGCTTCCTTCCAGGAGGCCGGCAGCGGAATGCGCCCGACGTAAGCCGAGATGCGCCCGAGCCCCGCCTGCTCGATGACGGGCCCGATATCGTTGAGAATCACCGGCCCCAGGTTGCGCGGCTGCATCGCGGCCATCACCATGGCGATGAGGCCGCCGCGCGAGGTGCCGAGGATCGCCGCCCCCGCCGTGTCGGTGACGGTCATGAAGTCGAGCGCGTCGACCGTCTCAAGCTGCACTGTATAGTTCTGCCAATCGGGATCGTTCTGCGAGAGCCCCCGCCCCCGGGAGTCGAACGTATAGACGTCGCGCGGCGCTTGCGGATGTTGCGACAGGGCTTCGGCGATGATGTGAAAATCGCGGCTGTTGCGCGTGAGCCCGGCGAGGCACAGAAGGGCCCGTCGCTCGGTGCCGTCGTGGAATGCCGCCGGATAATGCCGGCCATAGAGCCTGAGCCCGTCACGGGCCGTGAAATAGATGTCCCGGTACGCCTGATACATACGCGTCATACAAACACCCCGCTGTTTGCCCCCGCTCAGGACCGCCCAGTCCATCGCGGGAAGCGATTATCCGTCTGATCTTCCTCCGGGCTGGCGCGCCGCCACGCGCGCTCTATTGAGATCTTCTTCCAACCTGAGCGCTGCCTGCTCCTCGCCAAGCCGCGCCCGGTAGATCTGTATATTGGCGAGCACCTTCCCGACGTACTCGCGTGTCTCCTGGATCGGGATTCGCTCGATCCAATCGACGGGATCGACCTTCGGATTGCGCGGATCTCCGAACTCGCGAATCCACTGTCTCGCGCGCCCCGGGCCAGCATTGTATCCCGCGAGTGTCAGAATATAGGAGCCCTGAAACTCCTGCATCCGGTCGCCCACATAAGCCGATGCCAGCATCGTATTATAGGACGGGTCCGAGGTCAGCCTGTCGATGTCGCATTTGATCTTGTAATCGCGGCAGACGTGCTTGGCGGTCACAGTCATCACCTGCAGCAGGCCTTTGGCGCCTGCCCCTGAGACGATGAGCGTGTTGAATTCCGTCTCCTGGCGCGCCAGCCCGAGCAGGAACGCCGTCTCCGGCGGCTTGCGCAGTGGCTTGTAGGCCGGGAAGGGGTGCACCGGGTAGGCATAGTAATAGAGGTTGTGCCCGCGTGCGATGCCGAACTTGGCGACGCGCACCGCCGATTGCGTATCGCCGACCGCCTCGGCCAGATGCGCAACCATGGCAAGCTCAGCTTCGTCCTCGATATGGAACATGCGAAGCTGCACGAGGAATGTGCGCATGACGCTGGCATCGAGCCCGGCATTCTTGGCGATCACCACCGCTTTTGCCGCATCGTGGTCAAGGAAGCGGCGGATCTGCGCCGCGCTCGGCGCCTTCGGCGGTGAGGTGGAGATGGCGAGCCGGCCCGGCTCGAGCTTTTGGCGCGCGAGCAGCGCGTGGAACGTGTCCGGGTCGGAGAGCGCCTGCCGGTAGAACTCTTGGGCAGCCGGCTTGTCGCCGCGCGCTTCCGCCGTGCGCCCGAGCCAGTAACGGGCCTTGGCGCGGCTTAAAGGTCCGTCCGCGGCCTTGTTCATGACGCGGAGGTGCCGCTCGGCGGCTTTCGTATCCTTGAGGTAGCGCAGCGCTAGCCATCCAGCCATGAAAGACTGGTCTTTGAGAGGGTTCTCGCTGAGCGGGCCTGCCTCGCGCACGAGCGCATAGGCGAGCTTCGGATTGTTGAGCCTGAGTGCCGCGTAGGCGTTCGCGCGCCGTTCGATCCACCAGGCATCGGGCGAAACGATGAGCGCCTCCTCGGTCGGCGCCGAGAGCAGGAGGCTCGCAGCCTCGTCATTCTTGCCGGCGCGCCGCAGCGCTTGGATGCGGTGGAACGTGAGGCCCCAGTCGGGCGTGCGCTCCGCCGGCAGCGCCTCGATGGCCTTGAGCCCGGATTTCTCTTCCAGAAACACGGATAGCCGGGCCTTGGCCTTCTTCTGTTCGGTCGCCGGAAGCAGCGCGATGACACGGCGCACGATGGCCGCACGCTGGCTCTTCGCAGCTTTCCAGCGGACGTCGTCGAGCAGCAGCATATCGATCCGCCACTTGTGATCGGCCAGCGTCAGCAGCGATCCGAAGCGCGCCAGGAAGCCTGGCTCGAGTGATGCCGGCAGGATCGTCTCCCGCCAGGCCCGTGCCGCGAGGCGGCGCGCCTGGTCCTTGTTGCCCTCGGCGAGATGCGCCGACGCCAGCGCCGCGAGCCCGACGCCGTTTTGCGGTTCGCGCCCCGAGAAGTACGACTTGATCTCGCCGGAGCTGCCGCCCTGCGTGAACAGCACCTCCTCGAGCTTCTGCGTCAGCGTCGTACGGTCGCCCCACGCCGGATTGGCGTCGAGGAAAGCGCGGTATTCACGGGCGTCGCCGAAACCCTTGCGCAGGCGGAACCAGTCCACCAGCTTGCGCGCCACCGGGTCTTCAATCTGCCGTTTGATAGCATCTGCTTGCGCCACGTCCACCTTGGCGCCTGAAAGCGCGCGCAGCGCCTCCCGTAGGTTCTGGGCATCGCCCGCGCTCAACGCATAATTCGAGAGGGGCGCGATCGCCTTATCGAGCCGCGCCGTGTGCTCGCGTTCGGCCTGGGACGGGTTGGCAGGCTTGGGAAGCTCGGTCTGTGCGGCAGCGGCCGGCCACGCCGCCGCGAGCGCGCAAGCAGCCGCTGCCAGCAGCGCAGTGCTGCCCGATCGGCGTATGCGCAACCAGCGGGCTGCGGTCATGATTGTCGAGGTTTGTCCCGTCACGCTCATCCTCATCGCGGCGCCCGAAAACGCCCGTTTCAAAATGCGATAACAGTTGCCGCCCCGTTACGGCCCATTCTTTTTGTAGATTTGCCTTTTTTGTAGAATTAAAGGCTACGCAACCCCAAACACGCGGGCCGCTTGCGGCCCGCTCCTCGACCGCATAATGTCCACCGTCCCGGTCGCATCGGAGGCCAAGATCGGGACGGGCGAATAGCCTGAGGGTACAAACTCGCGCGAACGCGTCAAGCTACCCACGGCCCGCTAAGGAATATCCCGCACCGGTCGGTTAGCGATCGAATAATGCGCGGAGCGCGGTCCTTTGTGACCGCACAAGGAATGTTTGAGGGCATATGTTCAAGGGCTCCATCACGGCGCTGATCACGCCGTTCAAGAACGGTCTTCTCGACGAGGAGGCGCTGCGCCAGCTTGTCGAGTGGCAGATCTCCGAGGGCACGCATGGGCTGGTTCCGACAGGCACCACCGGCGAAAGTCCGACTTTGAATTTTGACGAGCATAAGCGCGTGATCGACGTCACGATCGAGGTTGCGCGCGGGCGCGTGCCGGTCATTGCCGGCACCGGCTCGAACTCCACCGATGAGGCGATCGAGCTGTCACAGCACGCCGAGCGCTCGGGCGCCGACGGCCTCCTGATCGTCAATCCGTATTACAACAAGCCGAGCCAGGAAGGCCTCTATCACCACTTCAAGGCCATCAACGACAAGGTCGGCGTTCCCATAGTTATCTACAACATTCCGAGCCGCACCAACGTCGACATGTCCGTCGCCACCATGGCGCGCATCTTCGAGCTGAAAAACGTTGTCGGCGTCAAGGACGCGACGGCGAACATCGCCCGTGTATCGCAGCAGCGCCACGCTCTCGGGCGGGAGTTCGTCCAGCTCTCGGGCGAGGACGCGACAGCCCTGGGTTTTGCCGCGCACGGCGGCCATGGCTGCATCTCGGTCGCGTCCAACGTGGCGCCGCGGCTCTGCGCGGAATTCCAGAACACGCTGATGAAGGGTGATTTTGCAGGCGCGCTCACCCAGCAGGATCGTCTGCTGCCGCTGTTCGACGCGCTCTTCGTCGAGACCAATCCCGGCCCCGTGAAGTATGCCGCCTCGCGCCTCGGCCTTTGCTCGCCCGAGATGCGCCTTCCGATGGTGCCGCTGACGGATGCGGCGAAGAAGGTCGTCGACGCGGCGCTCGCCAAAGTAGGCCTGCTGCAGGCCGCTGCCGCCGAATAGAAAGCTGATAGAGCCATGTCGGCCAATAAGGACGACGGCCGCCGGCTCGTTGCCGAGAACCGGAAGGCGCGCCACGAGTACTTCATCACGGATTCCTACGAGGCCGGCATCGAGCTCAAGGGTACCGAGGTGAAGAGTTTGCGCGCGGGCCAGGCCAACATTGCCGAGAGCTTCGCGTCCTTCGAGGACGACGGCAGCTTCTGCCTGATCAACGCCTACATTCCGGAATACCAGCAGGCCGGCCGCTTCTTCCAGCACGAGCCGCGCCGCAAGCGCCGCTTGCTTCTGCACAAGAGCGAGCTCGCCAAGCTATTCAACGCCGTCTCCCGCAAGGGCATGACGATCGTGCCGCTCGAACTCTATTTCAACGCCCGCGGACGCGCCAAGCTGAAGCTCGCCCTCGCCGAGGGCAAGAAGCTGCACGACAAGCGCGAGACCGCCGCCAAGCGCGACTGGAACCGGCAGAAGGCGCGCATCATGCGCGAGAAGGGCTGAGAGCGATGGCGGCGCGGCGCGACCTGCGCGACGTTGCTTGCTCCAAGGCGCACGCGCGATGACGCATGCGTGGCCCTGGCCGGCACCGGAAGACGATGGCGGTGCACGTCATCTCGTAGCGGGACTCGCAACACCGGACATCCTGCTCCCCGCCACCGACTGCAGCACCGTATCGCTCGCGCGTCTCCCTGGTCGTTGGATCGTTTTTATCTACCCGTGGACCGGCAAGCCCGGCCTGCCCAATCCCCCGCGGTGGGACGACATCGGCGGCGCCCACGGCTCGACGCCCGAAGCCGAAGGCTTCCGCGATCATCGCGAGAACTTTCGCGAGCAGGGCATTGGCGTGCTCGGCATCAGCGGACAGGCGACAGAGGACCAGCAGGAGTTCGCCGAGCGCATGCGCCTCCCGTTTCCACTGCTGTCGGACGCCGAAGGTGCGTTGCGCAGAGCGCTCAACCTGCCGACCTTCGAGACCGGCGGCGTGGTTTATCTGAGACGTCTGACGCTGGTGCTTAGCGACGGCCGCATCGAGCGCGCGATCTACCCCGTGCACCCGCCACACACACACGCCCGCGATCTACTCCGGGAGTTGAGTTCCTGAGCCTGCTCTAGAGCACGTCCTCCTCAATGTCGCCCGGCGAGTAGCCGAGCTTCTCGAGCCCCTCCTCGAGGTAGTCGGCCAGCAGCGGCAACCCCAGCAGATAGATCGCCGTCGAGGTGATCTGCTCGCTGCGCGCGGTGTCCACCGCCTCGTCGAACTCCTCCGGCTCGAAGGTGCCGCGCCCGACCCACGCCAGCGCCACGAGGTTCACCTGCTCGTCGTCGTTGAGCGCATCAATGAAGCCTGCGATCTCCGCAGCCGTCGGATCGTTTGAGAAGTCCTCGAGGATGGAGCTCGGATCCTCGTCCGCATCGCCCTCCGAGGGCGAGGAGTTCCAGGCGCCGACCTTGGCGTCGAACTCGCGCGCCTTGATGATGACGTGCGCCACTTTCTCCGGCGCGATTTCGAGTGCCATTGACGTCCTCCAACGAGGCTTGAGAGAGGTCGCCCGTCGGGGCGCCAGACTTGCTGCCAAGCGGATGATAGGCGGCGAGCCGAAAACCTTGAAGAGGCCAGGCGCGCGATTTCGTCTTTGATCCTGTTCAATTCCCCGCGGCCGGCAGCTCGTCCAGGAACCGGCGAACATCGCGGAACACGGCGTGGAACATCTCGGTCGTGAGGCGTCCGGTGTTGGTGTTGAGCCGCGAGCAGTGGAGGCTGTCGAACAGGGTGAGGCCGCCGGCGTCATGGCGTGCACCGTGCGCGAAGGGGAACTGAGACTTTCTAAGACCCAACGTCGTCATCGTCTGGTCATGCGCGACGCGCCCCAACACGACGAGGGCCTTGAGCCGCGGAAGCGCGGCAAGCCGCGCCGAGAAGTAGCCGCGGCAGGTCGTGATCTCGGCAGGCAGAGGCTTGTTCTCCGGCGGCACGCAACGTACCGCGTTGGTGATCATGGAGTCGACGAGCGTGAGCCCATCGGCGGGGTCCGCCCGGTAGGTTCCCTCGGCGAAGCCGAACTTGATCAGCGTCGAATAGAGAAGCTCGCCCGCGTAGTCGCCCGTAAACGGACGCCCGGTCCTGTTCGCCCCGCGCAACCCCGGCGCCAGCCCGACGATCAGCAGACGGGCATCGCTGGTACCGAACGAGGGCACGGCTCCGTTGTGCCACGACGGTTGCGCCCGCGCCGCATTGGCACGGAAGGCGACCAGCCGCGGGCACAGCGGACAGTCGCGCGGTGCTTCGGGCGGGAAGGAGGTGAGTGTAGGGGAGGGCGCGTTGGCCATGGCGGCAGGTAACCGCGCGAACGGCGGGGCGGCAAGCGGCAATCGGGGAGCACCCGCTTGCCGCCTGTTGATTTCTGGGCGCTAGACTTCTTCTTGCGACACGTCGTCAGCGTCGTGGTAGTCGCGATGGCCGCCGCGTCCGGACGAGCGCCCGCCACTGCGGGCCGACGCGTCACGGCCAATCAACTGCTCGAGATCGGCGAGATCGACGAACTGGTCCGCCTGACGGCGCAACTCGTCTGCCACCATGGCCGGCTGCGTCTGCAGCGTCGAAACCACGCTGACCCGGCGCCCCTTCTGCTGGAGCGCCGCCACGAGCCCGCGGAAATCTCCGTCGCCCGAGAACAGGACGATATGGTCCAGGGTGTCGGCCAGCCGCATCGCGTCGACGGCGAGCTCGATGTCCATGTTGCCCTTGACCTTGCGCCGGCCCGAGGCATCGGTGAATTCTTTTGTCGGTTTCGTGACCATTGTGAAACCGTTGTAATCGAGCCAGTCGATCAGCGGGCGTATCGAAGAATACTCCTGATCCTCCGACAGCGCGGTATAGTAAAGAGCCCGGACGAGATGGGCTTTTTGGCGGAACAGAGCCAGTAACCGCTTGTAATCCACGTCGAATCCAAGAGCCTTCGATGTGGCATAGAGGTTGGCGCCGTCAATGAACAGCGCGACGCGTTCGCCTTGATAAAAGTGCATTTTTTTATGTTCCTTGAGTCAGCGGTGCGAACACCTGAACAAGCCCCGTCCGGAAAATATGGCCTAAGGGGTGCTCGCTCTTTCTAACGAAATCTATAGCGCCCCAGATCAAGACGACGCGCGATCTTATTCGAAATGAAATCCAGCGAGGGTGAAAAATTGCCTCATCCAGCACCGTGAACCGCATGACGTCTTGAGCACCACGACCCGCTTCATGCTGCCCGGGGTTAAAAATGGGGCATTTTCCGGACTTTTCAAGCGATTAATTGCATTGCTTGCCAATTGGTGAGCAAAGTCTCACGATTTCCTGCGGATGACTTGCCGAAACGTCGGTTTCATGCCACTTAAGCCCCTTGAGCGGCATGCCGCGCCCAGGTGGGCTGCGGCAGCAATAGGTTTTACTCCGCATTATCTGCGAGACGAGAGAGGGGTGCTAGCGAATGGCACGCGTCACAGTCGAGGATTGCGTCGACAAGGTCCCGAACCGCTTTGAGCTCGTTCTGCTCGCCGCGCACCGGGCCCGCTCGATCGCCAACGGAAGCGCGATCACCGTCGACCCTGACAATGATAAGAACCCGGTCATCTCGCTCCGCGAGATCGCCGAGCGCACGATTCCGCCGGAGGACATGCGCGAGTCATTGATCCACTCGATCCAGAAGAACGTCGAAGTCGACGAGCCCGAAGCGGCCGCTGCGCCGGTTCTCCCGCAGGAGCGCCGCGCGCCCATCCTCGGCCGCGACGATCAGGCGTCCGACACGCAGGTCGATGTGCTCACCGAGGAGCAGCTGTTGCGCGGTCTGGAGAGCATGACGCCCTCCGAGCCGTCGTCCAACGGCGGCGGCGGACCGCGCGAGCGGGGGCGCTGACCCGGCGCTGCCAGTGCGTTAAGCTTCGGCGTTGAGCTTCGGTTCTTGCGACGGTCCGGGTGTTCCTTTCGCAGGAGCGCCCGGTTCGCGTGATTGCACGGTGCTGGGCGGCGCCGGGAGTGTGTGCGGGTCATGATGCGTCAGTACGAGCTCGTCGAGCGAGTACAGAAATACGATCCCACGGCTGACGAGGCGCTGCTGAACCGCGCCTATGTTTACGCCATGCGTGCGCATGGCAATCAGAAGCGCGCGTCCGGTGCGCCCTATTTCTCCCACCCGCTCGAGGTCGCTGCGATCCTGACCGAGCTCAAGCTCGACGACGCGACCATCGTCACCGCGCTGCTGCACGACGTCATCGAGGACACCGACGCCACCCGCGCCGAGATCGACCAGCTCTTCGGCCCTGAGATCGGCGCCCTCGTCGATGGCCTGACGAAGATCAAGCGCCTCGACCTCGTCTCCAAGAAGGCCGAGCAGGCCGAGAACTTCCGCAAGCTCCTGATCGCCATCTCGAGCGATATCCGCGTGCTGCTCGTCAAGCTCGCGGACCGCCTGCACAACATGCGCACGCTCGAGCACATGAAGCCCGAGAGCCGCAAGCGCGTCTCCGAGGAGACGCTCGAGATCTACGCGCCGCTCGCGGGCCGCATGGGCATGCAGAACCTGCGCGACGAGCTCGAGGAGCATGCCTTCCGCTGGCTGAACCCGGAGGCCTACCAGACCGTCACAGAGAAGCTGAAGGAGCTGCGCGAGCGCAACGAGGGCCTGGTCGAGGAAATCGAGACCGCGCTGAACAAGATGCTGTCCGACGTCGGCATTAAGGCGGAGGTCTCGGGGCGCGAGAAGAAGCCCTACTCCGTCTGGAGCAAGATGGCCAACAAGCAGATCAGCATGGAGCAGCTGTCGGACATCTACGCATTCCGCGTCGTCGTCGATACCATCGACGACTGTTACCGCGTGCTCGGTGTTGCGCACCAGACATGGCGCACGGTGCCCGGCCGCTTCAAGGACTACATCTCGACACCGAAACAGAACAACTACCAGTCGATCCACACCACGGTCGTCGGTCCGCGCCATCAGCGCGTCGAGCTGCAAATCCGCACGCGCCACATGCACGACGTCGCCGAGTACGGCGTCGCCGCGCACGCGTTCTACAAGGACACGCCGAAGCTCAATGGCAACGGCGGCAACGGTGCGGGGCAAGGCGTCAACGGTGTCTCTTCGAAGAGCCTCGTCTTCACCGACAAGGAGAGCGGCCCCTACCAGTGGCTGCGCCGTCTCGTCGAGACGCTGCTCGAGGGCTCGAACCCCGAGGAGTTCCTGGAGCATACCAAGCTCGAGCTGTTCCAGGATCAGGTGTTCTGCTTCACGCCGAAAGGCCGCTTGATCGCGCTGCCACGCGGCGCGACGCCGCTCGACTTCGCCTACGCCGTGCATACGGATGTCGGCAACGCCGCGGTGTCGGCCTACGTCAACGGCCGTCATGTGCCGATCGACACGCGCTTGAGGAACGGCGACGAGGTCGAGATCAAGACCTCGAAGACGCACACGCCGCCTGCCGCCTGGGAAAGCCTGGCTGTCACCGGCCGCGCCCGCTCGGCCATCCGCCGCGCCGCGCGCGATGCCATCCGCCGCCAGTACGCCGAGCTTGGCCGCCGGCTTCTGATCTCGGCCTTCGAGCGCATCGGCGAGCACTATTCCGACGAGCGCGTGCGCAGGGTGCTGCCGCGCCTTTCGCAAAAGAGCCTCGACGATCTTTTGTCGGCAGTCGCGCGCAACGAGGTCAAGATCGAGGATGTCGTGCGCGCTGTTTCGCCCGAGGTGGCAGCCGCGGCGCGTTCATTCTCGCGCGCGGAGGAACCGTCGGCCAAGGCTAAGGGCTGGCTCCGGCTCACGCGGGCGGCGGCCAGCAAGCTGCGCATGGGCGGATCGTCTTCCGACACGGAAACCACCTCCGGCGGACCTGCCACACCATCCGGCCGCGTGCGTGGCGTTCCGATCCGCGGCGTCAAGAACGACATGCCGGTACTGTTCGAGGCCGGCGGCGCCGTGCCGGGCGACCGCATCGTGGGCGTCCTGGCGCCGGGCGAGGGCATCCGCATCTTCCAGATCCATTCGCCGCGCCTGCAGGAATACGAGCACGAGCGCTGGATCGACGTCGCCTGGGACATCGACCCCGAGAACCCGGAGCGCTTCCCGGCCTTGATCAGCGTCACGGCTCCGAACCGCCCCGGCACGCTGGCCGAGATCGCCAACGTCATCGGTCAGGCCGGCGGCAACATCGATAACCTCAAGATGCTACGCCGCGCCGAGGACTTCACGGAGCTGCGCATCGGCCTCGAGGTCTGGGACCTGGCGCACTTGAACCAGATCATTAACGGCCTCAAGGCAAAAGCCGTGGTCACCAAGGTCGACCGTGTGTTTGAATGAGATTTCTCGATGCGCCCGCAAAGTGCGGTGCGCAGCAAGGTAGAGCCGATGACCAATAACTCCACGTACCTCCGCCTGGGGGTCAACATCGATCACGTCGCCACCATCCGCAACGCACGCGGCGGGCGTCATCCCGATCCGTTGCGCGCGGCTCATCTTGCGGTCGAGGCCGGCGCGGATGGCATCACGGCCCACCTGCGCGAGGATCGCCGGCACATTTCCGATTCCGATATCGCGCGGCTGAAGTCGGAGCTGACGCGGCCCTTGAACCTCGAGATGGCGGCAACGCCGGAAATGGTCGCCATCGCGCTACGCCACGTGCCGAACGCCTGTTGCCTGGTGCCGGAACGGCGCGAGGAGCGCACGACCGAAGGTGGCCTCGACGTGGCCGGCCAGAAGATCGCTCTGGCGCCCGTCATTCGCGACCTCAAGTCCGCGGGCATCCGCGTCTCGCTGTTCATCGAGCCCGACATCCGCGCCATCGAGGCCGCAGCGGACCTCGGCGCCGACATCGTCGAGCTGCACACCGGCGCCTATTGCGAATACGTGGCGGCCGACGACGCCAAGAGCACGGCTTCCGAGGTCGCGCGCCTCGCCAAGGCCGCGACCGAAGCGGCGAACCGTGGGCTCGAGGTCCACGCCGGACATGGGCTCACCTTCAACACGGTGGCAGCGCTCGCGCGCATGCCCGAGGTTGTTGAGCTCAACATCGGTCACTTCCTGATCGGCGAGGCGATCTTCGGTGGCCTTCACGCGGCCGTCAGGCGCATGCGCGCGCTGATGGACGAGGCGCGTTTCAAGGCTTCGGGCCGGGTCATCGCGTGATCATCGGCATCGGCAACGACATCGTCGACATCCGCCGCATCGAGGCGACGCTGGCCCGCTTCGGCGATCGTTTCCTGGACCGGGTTTTTACCGAGGTAGAGCGGGTGAAGTCCGAAGCGCGAGCCCAGCGGGCGGCGTCCTACGCCAAGCGCTTCGCCGCTAAGGAAGCCTGCTCCAAGGCCCTGGGGACAGGTCTGCGCCGAGGCGTCTACTGGCGCGATATGGGTGTCATCAATCTGCCGTCAGGGCGGCCCACGCTCAGACTGACGGGGGGCGCGGCATTGCAGCTCGCCAGCATGACGCCCTCGGGCTATGTCGCGCGCATCGATCTCACGCTGACGGATGATTTTCCCCTTGCACAAGCCATTGTTATTATTTCCGCCCTGCCGGGGGACGCGGCCCTCGCGGCCGGTTAAAAGGGGCGGCCCCGCGCCGCATCCCGGTTTGCACCGGGCGCCCTGAGCCGCTATAGCGAGCATGGTTTAAGCGCCTTCCGGACCGTCCGGCGGGCCAAGGAGCAGGAGATGAGCCTGGACACGAACTCCAAGGCCAATACGGGGTCCGGTTGGGGAGAAACCGCAAAGATCATCGTGCAGGCGCTCGCCATCGCGATGGTTGTGCGCGTGTTCTTCTATCAGCCGTTCAACATTCCGTCGGGCTCGATGAAGTCGACGCTTCTGATCGGCGACTACCTGTTCGTCTCGAAGCTCGCGTACGGCTATAGCCGCTTCTCGTTCCCGTTCAGCCCGAACATATTTTCAGGTCGCGTCCTCGCGTCCGAGCCGAAGCGCGGTGACGTCGCGGTCTTCCGCCTGCCGCAGGACCAGTCCGTCGATTACATCAAGCGCGTCGTCGGCTTGCCGGGCGACGAGGTGCAGATGCGGGACGGCACGCTCTACATCAACGGCACGGCAGTGCCCAAGGTCTTCCAGGACGAGTTCGCCAACGTAGAGTGCGACCCCTATTTCCGTCACTGCCGCCGCGTCGTCTATAAGCGCTACGAGGAAACGCTGCCGGACGGCGGTCCAACCTACTCGGTTCTTGACCTCGAGTCCGATGGCGAGTTCGACAACACCGAGGTCTTCAAGGTGCCGGCGGGGCATTACTTCATGATGGGCGACAACCGCGACAACTCCTCCGACAGTCGCGCATCCGTCGGATACGTGCCGTTCGAGAACTTCGTCGGACGCGCCGAGATCATCTTCTTCTCGGCCGCCATCGACGAGCCCGACGCCATGCGCTGGACCTCGCCTTGGACGTGGCCCTTCGACATCCGCTGGAGCCGGTTCTTCAATCTCGTCCGTTGAGAGCGGAGCAGGCGTTGGCTCGATGTTCAAAGCTCGCAAGTACAAGGTGCTTGAGAAAAAGCTAGGCTATCGCTTCAAGAACGAGGCGCTGCTCGCGCGTGCTCTGACCCACGCCAGCTTGCGCGGCGCCAGGAAGGTGCGCGAGGACAACGAGCGCCTTGAGTTCGTCGGTGATCGCGTGCTGGGCCTCGCCATCGTCGAGCTTCTCGAGGAGACCTACCCCAACGCCACCGAAGGCGAGCTCGCGCGCCACCTGAACCGCTTGGTGCGCGGCGAGACCTGCGGCAAGGTTGGCCGGGCGCTGGGCCTTGGTGAGTTTTTGATGCTGTCCGAAAGCGAGGCCGTGAGCGGCGGCCGCTTGAAGACCACCATTCTGGCCGATGCGGTCGAGGCTGTGCTCGGCGCGGTATTTCTCGAAGCGGGATACGACAAGGCCCGCGACGTCGTGCGCCGGTTGTGGGAGAACGAGGAGGTTTCCTTCGGCCACGCCGCCGCCGATCCCAAGTCGGCGCTGCAGGAGTGGGCACAGGGCCGCGGCCTCTCGCTGCCAACTTACGTCGAGGTGGAGCGCACCGGGCCTGACCATGCGCCGAGCTTCACGTCGGAAGTGCGCATCAAGGGGCGCTCGCCCGCACGCGGCCAGGGAGCCTCGAAACGCGCCGCCGAGCAGGCCGCGGCCTCCGCCATGCTCGAGCGCGAAGGCGTAATGGAGAAACGACAAGTTGGCTGACGCGCCGAAAGCTCGAGACGCAACCGACACGGGCTCCGACCCGCGCCGTTGCGGTATTATCGCCATCATCGGCGCGCCCAACGCGGGCAAGTCGACCTTGGTCAACGCCCTCGTCGGCGCCAAGGTCACGATCGTTTCGCGCAAAGTGCAAACGACGCGCGTCCAGATCCGCGGCATCGCCATCGAAGGCGCGAGCCAGCTCGTGCTGATCGACACACCGGGCATCTTCGCGCCGCGCCGGCGCCTCGATAAGGCAATGGTCGCGAACGCTTGGTCCGGCGCCGCCGATGCCGATCAGGTGCTGGTGCTGATTGACGCCGCCAAGGGTATCGACGAGGACGTCGATCGAATGCTGACGAAGCTCGCCGGGCAGAACGTCAAACCGAACCTCGTGCTGAACAAGGTCGACCGCGTCGACGACAAGGCCCGCCTGCTCGCGCTCGTGCAGGAGCTGTCGTCGCGCCTTCCGTTCGAGGCGGTGTTCATGATCGTGGCGTTGACGGGCGACGGCGTGGCCCAGCTTAAGCGCCACCTCGCGGCCAACGTGCCCGAGGGGCCCTGGCTCTATCCCGAGGACGAGCTGTCGGACATCCCGCTGCGTCAGCTCGCGGCCGAGGTCACGCGCGAGAAGATCTACGACAATCTGCACGACGAGCTGCCCTACCAGATCACCGTCGAGACCGAGACCTGGAAAACGTTGCGCGACAAATCCGTGCGCGTCGATCAGGTGATCTATGTCGAGCGCGACAGCCAGAAGAGCATCGTGCTCGGCAAGGGCGGCCAGACCGTGAAGAAGATCTCGCAAGCCTCCCGCACGGAGCTTTCCGAGATCGTCGGCGCGCCGGTGCATCTCTTCCTGTTCGTCAAGGTGCGCGAAGGCTGGGACCGCGATCCCGAGCGTTACCGCGAGATGGGCCTCGACTTCCCGACGGAAGATTGATGATGCGGACGGGCCCCGATCTTTTCCCATTACGGGCTGCGGGGCCTGCCCTCCTTGTTATGTCATATGCGCTGTGCCCTGACCCGGCCGGCGCGGCCGTTCGGCTCTGCGAGGCAACCGTGTCGAGCGGACCGGTGAGAGGGCCGAACGAAAGCACGGCCCGTGCTGCAGCGCTGGCGATTTGGAAATCAAAAGCGCTGGCCCACGGCGAGCCATACGCGAGCTGGCGCATCGCTGCCGAGAAGATATTGCAGTGCCTGCCGCGTCAGGACGGCGGCGTCGAATGTCTGGCAAGTGCGCGACCGTGCACGATCGAGCAGGCTCCCGACCGTCGCGAAAATCGCAAGAACCGGATCGGGATCTGATCTCCGCTGCGCGGCGCGCGTTATCGATACGAGCGCGTAGCGTCCTCGAATGTGCGGCGCCACTCCCGGCCCATGCGCCCTTGCCGATAGGCATCAAGGAAGAGCGCGCGCATATAGGCCACGTCGAAGTCCGACGCCGGCTGGATGTTGAGGTAAGGGCGTGGCGAGGCGATATGAACCGAACCGCCAGCCGTTCCGGCGTCCCGGAAGAAATCATAAGCCGGCACGACGGGGAGCACCTTGGTTTGGGCGAGCGCCTCGGAGCGTTGCAACAGTCCGTTCGCCGCGCCGCGCTGCGCCGTATAGGTCGCGCCTTCGTCCGGAAACAGCACACCGTTGTGGATGAGATAGGTCACGCCAGAGGCCGCCTCGAACCCCTCGATGCGCAGGAACGGCTCGCCCGCGCCGATCTGGCGGAACGTTGGATTGCGCGCGACGACTGCGCCGAACGTGGCCGGCACGATGGCCGGATCGATGACGGTCGTCAGGTCGACCGCAGCGAGCAGAATGTGCTGGATCTGCGCCTGCGCGGCCGGGCTTCGGCTCGCCGCGATAGCGCCGATGTCCCATACGCTTTCGCTCCGCGCCGCCGATCCCGGCAACGCGACAACGAGCCGCCCGCCCGTCTCGTGCTTGCGCGCGATCGCCTCGAGCGTCGCTAGATCGAGAAAGGACGAGGTCCGCTCCGCCAGCTCCTGAAAGCTCAGCGCCTCGCAGAAGAAAAGGTCGGCAATCCTGCGGTCCTGCCCTGCGCCGAGGAACGCGAGCGGTGCGACGAGCGCGCTGAGGCCCATGCCCGTGACGGCAGAGAAGTCGGGCCGGCGGCCGGTCTCGCCCCAGCCCACCAGCAGGCCCGCCCCGTAAGCCGCCTTCATTCCGCCGCCAGAGAGGGCGAGCGACTGCGGCACGCCTGCGGTCTCCTTCCGAACCAGCCGCCGTTGCTGGTTCTCGAATACGTATCCGAACTCCTGGATGGTGAGCGGCTTCGGCTCCTGCCAGCATGCCGCTGCTGCCGGGCTGGGCACCGCCAGCAACGCGCCGAGGCAAACAGCGATCGGTCTCATGAGGACTGGTCTCTCTCGGTAAGGTACGTATGGAGGTAGTTATTATTCGTAACTTGGGCTAAGTTCGTGCCTGTCTAAACCCCGTTCAAGAAGGCACATTCATGTGACCAGGCACATCGATCCAACCGAAGGCGGCTGCATCGCAACCCGCCAGGTGCTCGACCGCGTCGGCGATAAGTGGAGCCTCCTGGTTGTTGTCTCGCTCAGCGACGGCCCCATGCGATTCAGCGAATTGAAGCGCAGTATCGACGGCATCTCGCAGCGGATGCTGACATTGACGCTGCGCAGCCTCGAGCGCGATGGACTTTTGACCCGCACCATTTTCCCGACCATCCCGCCGCGCGTGGACTACGAGCTGACCGAGCTGGGCCGCTCGCTCATCGTCTGCGTCTCGCCGCTGGCCGAATGGGCCGAGACGCATCGGATCGATATCCAGAGCGCGCGCGAGCGCTTCGATGCGAAATCCGAGCGCGAGAGCGTGGTGCAGAAGCTTCTGCGCCCGGTGTCGCGGTAGTCGAAGCGTGGCAGCCACGCCGCGTTTGGAAGTGCGCGATTTGGACTAATCTCCCGGCATGAACTGGTCCGACGAAGGTGTGATTCTCTCTGTTCGCCCGCACGGCGAGACGGCCGCTGTGGTCGAGATCTTCACGCGCGCGCACGGCCGCCACTTGGGCCTCGTGCACGGCGGTCGCTCGCGCAAGGCGCGCCCCGTGCTGCAGATCGGCAATCACGTCGACGTCACCTGGAAGGCGCGCCTCGCCGATCATCTTGGCCACATGAGCGTCGAGCTGATCCGCAGCTACGCGGCCGGCGCCATGGACGATCCGGCGGCGCTCGCAGGCCTGACCTCGCTCGCGGCGCTGTCCCGCCTGCTCCCTGAGCGCGACCCGCATCCCAACCTCTACGAGGTGACGCTGTTCGTGCTCGCCTATCTGGACGATACGAGCGTCTGGCCGGCGCTGCTCGCGCGGTGGGAGCTGGCGCTGCTCGACGAGTTGGGCTTCGGCCTCGACCTCACGCAATGCGCCGCGACAGGTATCAACGACGACCTCGTCTACGTCTCGCCGAAGACCGGCCGCGCCGTCTCGGCGTCTGCCGGCGAGCCCTATCGTGAGCGACTGCTCACTCTGCCGCCGTTTCTCTTGCCCGGCCGCAAAGCCGCGCTTGCGCCGGGTGACGTTAGAAACGCCTTCGCGCTGACCGGGCATTTCCTGGAGACACGCGTCTTTCGCTCGCGCGGCGAGGATATGCCGGAGGCCCGTGCGCGCCTGCTCGCTCTGTTGAACCGCCTCGACGAAGCCGACAAACTTATCTGACCCGCTCGAGCGGTGTCACCGCGACGCGCACCCCGCCATCCGCATCCGGCTCGAGCCGGTAGAGCAGCCCGTCGCGTGCCGCGTAGCGCATCGAAAGCTTCTTCGGCCACAGCCCGCCGCCGAAGCTGTCGAAGCTGATTTCGCTTGGCGCGCAGGACGAATGGGTCACCGCATAGCGCGGCTTGATCTCGTGCTCTTCGCCGCCGAAGGAATAGCTGATGCTCTCGCGCGTCGTGTTCGAGATCTGGAACTCGTAGGTGAGCGACTGCGGCCGCCCGAAAAGCTGCACCGAGATGAACTTCGGATCCTTGCCCGGCGCACGCGCCACGCCGACACCGATCTCCGTCATGTTAGGCGCCACCAGATTGGCGCGGTGCGGCGGCGAGTTGATCCAACCCTCGACCGACTTTGCGGCAAGGTCCTTGGACTGGAACCCGCGGCTATCGAGATGCATGGCGAGGTTTTCGCCGACCTGGCACCAGGAATAGCCCGCCGACGAGATACGGTCGCCGGCCTCGCGCCCGTCGGCCGTGTGCGAGAAAAGACCGCGCTTGGCCAAATAGGCCGCATACGCACGCGCCGCTTTGGTGAGATTGGCGTTGGCCCTGAGGTTCCCCAGGTTCTGGCGCCCACGGTAGGCGTTCGTCATCTCGATGATCTGAGCTTCGACGACCGGGATATCGGGAAGAATGGCGGGCATTGCGGGCACGGATTGTTGCGATCGGTCCGAAGATTGTTCGCCACCGCGGCAAACGCAAGGCAGGCCCATGCCCGCGCGCCGGCTTATGCGGCCTTAAAAAAAGCAAGGAATTGTGCGCAGCTGCAACCTGTGGCGCCGCGGCACTTGAGAGGGGCCCCGCGGGGCAGTAACCAAGCCCAATGACAGACAAACCGATTCTGCCGGGCCCCGGCCCCATCGAGCCCGTCCTCCTCAGGGACGCGCTCGAGGAGCGTTACTTGGCCTATGCCCTCTCGACCATCATGCACCGCGCCCTGCCGGACGTGCGCGACGGCCTGAAGCCCGTGCATCGGCGCATCCTGTACGCCATGCGCGAGCTGGGGCTGAATCCCGACAGCGGCTACAGAAAGTGCGCCAAGATCGTCGGCGAGACGATGGGTAACTACCATCCGCACGGCAACCAGGCGATCTACGACGCGCTGGCCCGCCTCGCGCAGGACTTCGCCGTGCGCTACCCGCTGGTCGACGGCCAGGGCAACTTCGGCAACATCGACGGCGACAACCCTGCCGCCGACCGCTACACCGAGGCCCGCCTCACAACCGTCGCCGCCGAGCTGCTCGACGGCATCGAGGAGGACACGGTTGCCTTCCGTCCCAATTACGATGGACGCGAGCAGGAGCCGAGCGTGCTCCCGGCCGCCTTCCCGAACCTGCTCGCCAATGGCGCCGCCGGCATCGCGGTCGGCATGGCGACGAACATCCCGCCGCACAACGTCGATGAGCTGTGCACGGCGCTGCTCCATTTGATCAAGCACCCGAACGCGACCATCGAAAAGCTGGTCGAGATGATCCCGGGACCGGACTTCCCGACCGGCGGCGTGCTGGTCGAGCCGCGCGAGCAGATCCTCGAAGCCTATCGCACGGGCCGCGGTGGCTTCCGTCTGCGCGCCAAGTGGGGGAAGGAAGAGACGAGCCGCGGCGGTTACCAGATCGTCGTCACCGAGATCCCCTATCAAGTGCAGAAGGCGAAGCTCGTCGAGAAAATAGCCGAGCTGCTCACCGAGAAGAAGTTGCCGCTGCTCGGCGACGTGCGCGATGAATCCGCCGAGGAAGTCCGGCTCATCATTGAACCCAAGAGCCGCACGGTCGACCCCGTGCTGCTGATGGAAAGCCTGTTCCGCCTGACCGAGCTCGAGATCCGCTTCGGCCTTAACATGAACGTGCTGTCGGCCGGCCAGATCCCGAACGTGCTCTCGCTGCGCGACGTGCTGCGCCAGTGGCTCGAGCATCGCATCGACGTGCTTGTCCGGCGGTCGCAGTATCGCTTGAAGAAGATCGAGCATCGGCTCGAGGTGCTCGACGGCTATCTGATCGCCTACCTCAACATCGACGAGGTGATCCGCATCGTCCGCTTCGAGGACAACCCGAAGGCCAAGCTCATCGAGCGCTTCAAGCTCACCGAGGTGCAGGCGGACGCCGTCCTGAACCTGCGCTTGAAGAGCCTGTCGAAGCTCGAAGAGGTCGAGATCAAGGCCGAGCACGACAAGCTCTCGAAGGAGCGGCGCCAGCTGCAACAGCTCTTGAAATCTGACGATTTGCAGTGGGAGCGCGTCTCCGAGGAGGTGCGTGAAACGCGCGAGCGCTATTCGAAGAAGACCGAGCTCGGCCGCCGTCGCACGAGCTTCGCCGACGCGCCCGAGATCGACGACGACCTCGATGCGGCATTGGTCGAGAAGGAGCCGATCACGATCATCCTGTCCGAGAAGGGCTGGGTCCGCGCGCTCAAGGGCCATCACGACGACCTTGCAAAGCTCGACTTCAAGCAAGGCGACGGCCTGAAGCGCGCCGTCAAGGCGCAGACGACAGACAAGCTCGTGCTGTTTGCCACCAACGGCAAGTTCTTCACGCTGGAGGCGAGCCAGCTTCCGGGCGGCCGTGGCCACGGCGAGCCCGTGCGCCTGATGGTCGACCTCGAGGAGAACCAGGACTTCGTCGAGTGTTTCGTGCACGAGCCGGGCCGCAAGCTCCTGGTCGCGAGCACCGGCGGCTACGGCTTCGTCGTCCCGGAGGAGGAAGTCATCGCCTCGACGCGCAAGGGCAAGCAGGTCCTGAACGTCGCTACCGACGAGGAAGCGCGCGTTTGCGTGCCGGTGGACGGCGACCACGTTGCCACCATCGGCGAGAACCGCAAGATGCTTGTTTTCCCTCTGGCCGAGGTCAACGAGATGACCCGCGGCAAGGGAACAATTCTGCAGCGCTTCAAGGACGGCGCGCTCGCGGACGTTCGGGTCTTCACCAAAAAAGAAGGCCTCACCTGGCTGGATGCGGCCAGCCGCACCTTTACGCTCGAATGGGCGGAGCTCAAGGAGTGGGTTGGCCAGCGGTCTCAGGCCGGTAAAGTGGCCCCGAAGGGCTTCCCGCGCTCCAACAAGTTCGGCCCGCCCTTCCGCTGAAGGACACGGTCCCGGTGAAAATGCGCAAGGTGCGCCTGTGCGCCTTGCCTCGGACTTTGCGCCCCGGTAGTGAGAAATCTATAAGGCGTGCAACAAGGGGCGGCGGGCGTGCGTGCGGCGGGGATCGTAAGGCTGGTATTGGCCACTGCCGCGTTCGGCGTCATTTCGGCGGCCTCTGGCCCTGCCGCAGCCCAGAGCGAGGCTCCGGCGCCATCCGAGGGCGCCGAGCCCCCGCAAGCCGCGCCGGAGACGTGCTCCAAATCGGAATTCGAGAGCGCCGTCGATCACGCTGCCGAGCGCCTGCGCGACCTCAACAACAAGAACCGCCCCGAGTTTCAAACCAAGCTGCGCCAGCTCAAGGAGAAGCGCGGCTGGGACGATAACCAGTTCCTGAAGGAGGCGGCGCCGTTTGTGAAGGACGACAAGATCGCCGTCTTCGACGCCAAGTCGAACGAGTTGCTGGCGTCGATCTCCTCTCTGGGCCAGGAGGGGGCCAACGCCCCTGAGCCGAACTGCACGATGCTTGGCGAGCTGCGCGGGCACATGCAGACGCTGATCGACACGCAGGATGAGAAGTGGCGCTATATGTTCGAAAAGCTCGACGGCGAGATCGCGAAATAGAAGCCCGCAACTTTTTTCGAAACAGAGCGACGTCGGTTGCCTAACGCGGCGGTGCGACGCGCACCCAGCCGTCCGGGCCCAAGTGCTCCTGCGGCTGATAGCGCGTCTTGTAGCTCATCTTGCGCGAGCCCTCGATCCAGTAGCCGAGATAGAGATACGGCAGGCCGAGGCGCCGCGCGTACTCGACGTGCTCGAGGATCATGTAGGTGCCGAGGCTTCGGTCTTCCTCCAGCGGCTCGTAGAAGCTGTAGACCATCGAGATGCCGTCCGAGAGACGGTCGCAGAGCGCGACGCCGGCGAGCGGCCACGTCTCGATGTGGTCCTCGAGCGGATGCTCGGGCTTGGCGCGGTACTCGGTGAGGAACGTGCGCACGACGCTGTCCTCGACCATCATCGCGTAGTCGAGCACGCTCATGTCGGCCATGCCGCCGTCCGAATGGCGCGCATCGATGTAGCTGCGGAAGAGCGAGTACTGCTCTGATGTCGGGATGGCGGAGACGCGCCGGGCGACGAGGTCGCGGTTGCGAGCCTGCGTTCGCCGCATGGTTTTACCGGGCTCGAACTCGTCGACCAGGATGCGCACCGACACGCACGCATGGCAGCCCTCGCAGTAGGGCATGTAGGCGATGTTCTGGCTGCGCCGGAAGCCACCCTTGAGCAGGTTGTCGATCAGCGCCAGCGGCTTGTCGTGGGTGAGGTGGGTGAACAGCTTGCGTTCGAGCTTGCCCGGCAGGTAAGGGCATGGCTGAGGCGTTGTGACGTAGAACTCCGGAAAGTGCTTTTGCTGCTCCGTCATCCCTGAACCATCCTCACCGCCGGCCTATAACGTCCGGACAAACGCGGACATTGGGCTGGCGTTGCGACGATCGGAAGGCAGATCGGTCTGCGCGCCAGCCGTGCCGGACGGGCAGGTTAGCCCCAAGCCGGAGAGCGAGGATACGCGAGCGGGTATGCGCCGATCAAGCTTGCCTCCAGCATAGGAAATGCAACCTTTTGCTATAACTGCTTTATTTACGGTGGACGGCGTCATCCCTTGGCGCCTTTTGTAGCCGTCCGCCCATGCGCGGCGGCGGCCTCGAGAAAGCCGATGATCGCGCCGGCCACATCGGTGTTCGTCGCCCGCTCGACCCCCTTGAGACCCGGCGACGAGTTGACCTCGACCACCATCGGCCCCCGGTTCGAGCGCAGCATGTCGACGCCGGCCACGTTGAGGCCGAGCACGGCGGCCGCCCGCACGGCTGTCGCCCGCTCGTCGGCGCTGACCGGCGTCTCTTCGCCGAGTCCGCCGCGATGCAGGTTGGAGCGGAACTCGCCGGTCTTGCTGATGCGCCGCATGGCCGCCACCACCTCGCCGCCCACCACGAGGAGGCGCACGTCGCTGCCCTCGGCCTCGGCGATGTACTCCTGTACCAGGATGTTGATGTTCGCGGCGCTGAACGCCTCGATGATCGATTTCGCGGAGGCGTCCGTCTCGGCGAGGATGACGCCCATACCCTGGGTGCCCTCGAGCAGCTTGATCACGACCGGCGCGCCGCCCACTTCACGGATCACCTCCTCCGCCTTGCGCGGCCCGTGCGCGAAGGCCGTGACGGGAAGCCCGACGCCGGCGCGCGCCAAGAGCTGCAGCGCGCGCAGCTTGTCGCGCGAGCGCCCGATGGCGACGCTTTCGTTGAGAGGGAACACGCCCTGCATTTCGAACTGCCTGAGCACGGCGAGTCCGTAATCGGTGATCGAGGCGCCGATGCGCGGGATCACGGCGTCATAGAGCGGCAGCGATTTGCCGCCGTAGCGCAATCCCGGCTTGTTGGAGGTGATGTTCATGTGCACGTGGAGCGTATTGATGACGTCCAGCGTATGTCCGCGCTTCGACGCTGCCTCGACGAGGCGCGTGTGCGAGTAGAGACCCGGGTTCCGGGCCAGCATGACAAGGCGCATAGACAGGGACCTGCGCGCAGAAACGCACATCGTGGTGCGGTTGAAGGCTGGCCGCCGAATTGGGGTTTATTTTTGTCGCCCGGTCGGCTCGTCCGCAGTCCCCGTACCCATGAGGCCAGCGGCCGCAGGGGGCGGCTTCGTCGAGCGGCGCGGCGGCGCACTCCAGGTCCGGCCTTCGCCGCCTGAGGATCGGGACCCATCGCCTCCACCGGCTGAGGCGGGCGGCGGTGCGCCGCGGGGCCTCGGCGCAGAACCGGCCTCGGCGTAGGGCCCATCGAGCGATGGCCCCGGCAGCGGTGAGTTTTCCTCCGGGGCCCGCGCGCCCACTTCCGCGAGCGCCTTGAGGCGACCGATCAGGTAGCCGGCATAGAAGGCGGCGCCGCCGACAAGCACGAGCAGGACGAGATCATTGAAGGACATCAGCGCAGCCCTCGATATGGATGGCGCGATGCTAAAGCCCTTGGCTGTCGGTGAAAACCAATTTTCCACGCTTAAGCTGCCCACGAGGCAGCAGCCACGTCGGAAGCGTCGCGATCGGAGGGATTAGAGATCGATGGCGATCACGCGAGCCGGCGCCTCGCGGACGGCCTCGGCGGCCTGCGGCACGAACGGGTCGTCAGCAGTGGGATCGATCGAGGCATAGGTCAGCCAGGCAAGGCCGCCCATGGCCACCAGCAGAATGGCGATGCCGATAAGCGAGCGCTTGAGAAACCACCCGACGGTCACCGGGCGCACAAGCTGACCCTGCACCGACGATGCATCTTCGAGACCGATGGCCATGAGATTTCCTATAAGCGGCCGCGACATAGCGTGCGCCGCCCACTGCTCCCTAGAAACAGAGCGTCGACAGTGCCCCGCTGCCCGCTCGTCGTTAACATTGATCCACTCTTGGATGGAAGAGGTTGCATCCGCGGTCAAGCAACGTTTGGAGGCATCCCCGTGTTCCCGAGAGGGAGCGTGCCATGCCGGCCACGGTCGCGGCGGTGTCTGGCATCTGACGATACAGCGCAGATCGCAGGCAAGCGCCCGCGCCCCGCCGCGGGGTATAATCGCGCCATGGAAATCCGCCGCCGCCGTATGGGGTTCATGATCGCCGCGCTTGCCACCGGGCTCGTGTCCTGGTGGGGCCTGGCTCCCGCTGCGCAGGAGGCCGCCGGGCCTGCAGACGCGCCGAGCCGCGAAGCGATCTGGCGCTCTATCTTTGCGCGCCCGGCCGGGCTCCCGGAGCCTGTGGATCCGGCGAAGGCCGCGCTCGGCCGCGACCTGTTCCATGATACCCGCCTCTCGGGCAGCGCCACCGCCTCGTGTGCCAGCTGCCACGATGCGGGCCGCGCCTTTACCGATGGGCGAGCCACCGCCGTCGGTCCGGGTGGCGCAACGCTCTCCCGCAACGCCCCGACGCTGTACAATCTGGCCTGGGCGACATCGTTCTTCTGGGACGGCCGCGCTCAAAGCCTCGCCGAGCAGGCGCGCTTTCCGATCCTCGAGCCCGACGAGCTGGCAGGCGATTTCCCGACCATCATCCGCCGCCTGTCTGCGGACGCCGCCCTGCCGGCACGCTTCAAGGCGGCGTTTCCCGGCAGCGACGCCATCACCGAGGAGGCTGTCCTGGAAGCGCTCGCCGCCTACGAGCGCACGCTCGTCTCGCCACCGACGCGCTTCGATCGCTGGGTCGAAGGCGACGACACGGCATTGAGCGACGAGGAGAAACGAGGCTTCGACATCTTTGTCGGCAAGGGCGGATGTGTCTCCTGCCACGGCGGCTGGCGCTTCACCGACGACGCGTTTCACGATGTCGGCCTGCCCGGAAAAGACATTGGGCGCGGCGCGCTGACGGCGGACGGAAAAGGCCTTCCGGAATTCAGGACGCCATCGCTGCGCGAGGTCGCTCGCACGGCGCCCTACATGCACGACGGATCGCTGGCCACGCTGAAGGACGTAGTGGATCACTACGCGGGTGGACTCGTTGTCCGCCCGTCGCTCGCTCCGACTTTGGTCCGCGACCTTTCGCTTTCAGAAGCGGAAAAGGCCGCTCTTATTGGCTTTTTGAAAACCATATCGAGCGAGCAGAAAAGCAACACTGCACATGGGACAACTCGCCCCATGATTGAAAAATGAGCTGACGAAAAGCCTTATCACGGTCTCGTGAGGAAGGAAAAAACGTTTATTTTCAGACTTTTTTCTCGGATTTCGCGGATTTTGAGATTGGTGCACAAACGCCGCAGCTCAAGATATCGGCAATACTTTGCACATGATTGCTTCTTGTGGGCGAACTGATTCGAGGTCACCATCCTAGTCAATAAGAAAAAAAGAAAAGGGACGACACGCCCCAAGGGCTCATGAAACCGCTCGGAAGCGGGTAGCTCGAAGACTTGGGGTATACAAATGCTGGAGCTCGTCGTCTCTGTCTGCCTTCTGGAAGATCATTCACGTTGCAAGGACGTCTCGCTGACCTACTTGGCCGAGAGCGTCACGCCGATGCAGTGCATGATGATGAGTCCGGCGGAAATCGCCAAGTGGACTGAAAGCCATCCGAAATGGTTCGCGAAAAAGTGGTCGTGCCGTCCTGCTGGCCGTTACGCGAAGATCTGACATTGGCGTTTTCTGCCGTTGGCAGACAAAAGCCCCATTGGCCTGCTGACGATCGCGTGTAGCGCTGCACGCTTTCCAAGAACCACGGTGTTGGCAAAAATCGCGTAAGCGTAAAAAGGCTCATTCGTCGCAATTGCCGAACGCCCTTTGGCAGCGGCGCGTCTCGTTACTCCACCGAGCCGTAATTAAGCCCGAGTTAGCCACGGACATTGGCACCGCTCGACGGTCGAGCCGGTTGCGAGGCACAGTCCTGCGGTCTCTCTCATAGACCCGCGGACAGTCTCATGCGCTTCGTATTGTCACTATTGCTGTTGCTGGTCGCCGCGCCTCTTGGGCCAAGCGCGTTGAGCGCCGGCACCCCTGCCATCGAGTCACCCGCCAAAGGCACGGACCTACGCAAGCAGCTGCTCGACGCGGCCCGCGCTGTGTTCGAGAGGGAGCTTGGCGCACCGGTCGAGTTCGTGGTCACGACGCTCAACGTCATCGACGGCTGGGGCAACGTGAAGCCGCAGCGCCCGGGCGGCGCGCCGATCGATTGGCGGCGCACGAAGTTCGCCGACGCTTTCAAAGACGGCATATTCGAAGCGGAGATCAGCCTGTTCCTGCTGCAGAAGACGACGGACGGCTGGCAGCTCGTCGAGTACGCCATCGGCCCGACGGACGTCGCATGGCTGCCGTGGCGCGAGCAGCGCACTTTGCCCTACGAGCTGTTCGGCGCCTCGCCGGGGGACTTTACGGAGTAGTCCGAGGTGGACACTCCACCGGCAACCGAGGTTCGCCAGCGGTCCTTACCTGTTCGTCAGCTTGAGCTCGATGCGCCGGTTGCGTCGCAGGCTCCCCTCGTCGACGCCCCGCTCGAGTGGCTGGAACTCGCCGTGTCCGGCCGCGACGAGATGCTCGGCCGGCACACCGCGCGAGACGAGATATTTGACGACCGACACGGCGCGCGCCGTTGACAGCTCCCAGTTGGAGGGGAACTGCGAGCTTGCGATGGGCCGGATGTCGGTATGACCGTCGACCTGCAGCGCCCAGTTGATCTCGGGCGGGATTGTCCGCACCAGATCCGAGATCGCGATCGCGAGCTGGTCCATGGCGGCGAGGCCTTCCGGCGTCAGCGTCGCCGAGCCGGATGGGAACAGCACCTCGGATTCGAACACGAAGCGGTCGCCCACCACGCGGATGTCCTTGCGATCTTTGAGAAGCTCACGCAGCCGCCCGAAGAAGTCCGAGCGGTAGCGCTGCAGCTCCTGCACCTGCCGCGCAAGCGCCGCGTTGAGCCGCGCGCCGAGATCCTTGATGCGGTCCTGGCTGTCCTTGTCCTTTCGCTCGGAAGCTTCGAGCGCTTCGTTCAGCGCCGCGAGCTGGCGGCGTAGCGCCAGCATCTGCTGGTTCAGCAAGTCGACCTTGGCCAGCGCCTCGTTGGAGATGTTCTTCTGCGCCTCGAGGTCTGTTTCGAGCGATTGGATTCGCCCCTGCGCCGCCTTGGCCTTCTCGTCGCCGCTGAGCGCGAAGCCGGAGAGCTTATCTTTTTCCTGCTTCAGATCCGCCAGCGTCGCCTGCAGCGACGCGAGATCGTCCTCGGCCGTGCGCGACTTGCCCTTCTCGAGCGACAAGAGGTTGGTCAACTCCGCGATCTGCCGGTTGAGCCTTGCAAGCGCCGTATCCTTGCCGCTCGCCTCCTGCGTCGCGAAGTATTGCGAGAGCATGAAGATCGACATCAGGAAGGTGACGACCAGCAGCAGCGTGCTGAGCACGTCCACGTAGGCCGGCCAGAAATCTCCGTACTCGCCGCCGCGCCGCGAGCGCCCGCGCGCCATGCTAGTGCTCCAATTCCGAAGTTCGCCGAAGTTCGCGTCCAGGGGCGGTAGCGAACTTCGGAATCATCAGGAGCACTAGTTTTGGCGACTTTCTAGTGTGATGATCGAGAAATTCGTCACCGGCTGCTGTGAAGTTCAGAGCGAATTTCTCGATCATCACACTAGCCCCTCTTGATCATGCTTTGCGCGAGATCGCGCAGCACGTTGGTCACTTCCGTCTGCTGCGCGGCCTGCTCGTCGACCCACTCGCGGACGACCTTCTGCTCCTTGCGCATCTGTGTGACGAGCTGGTTCACGCCGCGCGCCAGGTCGCGCACGGGTTCGTCCGGAGCGCCACCGACGCGTGATCCAAAGCCGCTACCGTCCTTGAGACGCGCTGAGAGATCGTCCACGGCGCGCTGCATTTCGTAGACCGCCGCAAGCAGCTGCCGGCTCGCCTGCTCGGTGGCGCTCGAGGCGCCGGGTGTCAGCTCCGTGATGCCCGACAGCCATTCCTCGAGTTCGTTGTAGAAGCGGTTCTGCGCATGGCTTGCCTGCAGCTCGAGGAAGCCGATGATCAGCGACCCTGAAAGACCGAGCAGCGAGGACGAGAACGCCGTACCCATGCCCTTGAGCGGAGCGGCGAGGCCCGCTTTGAGCTCGTCGAACACCGCGACCGTCTCGCCCGACGTGTCGAGCGCGCTGATGGCGCCACCGACCGAGGTGATGGTTTCGAGCAAGCCCCAGAACGTGCCGAGCAGACCGAGGAACACGAGCAGCCCGACCATGTAGCGCCCCGTGTCGCGCGCTTCGTCGAGGCGCGAGGAGATGCTGTCCATGATCGTCCGCATCGAGACCGTGGATAGCGACAGCGCACCGGTGCGATCCCGCAGCATCGTGGCCATCGGCGCCAGCAGCACGGGCTGATGCGAACCCGCGAGCCCGGGATCGGAAATGCGGAACGCGTTGACGAAGCGGATCTCGGGGTAGAGCCGGATCACCTGCCGGAAGGAATAGATGATGCCAATGAACAGGACGCCGATGATGAGCCCGTTGAGACCCGGGTTGGTCATGATCGCGATCATGAGCTGCTCGTGCAGGATCGCGGTTAGAAAGGCGACCAGCGTCAGGAACACGAGCATGCGCACCAGGAACAACCCGGGCGGCGTCAGCGATTTATGCACCGAGCCAGAGCTAACATCGGGTCGCTTGCGTGCCATTCAAAGTCTCCGGCCATGCACTGGATGTCATCCGACGCGAGAAGATCGCCGGGAATACGGGATCGTGCGTCAGAGGCCCCCGAACATAACCGAACCCAATGACACCCGAAACGGGCAACATCGTGCCGCGGGTTGGCGGATCCTGGCAACAATACGACACGCGCCAAACCCAGAAAAGCGTCGCGCGCGCAGAGGTTCAGATGAGATCCTTGATGACGGTCCGGAGCTGCGGTGCCAAATCCTCCCGATCAAGAGCATAGGCAACATTTGCTGCCAGGAACCCGATCTTCGATCCGCAGTCGTAGATGGTGCCGTCGAAGCGCACCGCATGGAACGGGTGCTGCGGGTTCTTGCTGAGGGCGATCATGGCGTCGGTGAGCTGGATTTCTCCGCCGGCGCCGGCCTCCTGGCGCTCGAGCAACGGGAAGATTTCCGGTTCGAGCACATAGCGCCCCGTAATGTGCAGGTTAGAGGGGGCCGTGCCCTTCGGCGGCTTCTCGACCATGCCCGTGATGCGGCTGACCTTGGACTGTGCATCTTCGACGCCCACGATGCCGTACTGGTGGGTTTGGTCCTCGGGCACCGGCGAAACCGCGATCAGATTGCCGCCCGTCTGTTCATAAGCGTCGACCATTTCCGCAAGGCACGAGGTCTTGCCGTGGTGGAGCATGTCCGGAAGCAGCAGCGCGAACGGCTCGTTGCCGACGATATCGCGCGCGCACCACACCGCGTGCCCGAGTCCGAGCGGCGCCTGCTGGCGCGTGAAGCTCGTCTGCCCCGCTGCCGGCAGTTCGGCCAGCAGAGCCTCGAGTTCCTTGGTCTTCTTCTTGGCCGAAAGCGTCGCCTCAAGCTCGAATTGGTGGTCGAAATGGTCCTCGATGCAACCTTTGTTGCGGCCCGTTACGAACACGAAATGTTCGATGCCGGCGGCCTTCGCCTCGTTGACCACGTGCTGGATGGCGGGTTTGTCCACGATCGTGAGCATTTCTTTGGGCACCGCCTTGGTGGCGGGCAGGAAGCGGGTTCCGAGGCCGGCCACAGGCAGCACGGCTTTGCAAATGCGCTTTGATTTGGTCATCAGGGCACCGGGAATTTACGGAAGGGATGGGGGCGGCCGCTGGCAAGCCGCAGGAGGGGTGGAAGGAATACCACTATATTCCGATGTTACGGACGCGGCGAGCCCGGATGGGCGTTAGCCAGCCTCGGCACAATGTCCTTGGTGGCGAACGGTTCCCGGGGTGCGTCGTTGAGGCCGGCAGCCGCAAAAATGCCCTGAATCGCCTCCACGGGGGAGGGCCCGGGCCCCGCCAAGGGTCAGACAGGCAACCCGAGACCGCGCAGGATGTTGAGTTTGCGATGAGCCTTGTTCCGGATATTCGGCTCGAGCCGCGTCGCGCCCGCCGCGTGCGTGGTCTCGCCCTTCCACTAGCGCTCCTGCTTGCGCTGTCGCTTTCGCTCGTGCCGCTACCCGCTGCAGCCGATGCCAAGCTCGACGCATGGCTCGAGGCGCTTTGGCCGGAAGCTCAGGCGGCCGGCGTCTCGCGCACGACCTTCGACGCAGCCTTCAAGGGCTTCAAGCCGGACCTGAAACTGCCGGACCTGGAAATCCCTGGTCGGCCATCCAACGATGCGCGGGGCCAGGCCGAGTTCACGCGCCCGCCCGCCGAGTACCTGGACCGCGCCTACCTTTTGCGGCTCGCGGCGACCGGGCGCGAGTTGCTCGCCAAGCACAAGACGACGCTCGAGAAGATCGAGCGCGAGCTTGGCGTCGATCGCTATTCCGTGCTCGCCATCTGGGGTCGCGAGACGGCCTTCGGTCACCACAAGCTGCCCCATGACGCCATCGAGGTCGTCGCCACGCAGGCCTATCTCGGCCGGCGCAAGGACATGTTCCGCGCCGAGCTGATTGCTGCGCTGCGGATGCTCGAGTCCGGCATTCCCCGGTCGCGCATGCGTTCGTCCTGGGCCGGCGCCATGGGCCTCACGCAGTTCATGCCGAGCGAGTTTTTCGTACATGCCCACGATCTCGACGGTGACGGCAAAGCCGACATTTGGACGTCCGTCCCCGACGCGCTGGCATCGGCTGCAAGCCAGCTGAAGGGCAAGGGCTGGGTCGCGGGGCAGACCTGGGGCTACGAGGTCAAGCTGACGCGCGAAGCAGATTGCGCCCACGAGGGCCCGCTGCAGGCCCGCACCATTGCCGAGTGGGCCAAGCTCGGCCTGAGACGCGCCAACGGCAAGCCGTGGACCGAGAAGCAGCTGGCGCTCGAGGCCTACATGATGAGCCCGGCCGGCGGCTACGGCCCGTCGTTCCTCGTACTCGAGAACTACAAGGTGATCCGCCGCTACAACATGTCGGATCTCTACGCGGTGTTTGTCGGCAACTTGGCGGACCGCATTGCGGGGGGCGGTGATTTCATCACGCCGTGGGGCGGCACAGGCCCGCAAAAAACGCGCAACATCGAGGAAATCCAGACCCGTTTGACGGCGCTCGGCTATAATGTCGAAAAGGTCGACGGCAAGGTCGGCTCCAACACGCGCAATGTCATTGGCCTCTACGAGCGGGCTAACAACTTGAAGGTTGACTGTTGGCCCTCCGATGCCGTTCTTGATCACATGCGAAGATCTGCTTCGCGGTAGCAGCCGGACTTCAGGGTCGATCAGGTTCGACCTCCGCAAGCCGGATAGATGAGCCGGATTGGCATGCTGGCGCGCCTCACGCTTTCGCTCGTCGCACTGTTCGCGGCCCTCGCGGTCGCGACGGGGCAGGCTGCGGCGCAGGACGATCCCGGCGGCACCAGCTTCATCACGCCATTCCCACCGAACGACACCTACAACGTCGTCATTATCGGTGACGACCTGGCCGAGGGATTGCTCGCAGGCGCGCGCGAGATCTTCCAGAAAGACGCACGCGTGATCATTCGCCCGATGCCGCTGTCGATCGGCGGGCTCATGCGGCGTGACTATGACCAGAAGCTCGTCGAGATCGAGGAGGACCTGAAGTCCAATCCCGCCCAGATCGCCATCCTGATGATGGGCGCCTGGGACCGCGTCTCGGTGCGCGACTCCGCAAACGGAAAGCGGCTGATGGTCGGCACGGAAGGCTGGCGCCGCGAGTACGCGGCGCGTAGCGACCGTTTGCTCAAGATGCTGAGGCGCCGCAACGCCGCCACCTATTGGATCGGCTTGCCTGGCGTGCGCCGCTACGACGCCAACGAGGACGTGCAGATGATGAACAACATCCTGCGCGAGCGTGTCTATCTGAATGGCGCCAAGTACGTCGACACCTACGCCGCGTTCGCCGACGAGAACGGCGGCTGGAGCCGCTATGGCCCCGACGTCACTGGCAAGATCCGCCTCCTGCGCGCGGGCGACGGCGTATATTTCACGTGGGAGGGCAACCGCAAGCTCGCCTACTTCGTCGACCGCGAGCTGCGACGCGATCTCACGCAGGCGCGGGCGGATCGTTCTATCCCGCTCGACGGCGACGACAGCGAGCAGGCCAAGATCAATCCGGATCGCGTCAAGCTGACGGACCCAACTGCCGGTTCCGCCGACTCGCAGCGCACCCCGGAGGCAAGTACAGCGCGTATCCGCAAGGCGGAAGCAAGCGGGCCTGGGGACCAGAAGGCCGACAACAGCAGAATAAATCTGCGCATCGTGAGCGAGAACGGACGCCAGGAGGTGGTCCCCCTCGATATCGTGCGGCCCGCGATTCCCGCGTCCGTCGTCGCGCTTGTGACCCGCCGGGAAAGCCCAGATCGGCCGTCGCAGCTGGGAGAGGCGGTCCTCGATCAGATCCCGGGCGGGCTGACGGTTATGAGCACTGTCTCGCTCGCGACGGCAGCCGGGCAGGCTGGCGGGCGCCGCCGCCTGTCGCCATCGCAGTCGCCGTACTTCCGGGTGTTGTTCAAGGGCGAGCGCCTGCCGCCCAAGCCGGGCCGCGCCGATGATGCTTCGTGGCCGCGTCCGGCGCCGCCGCCCGAGGCGGCCTATCTCGACGCCGATCCGCTAGAGACTGGGGCGATGCAGGAGCAGGACGCGACCGCGAGCAAGCAGGCCCCCGCACCGCGCCGCAGATCCCGCGAGTAAGCCGGACCGAGCTTCGCTCACGCATGCTTCAGGTTGTTCGGAAGCGATCTTCAGTCGCTTCCGAACGAGAAACGGCAATGCCTTTTCCGTCCTGTGAGTCTCAGGCGACGTCGCCGATCCGGCTCGGACGGCGCCGGCCACGCTCGGCGCGCGCAGCGCCATTCATTTTTTCGACCAAGTCGTCGAGCCGCCGGTCGGCCGCGTCGAACGCGTCGCGCAACGCGATCTTGAGATCCTCCTGCGCCTGCCCAACTGCCGATTCATGCGTCACGATCAGCGGCGCGGCGCCCGGGATGCCGATATCAATCTTGATCTCGTAGGTCTTGCCTTTGTGGGAGTGCTTGTGCGGCGCAGCCACCACCACGCGGCAGTGGGTCATGCGCTCGAAGTGCTTCTCGAGCTTGGCAGCTCGCTCCGCAATCTTGGCTTCGATAACCGGGCTCTTGTCGAGGCCCTTGAACGAGATTTCGAGCGGAGTGTTCATGTGTGCTCCCTGCTGGTTGGTCGCTGAGTGCCCCTTTAAGAAGCTGGGCACCGTCGCGCTTCAGATCAAGAGTACTGACGGGCCCCGCTAAGGCCCTGATCGAAGTCAAAGGGATACGATCCTAACATAGCGTTAGGCAGGGAAGAGGCATCAAATAGGCGAATGCGGACATGAAAAAGCCAGCGGCTGTTTGGCCGCTGGCTGGTATCGAGTTGTAAATCTTATCGAGCGCGAAAGTTATCGCGGCAGCGTGGTCTTACCCATCAGGAACTTGTCGATGGACGCGGCCGCCTGACGCCCTTCGCGGATCGCCCACACCACGAGCGACTGCCCACGCCGCACGTCACCAGCGGCGAACAGCTTGCCACCGCCTGGCAGGCGGTAGTCCTTCTCGTTGGCGTCGAGGCCTTTGAAACGCCCGCGCGCCACCGGCTCGAGGTCGAGACCCGTGAGCACGCCACCGTCCTTCGGTCCGGAGAAGCCCATGGCAAACAGAACGAGATCAGCGTCCAGCGTCGCGTCCGAGCCGGGCACCGGCTGCAGCTTCTGATCGACGTGCACGTAGTTGAGCTTCTTGACCTTGCCGCCCTCGCCCGAGAAGCCCGTCGTCGACACAGAGAATTCGGTGACAGCGCCCTCGGCCTGAGACGTGGAGATGCGCAGCTTCAGCGGCCAGTTCGGCCACGACAGCGCCTTGTTCTCCTTGACCGGCGGCTTCGGCATGATCTCGAGCTGCGTCACCGACTTCGCGCCCTGACGGATCGACGTACCGATGCAGTCGGAGCCCGTGTCGCCACCGCCGATGACGATGACGTGTTTGCCCTTGGCCGAGATCTCCTTGGTGCCGGGAAGCTGCGGCTCGCCCGCGACGCGCCGGTTCTGCTGCGTCAGGAAATCCATCGCATAGTGGATGCCGTCGAGGTTGCGACCCGGCGAGGCCGCGAAGAAATCGAACGGGGACTCCGAGCCCATGGCGAGGAGCACGGCGTCGTATTGCTCTTCAAGGTCGGGCGCTGAAACGTCGCTGCCGACATTGACGTTGAGGTGGAAGACGACACCTTCGGCCTCCATCTGCTTCTGCCGGCGCGCGATGATTTCCTTCTCCATCTTGAAGTCGGGGATGCCATAGGTGAGCAGACCACCCGGCCGCGCATTCTTCTCGTAGACGTACACGTCATGGCCCGCGCGCGCGAGTTGCTGCGCGGCGGCGAGCCCTGCCGGCCCGGATCCGATGATCGCGACAGACTTGCCCGTCTTGACCTCTGCCGGCTGCGGCGTGACCCAGCCGTTCTCGAACGCGCGGTCCGCGATTGAGCACTCGATGGTTTTGATGGTCACCGGCACGTCGTCGATGTTGAGCGTGCAGGAGGCTTCGCACGGCGCCGGGCAGATGCGCCCCGTCACCTCGGGGAAGTTGTTGGTCGAGTGCAGGTTGTCGGCCGCCGTCTTCCAGTCGCCGCGATAGACGAGATCGTTCCAATCGGGGATCTGGTTGTTTACCGGGCACCCGTTGTGACAATAGGGAATGCCGCAGTCCATGCAGCGCGCGGCCTGCGTCTTCACCTCCGGCTCGGCCAGCGGCACCACGAACTCGTGCCAGTGCTTGATGCGCGTCTCGACCGGCTCGTACTTGCGGTCAGCGCGCTCAAACTCAAGAAATCCGGTCGGCTTTCCCATCGTCGCTTCTTCTCTCGATCGTTCCCTCTCCCCACTCTGAGTGGGAAGCGGATCAGGACACGCGCTTCGCGTCGGATCCGTTGCTGTCCTTCACCCCGATTTCTCCCCCGCGACCTGCGGGAGAGAAGATTAGGCCTGTACCCGCTCGGTCGCAGCTGCCGCGCGCGCCTTTGCGAGCTCGGTGAGCGCGCGACGGTACTCGAACGGCATGACCTTCTTGAACTTCGGCACATAGGCCGCCCAGTCGGCGAGGATTGTCTGCGCCTTGACCGAGTTGGTATAGTGCGCGTGCCGGACGATCAGCGTATGCAGACGCTCGAGATCCTGCTCGCGCATGTCGAGCATCAGCTCCGCGAGCTGCCGCGTCGCTTCGCCGTTGCCCTTGGCGAGCTTCTCGACCAGCGCCGCGTCCTGCGCCAGAACTTCGATCTCCACCATCTCCTTGTTGAGACGGCTCTCGAGCTCGCCGCTCTCGTCGAGCACGTAGGCCACGCCACCCGACATACCGGCGGCGAAGTTCCGCCCCGTGGGACCGAGCACGACGACGCAGCCACCGGTCATGTACTCGCAGCCGTGGTCACCCGTGCCCTCGACCACCGCATAGGCACCGGAGTTGCGCACGGCGAAGCGCTCGCCGGCAACGCCGCGGAAATAGCACTCGCCGGTGATGGCGCCATAAAGCACCGTGTTACCGACGATGATGCTTTCCTCAGGCACGATGCTCGACGTCGGGTCGGGCCGCACGATGATCTTGCCGCCGGACAGCCCCTTGCCGACATAGTCGTTGCCCTCGCCGACGAGATCGAGCGTGAGGCCGCGCGCGGCCCAGGCGCCGAAGCTCTGCCCGGCCGTGCCTTTGAAGGTCAGCCAGATCGTGTCCTCGGGCAGGCCGGAGTGGCCATAGCGCTTGGCGATTTGACCGGAGAGCATGGTGCCGGCCGTGCGGTCCGTGTTCTTGATTCCGAACTCGGCATTGACCGGCTTCTTGGAGTCGAGCGCCGGCAGCGCAGCCTTGATCAACTGGTTGTCGAGCACCTTCTCGAGACCATGGTCCTGCGTCTCGCAATGGTAGATCGCGACGTCCTTCGGCGCGTGCGGCTTGTGGAACACCTTCGAGAAGTCGAGGCCGCGCGCCTTCCAGTGGTCGATGGCGCGGTCCTTGTTGAGCCAATCGGTCTGGCCGATCATCTGGTCGAAGCGATGGTAGCCCATTGCCGCCATCAGCTCGCGCACCTCCTCGGCGACAAAGAAGAAGTAGTTGACCACATGCTCAGGCTGGCCCGTGAAACGCGCGCGCAGCACGGGGTCCTGCGTCGCCACGCCGACCGGGCAGGTGTTGAGATGGCACTTGCGCATCATGATGCAGCCGGCGGCGATCAAGGGCGCCGTCGAGAAGCCGAACTCGTCCGCGCCGAGCAGCGCGCCGACGATCACGTCGCGGCCCGTGCGCAGACCGCCGTCCACCTGCACGGCGATGCGGCCGCGCAGCCGGTTGATGACCAGCGTCTGATGCGTCTCGGCGAGGCCGATCTCCCACGGGCTGCCCGCGTGCTTGAGCGAGGTCAGCGGCGAGGCGCCGGTGCCGCCCTCGAACCCCGAGATGGTCACGTGATCGGCGCGAGCCTTTGCGACGCCGGCGGCAACCGTGCCGACACCGACCTCGGAGACGAGCTTTACCGACACCTGTCCGTCGGGGTTCGTGTTCTTGAGATCGAAGATGAGCTGCGCCAGGTCCTCGATCGAATAGATGTCATGGTGCGGCGGCGGCGAGATGAGGCCTACGCCCGGTGTCGAGTGGCGCACCTTGGCGATGGTCGCGTCCACCTTGTGGCCGGGCAGCTGGCCGCCCTCGCCGGGTTTCGCGCCCTGCGCCATCTTGATCTGCATCATGTCCGAGTTGACGAGATACTCGGTGGTGACTCCGAAGCGGCCGGAGGCGATCTGCTTGATTGCCGAGCGCATGGAGTCGCCGTTTGGCAGCGGCTTGAAGCGGTCGGTCTCCTCGCCGCCCTCGCCCGTGTTCGACTTGCCGCCGATGCGGTTCATGGCGATGGCCAGCGTCGTGTGGGCCTCACGCGAGATCGAGCCGAAGCTCATGGCGCCGGTGGCGAAGCGCTTCACGATCTCGGAGGCGGGTTCCACTTCCTCGACCGGTATCGGTTTCCGCCCCATGCTTTCGGCGGAACGGACGCGAAACAGGCCACGCATGGTGAGCAGTTGCTCGGACTGCGCATCGATCGCTTTGGAGAAGTCGCGATATTTTTGCGGGATGCGGCCCGCCATGGCGTCTCCGGGCTCGGTTGAGCGCACGGCATGCTGCAGGTCCGCGACCACGCTTGGGCGCCAGACATGCGCTTCACCGCGCACGCGATAGGCGTACTCGCCGCCGACATCGAGCGCATTGGCGAGCACCGGCGCATTGCCGAAGGCGCTCGTATGACGCTCGCACGTCTCGCGCGCGATCTCGCGCAGCCCGACGCCCTCGACCGAGGTGTGCGTGCCCGTGAAGTACTTGCGCACGAACGGCGTCCTGAGCCCCACGGCGTCGAAGATCTGCGCTCCGCAGTACGACTGGTAGGTCGAAATGCCCATCTTGGCCATGACCTTGAGCAGCGCCTTGCCGATGGCCTTGATGTACTTTTTCTTGACGTCCTCCGGCGTGAGGTCCTGGCCGAGTTCCGGCGCCATCTTGGCCAGCGTGTCGAAGGCGATATAGGGGTTGATCGCCTCGGCGCCGTAGCCGGCCAGCGTGCAGAACTGATGCACCTCGTGCGCCTCGCCCGTCTCCACGACCAGGCCCACTGACGTTCTGAGACCCTGCCGGATCAGGTGATGGTGCACGGCGCTGGTCGCGAGCAGCGACGGGATCGGAATCCGGTCCGGACCGGCCAGCCGATCGGAGAGGATGATGATGTTGTAGCCGTGCGAGCGCACGGCCTCCTCCGCTTCGGCGCAGATGACGTCAACGGCCGGCGCCATGCCCGACGGGCCCTGGTCCACGGGATAGGTGATGTCGATCGTGATCGAGGAGAAGTGGTTGTCCTTGACCTCGCCGATCTGGCGGATGCGCTCGAGATCCTCGTTGGTGAGGATCGGCTGGTGGACCTCGAGCCGCTTGACCTTCGACGTGCCTTCGAGATCGAGGATGTTCGGCCGCGGTCCGATGAACGAGACGAGGCTCATCACCAACTCTTCGCGGATGGAGTCGATCGGCGGGTTGGTGACCTGCGCGAAGTTCTGCTTGAAGTAGGTGTGCAGGAGCTTGGGCTTCGACGACAGCGCCGAGATCGGCGAGTCGTTGCCCATGGAGCCGATAGCTTCCTCGCCCCTGGCACCCATCGGCGACATCAGAAGCTTGAGGCTCTCCTGCGTGTAGCCGAACGTCTGCTGCAGATCGAGCAGCGACACGTTGCTGCGACGCGTCTCGGTCTTCTTGGTCGAGAGCGGCAGGTCCGAGACCATGATCTGCGTGCGCTTCACCCAGCTCTCGTACGGATGCAGGGCGGAAAGCTCCGCCTTGAGCTCGTCATCCGAGATGATGCAGCCCTTCTCGAGGTCGATCAGCAGCATCTTGCCGGGCTGGAGGCGCCACTTCTTGACGATGTCGGCCTCGGGCACGGTGATCACGCCCGCTTCCGAGCTCATGATGACCATGCCGTCCTTGGTCACGATGTAGCGCGCCGGCCTCAAGCCGTTGCGGTCGAGCGTGGCGCCGATCTGGCGTCCGTCGGTGAACGCCATGGCCGCCGGGCCGTCCCACGGCTCCATGAGGCAGGCGTGATACTCGTAGAAGGCGCGCCGCTTGGCATCCATCTGCGGATTGCCGGCCCACGCCTCGGGGATCAGCATCATGGCGGCGTGCGCCAGGCTATAGCCGCCCATGACCAGGAACTCGAGCGCGTTGTCGAAGCAGGCCGTGTCGGACTGGCCCTCGTACGAGATCGGCCACAGCTTGGCGATGTCGTCGCCGAACAGCGGCGAGGATACGGAAGCCTGACGAGCCGCCATCCAGTTCACGTTGCCGCGCAGCGTGTTGATCTCGCCGTTGTGGGCGACCATGCGGTAGGGGTGCGCGAGCTTCCACGACGGGAAGGTGTTCGTCGAGAAGCGCTGATGCACCAGCGCCATCGCCGAGACGACGCGCGGATCCGCGAGGTCCTTGTAGTACGCGCCGACTTGATAGGAGAGGAACATCCCCTTGTAGACGACGGTGCGGATGGAGAGGCTCACCGGATAATGCCCGATGTCGCGGCCGCGATAGGAGTTGTGAAGCGCGTTCGAGACGATCTTGCGCACGAGATAGAGTCGGCGTTCGAAATCCTTCTCGCTCATGCCCTCGGGCCGCTTGATGAAGATCTGCCGGTGCACAGGTTCGGTGGCCCGCACCAGGTCCGAGAGGCAGGAATTGTCGACCGGCACCGAGCGCCAGCCCAGAAGCTCGAGGTTCTCCTCGCGCAGGATGCGCTCCCACACGCTCTGACAGTGCGCATCGAGCCGCTCGTCGCGCGGCATGAACAGCGCGCCGACAGCATAGTGCAGCGCCTCCGGCAGCTTGAAGCCGAGCTTGGCGCACTCCTCCGAGAAGAACGCGTGCGGAATCTGGATCAGCATGCCCGCGCCGTCGCCGGCCAGCGGATCTGCGCCGACGGCGCCGCGGTGCTCGAGATTGCACAGCATCTTGAGCCCGTCCGCGATCACGCGGTGCGATTTCTCGCCCTTGAGATTGGCGATGAAGCCAACGCCGCACGCGTCACGCTCCTGGCTCGGATCGAAAAGACCCTGCGCTTCGGGGCGCTCATAGATGCCGGAAGAGGGCATGGCATTGGTCATGGACAGTGTCCTCGGATCGTCAAAGGCAAACCAGCATCGCTGCCGGGTTGGAGTGGCATCCGCTCAAGCCTTACGGATGCAACCTGTGTCTTGGTCTTGGATGTAATGGACGCCTGCGTCGGGCCGGAAAATGAACAAAGTCCGGCCGTTCAGGTCACTCCGTAATCCGGGGGGCAACCGCTCACGAGGCGTGACAGCTTTCCAACCACCGCAATTCAACTCCGAAAGCACGCGCGAGCGTGCGCCATCCGCGTCGCCCTGCGTGCCAGAAAACGTCTGCCGCGACCGTAGCGCGGCTGAAGACCGATCATAAAGGACAGCAATGCTGACCTTTCGAGGTGAATGTTGCAGATTTTGCCCTGCAACACAAGCGTGTTTCGAAGCTTAGAAGCAGAGTTGCGCGGAAGCATCAAAAAAAGGCGGCGGCAGGGAGCTGCCGCCGCCTCGAGCGAGCCAGAGGGGGAGAAGGCTCGGCTGCTGCGATTAGGACTGCGCCTCGAGTGTCCTGGGCTCGGCGCGGACACCGATCGGAATCGAACGCGGACGCATGCGCTCGGGCAGATTCCGTACAAGGTCGATGTTGAGCAGTCCGTCCTTAAGGTCGGCGCCCTTCACCTCCACGTGGTCGGCGAGCTGGAAGCGCCGTTCGAAGGAGCGCGCCGCGATGCCGCGATGCAGATAGCGCCGCTGCTCGCTCTCGCTGGACTCGGGCTTCTTCTCTCCGCGGATGGAAAGCGCGCTCTCCTTCACGTCCACCTTGATCTCGTCCGCGGTAAAGCCCGCCACCGCCATGGTGATGCGGTAGTCGTTCTCGCCGAGGCGCTCGATATTGTAGGGCGGGTAGGGAGCGTCGAAGTCGCCACCGGTCGCGCTGTCGAGAAGCTGAGCCAGACGGTCGAAGCCGACGGTCGAGCGGTAGAGGGGAGAGAGATCGAAATGTCGCATGACGGTAAGTCCTCCCTGATGAAGCGACTGATCGGGATCCGCCCGTGATGGGCCGGATCACTCACGTAAGCGCACCCGCATGAGGGCGTGCGCAGCTTTGATTTAGGAGCGGGCCACCAACGTTCAAGAGGTACGGCGACGTTATGCGAGATCCGTCAAAAGGCTGGCGCCAAGTTCCGCGTATCAAAGGCGAAAACCAAAAGCCTTCATCTGGCGTTCATATTCGGTGGCAGACAATTCAAGCCTTTCCCGAGCTGCCGCGACGAGTGCCCCGGACGGGCATGTCCGACTTATCCGGAGTGAGCCAATGAGAGCGTCAATCTCCACGGCCTGCCTGACCGCAGCCCTTGTCCTCGCCGCCGCGCTTCCTCTGTCGCGCGCCGCCTCCGCCGAGGATCTCTACGACGACGACTACGTCAATCCGTCCTACGACACCGCCTACGACGATCGATACCCGGACAATGGCGAGCCACGGCGCGCCGAACGCTACGACGAGCCCTATGACGATGGCGGTGAGACGCTTCCCGGCTCGGTCAAGGACGGTTACCCGGTTCCCGTGCCGCCGCCCGAGGCCAATGCGCCCCCCCCGCCGCCGCGTTACGCCGAGCGGCCGCCGGTTCGCGTGGAGCGCTATGAGGAAGCCTGCCTCGGTCGCTGGGAGATCCGCCGCGAGTTGCGCCGCGACGGCTGGCGGGATCTGCGTCCCGAGGGTGGCGATGGCAACATAGTGCACATGCGCGCACGCCGCGCCGGAACGGGCCACCCGTTCGATCTGCGCGTCGATCGCTGCTCGGGCGAGGTATTGGCAGCTCGCCCCTTCTACCGCGGCGTCGCCTATCGCGACTGGCGCTGGGTGAAATAGACGGGGCTCATCGGCAATCGGCGGCAGCAGCGCTTCACCGCCGATTGCCGCTCTTCTCATCATGTCGTGCTATTCTCCGACCTGATTTGCAAAGCGGGATCGGATCATGAAGCTGGTAGCGCTGGCCAAGAACCCGGTGCCGGGCGGCGCCGTGGCAGGCGAGCTTAAGACACCGGACGGCGCACAGCTGCGTTTCGTGCGCTGGGAGGCAACGCGCGGTCCGCGCCGCGGCACGGTCTGCCTGTTCGGTGGTCGCGGTGAATTCGTTGAGAAATACTTCGAGGTCGTGGCCGATCTGCGCCGCCGCGGCTTCGCCGTCGCCACAATGGACTGGCGCGGCCAGGGCGGCTCGTCGCGGCCGCTACGCAACCCCCGCAAGGGCCACGTCGGGTCCTTCGCCGAATACGATCGCGATCTCACCCTCTTCATGAAAGAGATTGTCCTGCCGGATTGTCCGCCGCCGTTCATGGCGCTCGGCCATTCGACGGGCGCTAACATCCTGCTGCGGAACGCGGCCCGGCCGGGTTCGTGGTTCGAGCGCATGATCCTCGTTTCGCCGATGATCGCCCTCGCCGATGAGCGCGTCGGCTATCCGCAGGCCCTGGCGCGCGCTTACGCCGAGGTCGGCTGCCTGCTTGGTTTCTCCAAGAGCTACATCCGGGGCGGATCGGATACCATCATCGAGCAGGGACCGTTCGATGGCAATCTGCTGACCACGGACCGCGAGCGCTGGAATCGCAACAAGGCCGTGCTCGACATGAACCCTGCGCTTGGGCTCGGCTCGCCGACCATCGGCTGGCTGCGCGCGGCTTATCGCTCGATGGCCCTCGTCGGAGCGGACGGATACGCCGCCTCCGTGCGCGTCCCGATGATGGTGTTCGTCGCCGGAAAGGATCAAATCGTCTCGTCGCGCGCCATTGAGGACTTCTCCGTCGGGCTCAAACTCGGCACGCACGTGCTGCTTCCCTCGGCCCGCCACGAAATCCTGCAGGAGGTCGACACGATCCGGTTGCGCTTCTGGGCCGCATTCGATGCCTACATGGGTCTCGACGAGGCCGCCGCCTAGCGTCGTTGCCGCGAGGTGCCTTTTCAGCGGTTGAGAAGTTTAAGCACTTTGTCGTGCAGCGCCGGATCGCCGGAGGCTACGATTTGCCCGCCGTTCGTCGCGGGCCGCCCGTCCCAGGTGGTGACGCGCCCGCCGGCGCGCTCGACGATCGGGATCAACGCTACGATATCGTAGGTCTTGAGACCGGCCTCGATGACGAGGTCGACGAAGCCGGACGCGAGCAGGCAGTAGGCGTAGCAATCGCCGCCGTAGCGCGTCATGCGCGTCTCGCGGCTCACGCGCTGGAAGCTGTCGAGCTCGGCGCTGGTCGTGAATAGGTCCGGGCTGGTCGTCATGACGATGGCGTCTTTGACGCGTGGGCAGGCACGCGTCTTCATGCGCCGCGCCTTGCCGTCCGCCTCGCGCCGGTAGGCCTGCGTCGCGCCCGACCAGAAGCGCTCTCCCGTGAACGGCTGATCCATGAGCCCGAGCACGGGTGCACCCTCGTGCAGCAGACCGATCAGCGTGCCCCAGAGCGGCATGCCGGTGATGAACGAGCGCGTGCCGTCGATGGGGTCCACGACCCATTGAAAGGCCGCATCGCTCCGTTCTGTGCCGTACTCCTCGCCGATGACGCCGTGGTCCGGGGCGCGGCCGCGAATCATTCGGGCTATGGCGCGCTCGGCCGCCTGATCGGCCTTTGTGACGGGATCGAACGCATCCGCGCCGGCCTTGTTGGCGACAGCGAGGGCGCGCCGGAATTGAGGTCTGATCACCGCTCCCGACTGATCGGCCAGATCGTGTGCCAGTACGAGGAGTTCTTTGTAGCGGGAGCGGGACGGGAAAGGCACGATTGTTGTCCAGAACTTAAGTTGCGGCAGGATGAAGCGATAAGAGCAGTCGGGGCAAGAGTAATTCGAATTACATTAGAGTTGAGTAGAAGTAATGTGTCGAAATATGCATGTTGCGTGTAAGCACCATATTCACTCTAAACACTGCTAAAAAAGGTGGCACGAGTTGCCGCCTGCCGCGAACAGGAGCATAAAAAATCTGCGGTTTCGCGGGACACGTCTTCGCCGCCGCAGCCCAATACGGGCGTTTCCTCCCTAGACCTGGGCCGTTCGCTCGCACGAACGGCCTCTTTTTGGCGTAAACGGCATCGCCGTGCGTCCGTCGGGAGAAATCCATCTTTCCGCTTGCCTTCCGCGTACGGCTCTTCCGCGGGGTTATGGCAGCTCTGCAGTTTTTGCACTTTCCTTTCGGAAATGCTCATCCGATATTTTGCAGTGCGACATCGCCAAGTATCCTTGGCCTGTTGCAGCCCTCCTTGGGCGTTTCCTCCCTAGACTTGGGCCGTCCGCACCTGGACGGCCCTTTTTTTGTTTGCGGGCGGTTGCGACCGTTTAACGCATGAAAACAAAGCCGAATTTCGTCCCCTTGAAATGGCGGTACGGATTTCTTTGCCGGCCAGGTAGCTGTGGCGCTTTGAGCGCGCTTGGCGCATTGCAACATTTCGTGACGCGGGAGGGCTTGCAGTTTGCGGCGCTGCAGCATAAATTAAATAGCGTGATCCCCTCGGGATCACGAGCCCTCCTTGGGCGTTTCCTCCCTAGACTTGGGCCGTCCATTTTGGACGGCTCTTTTTTTGGTCAATTGCCTGTCGATCGCAAGCGTTCTTTTATTCCGCGGCGTCACGCTTCGCGAGCAGTCCCGGCACCGTCGAAAGCATCATATTGACGATGCGGGTGATGTCGGTCTTGAGCCGTTCGAAACCGGGCGACGGAGTGAAGCGCTGCTCGTCGAGATAGAGCGCGCGGTTGATCTCGATCTGCAGCGCCTGTACGCCGCGGTAAGGCCGGCCGTAATGCTCGGTGATGTAGCCGCCGGCATAGGGCCTGTTGAGCTGCACGTCGTAGCCTTCGGCGGCGAGCGTGTCCCTGAGGAATCGTGTGAGCTCGGGGTCGCACGCCGCGCCGAAGCGGTCGCCAAGCACGAAGTCGGGACGCGGTCCGCTGCTTTGCGCCATTTGCGCAGACGGCATCGAATGGCAGTCGATCAGGATGGCATAGCCGAAGCGCGCCTTGGTCTCGGCGATCAGCGACTGCAGTGCCTCGTGGAATGGAAAATAGAGCTGCTCGATACGCGCCAGCGCTTCCTCGACGCAGAGCCGCTCGCGATAGATCTCTTCGCCATCGGCAACGATGCGCGCGACGGTACCAAGCCCGCCGATCACGCGCACGGATTGGCTGTTGGCATAATCGGGCAACGGGTCGGCGAAGAGCTCGGGGTCAAGCTCGTAAGGCTCGCGGTTGACGTCAAGGTAGGCGCGCGGGAAGCGCGCCGCGATCATCGGAACGCCAAGCTCTGCGGCCCCGCGAAACAGATCGTCGACGAAGCAGTCCTCGCTCTTGCGCAACGTCATCGGATCGAGGCGCGACTGCTCGAGAAACGCGCGCGGATAGACGCGGCCCGAATGCGGTGAGCACAACACGAAGGGCGCTTGCTGCACGCGCGGCGCGAGAATGGTGAACGGCGGCTTGAGCTCGGCGTTGAGCTTGAATTTCTGCGCTGTCATTGAAGGCTGGTCGACACGAAGGCTTCACCGTTGACGCTGTTGCCGAGGCGGAGCGGCAAAAGTAAAGGCGTGCCGCCATGAAACGCAGTGTGCCAACCTAGACAGCCGCTGTCCACGCAACCGGGGCGCATTTTCCCTCGCCCGACGTGGAAAATGCTCTAAGATCGGCTTTCGCTTGGTCTGGCCCGCCTCTTGCTGTGCATAAGAGGGCGTCGGCGTTTGGGGGTTGGGGATTTCACGCTCCGTTTACCAAACTCGCGTCAGATTTTTAGCACCCAGTGAGCTTACACCGTTAAGTCGACATTTCGAGTAAAAAATCCCATGACCGCGAAGCCTTCCCGTGTTCCCATGTGCCGAATTCTGCTGGCCGAGGACGACGACTCGATGCGGGGGTTTCTCGAGCGCGCGTTGGACAAGGCTGGCTACGAGGTGACGGCCTTCGCCAACGGCGAGGAAGCCTATGAGCGTCTGCAACAGGAGCCGTTCACGCTGCTTCTTACCGATATCGTGATGCCGCGCATGGACGGCATCGAGCTGGCGCGGCGCGCCGCCGAGATCGATCCTGAGCTCAAGATTATGTTCATCACCGGCTTCGCCGCAGTCATCCTGAACAACGAGACGACCGCGCCGAAGGATGCGCGTGTGCTTTCAAAGCCCTTCCATCTCAAGGATCTGGTGCGGGAGGTTCAGCGGCTGCTGGCGGCCTGAGGCACGCGCGCCGGAACCCCGTTCGGCGGGCCCTGAGAGACTATCCTGCGGCGCTTGGCGGCGTTCTGGTTTCCCCGCTTGCCTAGGCGAGACATTGCCAGTATACGGGGCGCTCCCGAATGACATTTTTGGCTCGGACGGGCACTTAGCTCAGCGGTAGAGCACTACCTTGACATGGTAGGGGTCAGAGGTTCGATCCCTCTAGTGCCCACCATCCGGTGGCCTTGCCCTTAATTTGGTCTAGAACGATGAAAGTAAGAAATTCGCTGAAGTCCCTGCGCGGTCGCCATCGCGACAATCGCCTCGTCCGCCGCAAGGGCCGCGTGTACGTGATCAACAAGACCCAGCGTCGCTTCAAGGCGCGCCAGGGCTGATCGGCGCTGCGCCTTGCGCGCGCTCGTAATCGCAGGGGGATATCCGCCCGGCGCCGTTCTTGGCGTTCGGGCGGATTTACTTGTCTGAATGCGCCGATCACGCGCCTTTGACGGCGCCGGCCGCGCCCCCTATCTTTTCTGCCATGACAAGATACCCGCTCTCGCGCCGTGCTGGCGCCCTTACGCTGATAGCGCTGACCACGGTGCTGCTGTTGCCCGCCGATGTTCGCAGCCAGACGCCACCTGAGGCCGCGCCTCCGGCACCGAAAGCCGTGCCACGTCCCGAAGGCCGCCCGGCGGAGAAGGCTCCCCCCGAGCAGCCGCCGGTTGTCCAGTCGCCTGAGCAGCACGCAAAGCTTCTCGACGAGCTTTATACACGCCTCGCGACCGCGCCCGACGAAACGACGGCCAATCAGATCGCGAACGCCATCGAGCAACTCTGGCAGCACTCCGGCAGCGCAACGGCGGATCTTCTCGTCGCCCGCGCCGTGGCGGCGGCGGAAGCCGAGAACCGCGCTCTGGCAATGAAGCTCCTCAACGCAGCGGTCGAGCTGCAACCCGACTTCACCGAAGCCTGGAGCCGTCGCGCGTATCTTTACTACATGGACAACGACTACAAGCGCGCGCTCGGTGACCTGCGTCGCGTGCTTGCGCTCGACCCGCGCCATTTCAAGGCGCTCGAAGGTCTCGGCAACCTTCTCCAGCAGCTCGGTGAGAAGAAAGCCGCGCTCGAAGCCTACGAGGCGGTACTCAAGGTGCACCCGCATTTGCCGGATGCCCGCAAGGCGCGCGACGATCTCAACGTTGAGATCGACGGCCAGGGGATTTAAGCGTCCGTCACTTGGGTACGACCAACCCTGCCAGGCGGAAGCAAGCTTCCGCCTGGCAGCGGGGGGAGGCGTCTAGGCTGCTTTTTTGCAGGACGCGCCGATACAAGCCACGTGGCGGTGATCGGTTCCGCAGCAGCCTCCGAGAACGCTGAGGTGCGGGAAGCGTTGGCGCAGCGCGCGGTACTGCCTGCCAAGCTCGTCAGGATTGCCAGCGTCGAGTTCGGTTGCCGCGTCGAGTTCGGCATGACTGCGCCGGGACGCGTTCGCGCGCAGACCCTTGAGACGCGAGATCCACGATCCACCCTGCGCCAGCGAGTTCTCGAAGTGTGTCGGGTGCGCGCAATTGATCATGTAGTACGTCGGTCCGCCGTTGGTTGCCGCATCGACAGCCTCGATCGCATGAGCGAGGGTTTCTCCAGTCGGCAGCATCCCGTCTGTCTCAAGCGTAAACGAGATCGCCACGGGTATGCTGAGAGATCGAGCCGCCCGCGCGATACCCACGGCTTCGTTGACGTTGGTAAGCGTATAAGCCGAGACCATGTCCGCGCCGCTTTCGGCGAACACACGGATCTGCTCGCGATGGTAGGCCTCGGCGTCGGCAGCGTCCATGACCTGTCCGGCGATATAGCCGTCGCCGCGCGGTCCGATGGCACCGCTGACGACCATGGGAAAGTCGCGCGTTTCATGGGCCGCCCTGAGCTCGGCCATCAGGGAGATGGCCTCGCGATTGCCGGCGGCGAGCGCCGCGGCTGAGTATCCGAGCTTGCGGCCCCAGTCCGGATTTGCACGCCAAGTCGGCGAGTCGAGCACGAAGCCGAAGCCATTGCGGCGCGCCGTTTCGATGTACGGCACGTAGTACCGTCGTAGCGTCTCCCGTCCCTCCTGGGTCCGTAGCAGATCGAACGCGGCGAAATGGGGCAGTTCGATACCTTCGTGATAGATCAGCGTTGTCTCGAGCCCCCCGTCGCTGAGAAAGATGCCGCCGCTGAGCTGGGGCAGCTGGTGCCGGTATTTCGTCATGACGCTAGCTCCAAAAAAGCTAAAAGGATGCGGTCTATTCAGCGTACCGCCGATGGCGGATTTGATACGTGGGCGGTGCAATTGCCGATAGCCGACCCGCGGTACAGTGACGTGGAATTTATTTTTATCTTCCAAGACAGTGCCTTAGCCTATATCTGCCGTGGACCGGGCCCCATCCATCGCGCTTGCGCTGTCGTGTCAACTCGACCAGCGGTACACTTGGCCATGCTGACCGAAGCACCGAAGAAGGGAGGGGATACGCGTGAGCGACTGCTTCAGCTCGCGGAGGCCGCGGTGCTGGAAAAGGGCTTTGGGGCCACCTCGATCGAAGAGCTGATCGCCGCGGCGGGCATCACCAAAAGCGGCTTCTTCTATCACTTCAAGGACAAGACCGAACTCGCGCGCGTCCTGCTTGAGCGCTACATCGCCCACGAGGAGGCGATTTTCGACGAGCTGTTCGCGCGCGCTGACGAGCTGAACGAGGATCCACTGCACGGCTTCCTCGTCGCGCTGCGCATGCTGGCCGAGATGATGGGCGATCTCCCCAATGGCCACCCCGGCTGCCTGGTCGCGGCATACTGTTATCAAGATCGTATGTTCGACCAGCACGTCCGCACACTGAACGCCGAGGCCGTGCTAAACTGGCGTCGGCGGTTCCGCGAACGGCTGGACCGCATTGCTGCCCGCTATCCGCCCCGCATCACCGTCGACCTCGACGATCTCGCGGACATGCTGTCCGCCGTTGCCGACGGCGGCATCATCCTTGTGAAGGTGTTGAAGGATAAGGACGCGCTACCGCGCCAGGTGATGCTGTACCGGGAGTTCGTTCGCGCGGTGTTTCTCGGCGCAGGCCCCGGTCCGTGAGAGTGTCGCGGCGCGCGGCAGCGATGGTTCAGACCGCGACCTGCGTGCCGACCTCGACCACGCGGTCCGTCGGGATCTTGAAGTAGGTTGTGGCATCCTCCGCGGTCCGTGCCAGCCAGATGAAGAGCCGCTCCTGCCAGCGCGGCATCTCGGAGCGCGTCGTCGGCCGCAACGAGCGGCGCGACAGGAAGAACGACGTCGAGCCGATGTCGATGTTGAGATCCTTGCGCCGGCAGCTGTCGAGGATTTTCGGAATGCTCGGCGTCTCCATGAATCCATAGGACGCGATGATGCGGACGAAGGTCTCGTTCGATCGATCGATCTCGACCCGCTCGTGGCGCGGTACGCGCGGTGTCTCCTGGGTGCGGATCGAGAGGATGAGGTTTCGCTCATGCAGAACACGGTTGTGCTTGAGATTATGCATGAGCGCCGTCGGCGCGTAGTTGACGTCAGCCGAAAGGAAGATGGCAGTCCCCGGCACACGCGTCGGTGGCTTCGATTCGAGCTTGCGCACCAGCCAGTCGAGATCCGCCTCGTTGCGTCGCGTGAGCTTGGTCAGGATTCCGGTACCCTTGACCCACGTGAGCATCACAGTGCTGAGCACGGCTGCGATGAGGAGCGGGAACCATGCGCCTTCGAACAGCTTCATGATGTTGGCCGTGAAGAACGTCTGCTCGATAAAGAGCAGGGGTGCCAGCAACGCCGCGACCTTCCAGAGTGGCCAGCGCCAGTATTTCCAGATCACGAAGAAGGCCATCAGGCTGTCGATGATGAGGGCGGCTGTGACGGAGACACCATAAGCGCCAGCAAGGTTCGACGAGCTCTTGAACGTGATGACGGCGAACACCGTGGCGATCATCAGAAGCCAGTTGACGCGTGGCAGATAGATCTGCCCCGCCATGGCCTCGGACGTATGCCGGATGGCGAAGCGCGGTAGAAGGCCGAGCTGGACGGCCTGTCGCGCCAATGAGAAGGCGCCGGTAATGACGGCTTGGCTTGCCACCACGGTGGCGGCTGTCGCAAGGACCACCATCGGTACCAGAGCCCACTCGGGATAGAGCAGGTAGAAGGGGTTTTCGAGGGCGGCGGCATCGTTGAGCACGAGAGCCCCCTGGCCGAGGTAGTTGAGCATCAAGGCCGGAAACACAAACCCGAGCCAACCGGCCTGAATGGGCTTGCGGCCGAAATGGCCGAGGTCAGTGTAGAGCGCTTCCGCACCGGTCACGGCGAGGAAAACAAGGCCGAGCACAGTGAGTCCAAGAAGGCCGTGCGTCGCCATGAACTTGATGCCGTACCACGGATTGAGTGCGGCGAAGACGGCCGGATTGTCGAAGATATGCAGAAGGCCGCCGACCGCCATCGCGATAAACCAGATGACGGTTATGGGGCCGAAGAACTGCGCGACGCGTTCCGTGCCGTGGGACTGCACGGAAAACAGCGTGATGATGATGATAAGTGCGATCGGCACGATCCAGGGCTCAAGCATCGGCGAGGCGAGCGACAGTCCTTCAACCGCAGAGAGCACCGAGATCGCCGGTGTGATGACCGCGTCGCCATAGAAAAACGAGGCGCCGGCGATGCCGAGCCCGAGCAACAGCGGCGAGCTTCGCTTGGCGACGGACTGGCCAAGCGCCATCAGCGCGAACGTGCCACCTTCACCCTTGTTGTCCGCGCGCAAGAGCACGATCACGTACTTCAGCGTTACGATCAGGATGAGCGCCCAGAAGATGAGCGACAGCACGCCAAATACGGCTTCGGTATTAGCCGGGCTGCCGCCGCTCGCGGCGCGCACCGCCTCACGGAAGGCATAGAGCGGGCTCGTGCCGATGTCGCCGAAGACGACACCGATTGAGCCAACAAGGAGAAACCAGAACCGTTTGTCGAGCGAGCCCTCTTCAGTTTCGCTGCCCGCTTCCCCAGTCTTAGCGCTTGCCACCGATCTGGCCTCTTGTAACTGCTTTGCCGCAGAGCAGCGAAGTTCCGCGGCTTATACCCCCGTTCGGGCGTGCTCGTAACCGGACAAATTCAACGCCCAAGCCGAGGTTTCGGCTTGACACCGCGACATCTGTGCAACCTAGCGCTTGGCCTCTGAGGCGCCGCCCGGCCAGTTGTCGCGCATCCAGCGCGCGAGCCCATTCTCGTCGATCTCGCCTGCCGCGAGACCCTGTATGATCACGACCGCCTCGGCGTTATCCGCTACGAAGTCGATGCCGTTGAGCCCAAGGAAAGTGATGGCCGACAGAAGGGTCGCGCGCTTGTTGCCGTCGACGAACGGATGGTTCTTAGCGACACTGAACGCATAGGCAGCCGCGAGCGCGGCGAGATCCGTCTCCCCGTACGTCCATTTGTTTCTGGGACGGTCGAGCGCCGATTCCAACATACCGGCATCGCGGACGCCGGGAGGCCCGCCGAACTCGCGCAGTTGCTCGTCGTGGAAGGCGATAACTAGCTCGGGAAAGAGCCAAACAGGCTCGCTCACTTGGCAAGCTCGGTGAGCGCCGCCCGGTAGGTCTTCATTGCCTTGCGGGCGATTTCCAACCCGTGCTCAAGGTCCGGAACATAACGGGAGATCTTGATCCCGTCGGGCGTTTCAGTGACCAGCACTTCATCGCCCTGGGACAGGCCAAGGCGCGCCAGCAGCTCCTTCGGCAGGATCAGCCCCGTCGAATTGCCGATTTTCTTGATTTCGAGCTTCATGGCTGTTCGCTCCGTCTGCGTTATACAAAACGTATAACGCAGACGGCAGACGTTATACAGCGCGTATAACGACGCTAAGCCCGCGGCTAAGCCACGGCGCGGTCCATGGCCTCCAACTCGTCGATCATGCCCTCGATGACCTTGAGCCCCTTGCTCCAGAACGCCGGGTCGGTAGCGTCGAGCCCGAATGGGCGCAGCAACTCGGAGTGGTGCTTCGAGCCGCCAGCTTTGAGGAGGTCGAAGTACTTCGTCACGAAGCCCGGGTGAGCCTCCTGGTAGAGCCCGTAGAGCGAGTTCACGAGGCAATCGCCGAACGCGTACGCGTAGACGTAGAACGGCGAGTTGATGAAGTGCGGGATATACGCCCAGTACACCTCGTAACCGGGCTTGAGCGCGATTGCCGGGCCCAGGCTCTCGCCCTGTACCTCGAGCCAGAAGCCGTTGATCTGGTCACTGGTCAGCTCGCCCTTGCGGCGCGCCTCGTGCACCCTGCGCTCGAACTGGTAGAACGCGATCTGACGTACGACCGTGTTCAGCATGTCCTCGACCTTGCCGGCGATCATCGCCTTCTTCTCGCGCGGGCTCTTGGTGTTCGCGAGCAGCGCGCGGAAGGTCAGCATCTCGCCGAACACGGACGCCGTCTCGGCGAGCGTAAGCGGCGTCGGCGCCAGCAGCGGTCCCTGATCGCGTGCCAGCATCTGGTGCACGCCGTGGCCAAGCTCGTGCGCGAGAGTCATCACGTCGCGCGGCTTGCCCTGATAGTTCATCAGCACATAGGGGTGTACCGAAGGTACGGTGGCGGCAGAGAAGGCGCCCTGCGTCTTGCCCTCGCGTAAAGGCGCATCGATCCAGCGCTTGTCGAAAAACTCCTTGGCAACGCTGGCCATGTCGGGCGCGAACGCGCCGTAGGCGTCGAGCACGATGCTCTCGGCCTCGGCCCAGGTGAAGATCTGCTCCGGCTTGTCGGGCAGCGGCGCGTTGCGGTCCCAGTGAGAGAGCGTCTCCATGCCGAGCCAGCGCGCCTTCATGGCGTAATAGCGGTGCGACAGCTTCGGATAGGCTTCGCGCACGCTGGCGACGAGCGCGTCGACCACCGGCGCCTCCACACGGTTGGCGAGGTGGCGGCTGTCCGCGACATCCTTGAAGCCGCGCCAGCGGTCGGAGATTTCCTTGTCCTTGGCCAGCGTATTGGTGATCAGCGTGAAGAGGCGGATGTTGTCCTTGAACACCTTGGACAGCGCATCGGCCGCCGCGTGTCGGCGCGGCTCCGCGGGATCCGACAGCAGGTTCAGCGTTGCTTCGAGCGCCAGCGGCGCGGGCTCGCCGGTCACCTCGAAACGCAAACCCGTCATCGTCTCGCTGAACAAACGGTTGAAGGCGCCGCGTCCAGTTTGACCTTTCTCCGTGAAGAGCTGCTCGATCTTCTCATCGAGCTGATAGGGCTTCTCCTTGCGCAGGTCCTCGAGCCACGGCTTGTAACGAGCCAGCGCCGGCACGCCCACGGCCGCTTCGAGCGCCGCCTCGTCGATCTGGTTCAGCTCCAGCTCAAAGAAAATGAGGTCGGTCGAGATGGCGGTCAGCTTCTCGGAGATGTCGCCGTAGAACTTGGCGCGCGCCGGATCGGCCTGGTTCGCCGCATAGAGAAGGCCCGCGTAGGAGCCGAGCTTGCCCATCAGATCCGACAGTTGCTCATAGGCCGCGATCGCTCCCGCGAGTTCAGCGCCGTCCGTCGTGAGCCCGGCAAGCTTGCCCTGGTAGGTCTCCTTGATGCGCTTTGCCTCCGCGGCCGCGCGGTCGAGATCCGTGGCGACGGCAGGATCGTCGAGGCCCTTGTAGAGGTCCGAAAGATCCCACTCCGGAACCGGGCCCAAATCCCGCGCTTCTGTTCCCTGTCCGCTCGGGGCTTTCGCAATGGCGAGGTCCGAAACGAGGGGCGCGCGCGAGATCGGCGTCATCTTGAGCTCCAGTGATTGGGGAAATGAACCGTTAATTTGCGGGCTCCCGGCTGCGAGTTCAAGCACCAAGAGGCCGCCGCGCCGAGCCAGCGGGTCCAGCCGGCGCCCCCCAGGCGCGAGAGGGCCGGAAAAAGCCAGAGGTTACCGGATTTAACTCCTCGCCCGATGCGCTGATCGAAAAAGGTTCAAGGTGGGCTTATTCGCAAGAGCTTGTTTACCGTTGTGCGGCAATCATCCTCTCGTCGAGTTGCCGGTCGTGCTGCTGCCTCAAGCAGGCGCGCATCCTTTTTGGACCGGGCAATACAGTAGTTCGTGTTGTGTACGAGTGACCATGGCAAAGCGTATCCTTATCGTCGACGACGATCCCGCTCAGCGCCGCATTCTCGAAGAGACGGTCAAGCGCTTCGGCTTTGAAACCCGCGTCGTACCCTCGGGCGAACAGGCGCTCGAGGTGCTGGAAGGCCCGGACCGCGCCACCGTCTCCCTCGTGCTTCTGGATCTCGTGATGCCGGGCGTTGGCGGCATGGGCGTTCTGGAGCACCTGAAAGGCAAGGCGGCACCACCGATCATCGTGCTGACCGCCAACGGCTCGGTCGATACGGCCATCAACGCCATCAAGCTCGGCGCCGTCGACTTCGTGATCAAGCCCGCGTCCCCGGAGCGGCTCGAGGTTTCGATGAAGAGCGCCATGAAGATCGAGGCGTTGTCCGATGAGATCCTACGCCTCAGGAAGAAGTCCGAAGGCACGCTGACGTTCGACGACCTCATCATTCGCGGCGATGGCATGCAGCGCGTCATCGCGCTCGGCAAGCGCGCGGCCGCCTCCACGATCCCCGTGCTCATCGAAGGCGAGAGCGGCGTCGGCAAGGAGCTGATCGCGCGCGCCATCCAGGGCGAGAGCGAGCGCGCTGGGCGCCCGTTCGTCACCGTCAACTGCGGCGCCATTCCGGAGAATCTCGTCGAGAGCATCCTGTTCGGCCACGAAAAGGGTGCCTTCACCGGCGCCGTGGACAAGCGCATCGGCAAGTTCCAGGAGGCCGACGGCGGCACGCTGTTCCTCGACGAGGTGGGTGAGCTGCCGCTCGAAGCGCAGGTCAAGCTGCTCCGTGCGCTGCAAGAAGGCGAGATCGACCCCGTCGGCGGCAAGAAGCCGATCAAGGTCAACTTCCGCCTGATCTCCGCCACCAATCGCGACATGATCCAGCTCGTGAAGGACGGCCGCTTTCGCGAGGATCTCTATTACCGTCTCAACGTCTTCCCGATCTGGGTGCCGCCGCTCCGCGAGCGCAGCGAGGACATCCCCGATCTCGCACGTCATTTCCTGGCGCGTTTCGCAGCTGAGGAAGGCAAGCGCGTCTCCGGCTTTACCGACGAGGCCATGCGCCTGCTCATGACCTACGAGTGGCCGGGCAACGTTCGCCAGCTCGAGAATGCGATCTTCCGCGCTGTGGTGCTGGCTGACGGCGCCGAGCTCACGGTGGCGGAGTTCCCGCAGATCGCGGCTCACGTGAAGGGCTTCACGGCCGAGATCCCGCCCGTGCCTGCCGGGCTGCAGAAGCCCGCGGCTTACACGGGGCCCGCGCTGCTGGGCGCCGAAGATACCGTCCCGCAGACGGTCGAGGTGCGCCCGACGTCCGGATCGTCCGCCCTCGGCATTCCGGCCGTCACCGAGAGCGGTGAGATCCGCGCTCTCGAGGACATCGAGGCCGACATGATCCGCCTCGCGCTCGGTCGCTACCGCGGCCACATGACGGAGGTGGCCAAGCGGCTCAAGATCGGCCGCTCGACGCTCTACCGGAAGATGCAGGAGTACGGGCTCGAGCCGCGCGTCAACTGAGCGCCCGTTTAAGTGGAGACATCGGATGTTCCCGCATCCGGTGTCGTTGGCTTCCGTGACCGTAACTCCACAGCCAGTTTGCGAAATCCCCTGAGGCCGGAATAGGCGCTCTGCGCGCCTTCTCATGCCGGCGCGCCTCCGCTAGCTTGCTCCCGAGTCCGTGCGGCTTGGGAGACATCATGCGCTACGCGTCCCGTATTACCGCCCCGTTGGGCGCCTTTGTTCTCGCGTCGGTTCTCGTTCCGGCAGTGTCGCGAGCAGATCCAGCCGCCGATGCGGCCGTTGAGGCGCCAGCCGCCCCCGTCACAGCGACGCCAGCAGCCGCAGCCCCCACGCCCGAGCAGCCTGCAAGCGCGCCTGCGGACGTCACGGCGCCCGCTCCGAGCGCGGCGCCCGTCGAGGCGCCACCGCAGGCCGCGGCCGCGCCGCCGGCGAAACCGCAGCTCGGCGCCCGCGTGCGCGCCAGCATTGACGCGCTTCTGCAGACGCTTTCCGAAACCGAGCGCAAGGAAGCGGAGGCGCTGAAAGCCTTCTACGAATCGCGCGCCGATGCGCCGCTCTGGATTGCCGACGGCGCCCTGAGCGACCGCGCCACGCTCGCCATCGGTGAGATCAAGAAAGCCAAGGAATGGGGCCTCGACCCCGATGCGTTCGAGCTGCCGCACGTCTCCGCTCCCCTCACCGAGGAGCAGGCGGCCGGGGCGGAGCTGACGCTGTCGCGCGCCGCTCTGGCGTACGCGCGCCACGCGCGCGGCGGCCGCATCGAGGACCCCGTCAAGCAGCTGTCGTCTTATCTCGACCGCAAGCCGCAGCTTCTCGATCCTAAGCTGGTGCTCGATCAGCTCGCGAGCGCAACGCCGTCCGATGCAACCCTGCGTGGCTTCCATCCCAAGCATCCGCAGTTCGAGAAGCTGCGCCAGCACTATCTAGCGCTCCTGAAGTCGGCGGACGAGACGGCGGAGATCGTGCGCCTCCCGAAAGGGCCGGTACTGACGCCGGGGCAGCGCCACCCGCACGTGGCGCTCTTGCGCCAGCGGCTCGATGTTCCCGTTCCCGCCGCCACCGGCGACGCGCCGGCCGACGAAACGTTCTACGACGAGGCTCTGCTCGATGCCGTGAAGACTTTCCAGGCCGACAAGGGCCTCTCGCCGGATGGCTTGGTCGGCGGCAGCACGCGCGCCGCACTGAACGATATCGATATGCCGAGCCCCGAGCGCGTGGCCGCCAATATGGAGATGTGGCGCTGGATCCCAGAGGACCTGGGCGCGACCCACGTTTGGGTCAATCTGCCTGAGTTCACGTTCCAGTTCGTGCGCGACGGCAAGGTCGTGCACGAGGAGCGCATGATCGCCGGCCTCGTCGACAAGCAGACGCCGACCTTCTCGGCCGACATGGACATGGTGACGGCGCACCCGCGCTGGAACGTTCCGGACTCGATCAAGGTGCGCGAGCTCTATCCGAGCCTGGCGCGCGGCGGCACATACTTCCAGAAGCAGGGCCTGCGCATGACGCGCAACGGCCGCCCGATCGATCCCTATTACGTGGACTGGGGCTCGGCTGACATCCGCCAGTTCGACGTGCATCAGCCGCCGGGACCCGCCAACGTCCTCGGCCTCTTCAAGTTCACGTTCCACAACAAGCATATCGTCTACATGCACGATACACCGACCAAGCATCTGTTCGAGAAGCCGAGCCGCGCCTTCAGCCACGGCTGCGTGCGCGTGCGTAACCCGATCCGACTTGCCGAGCTGGTTCTAGAGGCAGACAAGGGCTGGTCTGCGGAAGAGGTACAGGCGCTTGCCTCTGGTCAGCCGGTCGAGAACCCGATCAAGCTCGACACCAAGATCCCGGTTCACATCGTCTACTTCACCGAGCGTATCGATGACGACGGCGTGGTGCATCGGTTCAAGGACGTCTACGGTCACGAGCAGCGCATGACGCTGGCGCTGGCCGGGCGCTTCGATGCCATTGCGGTCGGCCCCGACCATCTGGCACCCGTGCGCTTGGAGAAGCCACGCTATGCGGCGAATCCGCTCGAGACTTTCTTCAATAACGTATTTGGTGGCTTTTAATCGGCCCTAACAGCCACTTACGGCAACCACGTCTGTTAACCTCAAGCAAAGGATGTCCGGCCAATCGGGGCAGCTCGCCCTTTTTATGCCGCTTACAGGCCCTCTTGATCACGCATTCGAAGGTTACCGACCGTTAAGACTACGGGGGTAATGGTTAACCTTGGCGACATGCATGGGGGATCTCTGTTGCGCGTAAAGGCGGGACACCTCACCTGCCGGGCTCTGGGCGCCGGCGCGGCCACGCTGCTTGCGGTTTTCGCGCAGGCTGCGTCCGCGCGCGCGGGCGACGACCGCACGATCTCCTTCTACCAGATCCACACCAAGGAAACGCTGACCGTCCAATATAAGAAGGACGGCCGCTTCGTTCCCGAAGCAATGAAGAAGATCAACTGGATCCTGCGCGATTGGCGCAAGGACCAGCAGACGACGATGGACCCCAACACCATCGATATCATTTGGGAGATGCACCGCGAACTCGGCTCTCGCGAGCCCGTGCACATCATTTCCGGCTATCGCTCGCCAGCGACCAACGCCATGCTGCGCAAGACGCGCGGCGGCCAGGCGACGAAGAGCCAGCACATGACCGGCAAGGCCGTCGATATCTCCTTCCCGGACGTACCGCTGAGGCGCATGCGCTATTCGGCGATGGTGCGCGAGCGCGGTGGCGTTGGCTACTATCCGACATCGGGCATCCCATTCGTGCACGTCGATACCGCACGCGTGCGCCACTGGCCGCGCATGGTACGTGACGAGCTGGCGCTGTTGTTCCCGTCCGGACGCACGAAACACCAACCGGCTGACGGTCGCCCGATCACGCGAGCAGATGCGCGCGCGGCGCGCGAGCGCCGCAAGGATCTCGCCGTCGAGGTGGCCGCATTCTACGATCTGCGCGAAGGCCGCAAGGCGCCGGTCCAGGTCGCCGCCGCGTCGCCGTCCGCCTCGGCCGCCAACAGCTTGCCACCACCGCCCAAGCCTACACTTGCCAATCGTCCTCAAGCTCCGAAGAAGGGGCCGGAGGCAGAGCTCCCGATCGTCGCACTCGCGGCCGACAGGCAGGCCGCAGGACCGAAGGTCGCACTGGCGAAGGCTCCGGTGGACAGCGCGCCGCGCCTACTCGCGGCGCCGCGACCCGTCGACCGGCCGTCGCGCTTTGTCGCCAAGCTGCCGGATAACGACCGCTCGCGCCTCGACATGCTCATAAAGCTTGCTTCCCTCGAGGCCGATCATACGCCGACCGCGGCGCCAGCGGCGCTGGTCGCCGGCGCAGCACCGATGAAGGCCTCCCTGACGCCCGGCTGGCCGACGCTGCCGAAAGGCGCCGTGACGGAGGAGCGCACACCCCCGCCCATCGTGAGCCGTGAGCATCCGTTTGGAGACCGCCAGGTCGATTGGCGGAGCGGATGGACGACGGCACCCGAATACGACGACGACCACCCGGATGAGCTGTCCTACCGGCCATTCGCGCTGGCGCCCCTACTGACCGAGACTGCCTCATTCGACGACCCGGCGCTCGCGACAATGGTGCATCCCGACGCGAAAGCCGCGCTCGATATGATCGACGACGAAGGTATGGCGCTACCGATGCGCCTGGGCGCGGGAGCGTTGCACACGACCATGGCCTGGGCTCAGGCTTTCAAGGGTGAGGCAGTGCACTTAGAGGACTTGACCGCCGAGACACCTCAGGCGGATCCCGCGCAGCGGCGGCTCGTCTCGCGCGCCGTTACGACCCTGCCGCGATAATCGGTTTCCGCGCGCGCGTTCCTGAGCGCAGCACCGCCATGGGCCCGTCTGTCCAAGCCTTGATCACCAAACGACCGAGCTCCTCGAAATCCTGCGCGCGCGGCGAGGTCGAGCGCCACACAAGCCCGATGGTGCGCGATGGCTCCGGCTCGACGAAGCGCACGAGCGTGATGTCGCGCCCGCGCTCCTCGATGCCGACGGCCAACTCGGGTAGCAGCGTGATTCCGAACCCGGCCGAGACCATCTCGACAATGGTCGCAAGGCTCGAGGCGCCGAACGTGTTGACCGCGTCGACCTGCTGCAGGCTGCAGTAGGTCAGCGCCTGATCGCGCAGACAATGCCCTTCCTCGAGTAGCAACAGCCGCTCGTGCTCGATCAGCTCCTTCGTGGCGCGCACACGCCCTGAAAGCTTACGGTCCTTCGGCACGGCGAGCAGGAACTTGTCTTCGAACAGCGTGCGATTGGTGAGATCGGCGTGCTTGAGCGGCAAGGCCAGGAGCAGCACGTCGAGCTTTCCCTCCAGCAGCTCGTCGGTGAGGTGCTGGGTTTGCGTTTCGCGCACGTGCAACTCGAGCTCCGGATAGAATTCCCGCAGCAGTGGCAGCAGCGGCGGCAGGAGGTACGGCGCTACCGAAGGGATCACGCCGAGGCGAAGCGTGCCGGCGAGGATGCTGTTGGCATGCTGAGCGTAGGCGACGAGATCGCGTACGTCCCCGAGAATGCTGGCGCAGCGGGCGGCGATCTCCTGACCCTTGGCGGTGAGTTGCACGCCGGAGCGCGTTCGTTCGACGAGCGCAAGACCCAGGTTCTGCTCCATCTCGTGGATCTGCATCGACAGCGCCGGCTGCGTCACCGCGCAGGAGTCTGCGGCACGCCCGAAGTGCAGCTCGCGCGCCAACGCGTCGAAGTAGCGGATCTGCTTGAGAGTGACCTGAGTCATAAGAGGGCCTGATCAGGGGAGAAACAAATAACGATTAGCCCTGATCTTGGCAGCGGTCTATGGTCGCGGTGTACAAACGATCGTGATCACCGTGCGGCCGTTTGCAAAAGTTTCCCGGAATACGGCAGGTGAAACTTCGGTTTCGTCTCGTCGTTAGCGTCTCGGGCCGTGCGCCGAAGCGGCCCGAGACGTTTTTCTTCTTCAGTTCTGTATTGTTTAATTGTTCGCGTGAAGACGCGCACACCGTGCAGACTTGCGCGAAAGCCTCCGGCGCCCATGATCAGCTTCGGGATTTCTTGAGATGGGCGCTGACAAAGCTCCGACGGCGCGCACGCAACCCTGCGAACGCACACGCGCCTGATCTTCCACGAACTTTGGCTCGGAAGCGCTCTGCTTACTCGGCGGCGATCATGCGGTCTGCGGCGGCCTCGGCATCGGTCGAGAGCGGGCCATCCAGCATGCCGAGCGCGTGCATGTAGACCTCGAGGATACCCTCTTCCTCCTGCCGCTCGGTCTGGCTCTTCTTGCGCAGCCGAATGATCTGACGCAGCGCCTTTACGTCGAAGCCGAGCCCCTTGGCCTCCAGGTACTTGTCGCGGATGTCCGCGGACAGCGCCTTCTTCTCTTCCTCGAGACGCTCGATGCTCTCGACCATCTGGCGAAGCTGGTTCTGCGCCGAAGCCTGAAGCGTCGTCATGGCTACCCCCACTCTTTCCGGTCCCTCTGCAATCCGCGATGCGGATGCATCTGCCGGGACGCTAGGCCCGCGAGAGGCGAGCGGCAAGGCGAGGGGCCGCCTCATCCAGAGAGATTATTTCCTGTGGACGACGGCGCTTATCTGCCGTGCTTCGGAGCGTGCGAATCACTTTTGGCAAACGCCTCGAGCGCGGCTGGCGATGGCTCGGTCTGGTAGCGCTGCTGCCATTCGGCGTAAGGCATGCCGTAAACGATCTCGCGTGACGCCTCCTTGCTCAGCGCAATACCGCGCTCTTCGGCTGCCTCGCGGTACCAGTTCGCGAGGCAATTGCGGCAGAACCCCGCGAGATTCATGAGATCGATGTTCTGCACGTCGGTGCGCGTGCGGAAGTGCTCGACCAGCCGGCGGTAAGCCGCCGCCTCGAGCTCCAGCGTCGTCTTCGGATCGGTGGCTGTCATGATTTTGTCGTCCTTCAATCGGTGTGAGACCCGAAAAACTGCACCGTCCTGAGATCGGTATCGTCGGAGGGCGTTGCAAGAACGCTCTGCATCGCATGCCCGAGCCGTTCTGCCCACTCGGCTTGGCCGGCTTCCGTCGCGATCAGGTCTTGCCGCACCTCGATCAGCGCGTGGGCGAGGCCGCGCGAGGTCCCGTGCTGCCACATGCAGTCGCCCTTGAGCGTGCCCGTGTACGGCTCGTTGTCGCCGACAACGAGGGCCGGGTCCGCCGACAGGGCCGCGAGCAGCGGCTGCGCAAGCCGCGGATCCTTGTCCCAGAGCACGGCTGCGTGCCAGCGGCGCGGGCTGCCCCGCCAGGTTGGCGTGAAGCTGTGCACGGAGAACAGCACCGGGATGACGCCCTGCGCCATTGCGAGATCGATCAACTCGCCCACCGCCCGATGGTAGGGCCTGTAGAATCGCGCAATGCGCCCCTCGCGCTCCTCTGCCGTCAGGGTGCGGTTGCCGGGAACGACCGCTCCGTCTGAAAGCCGCATGATCAGCGTGGGATCGTCCTCGCCGCGGTTGCAGTCGATCAGCAGCCGCGAAAACCGTGTCAGAACGGCCGGTGCGCCGAGGATGGCTGCAAGCCGCTCCGTCACGCCGGCGGCGCCGATGTCGTAGGCGATGTGCCGTTGAAGCTCGGCAGCCGGAAGCCCAAGAGTGCCGTAACCTTCGGGTAGCGTGTTGCGGGCATGATCGCAGAGCAGAATGACGCCTGAGGTCAGCGAGCCCGGGAGGCACACGAATGCTTCGCCCGAAATCCCCGAAACCGGGGTCGTCTCGGGCCCCGTCAAAGGTCGCATCGACATCTCACCACCGGCCGTCATGCGCTTAAGGATAATGTCCGTTGAATTGCAGGGTTGCGAAAAGTTGCGTCCAGGCCTTCAATGGCGCCGCATGCGCTGCCGGCCGGCGGCCAGAGGCGCGCGCACCTCAAAGCTGCCAGCTTTCATTGCCAACGTTTTGTCCTCCCCACAAGGCGCGGTCGCGTCGAGACCTACCCCTGTCTCATCGACATCCGTGAACCCATGATTGCAAGACCGACAATCCTGGCGCCGACGGCGTTTTTGCTCCTGGCGATTGCGTCGCATCCGGCTCTGGCAGATCTGAAGCTCTGCAACACCACGCAAAGCCGCGTCGGGGTTTCGATCGGCTATCAGGACGACAAGGGCTGGGCGACGGAAGGGTGGTGGAACATCGCGTCGCAGGCGTGCGAAACGCTCTTGAAAGGTCCGGTGCCGAGCCGGTTTATCTACGTCCACGCCGTCGATTATGACCGCGGCGGTGAATGGGCGGGCACAAACTTCATGTGCACCGCAGATAAATCGTTCGCCATCCGGGGTGTTCAGGATTGTCCGAAACGCGGATATAAGCGCACGGGTTTTTTTGAAGTCGACACCGGAGAGGGCCAAGAGTGGACGGTCCGCCTCACCGATCCGGACGATAAAGACGATAATAAAGAGGCAGTCGGTCAATGAGACGCAATCGGCGTGTTAAAATCGTCGCGACGCTGGGTCCCGCGTCGTCGGCACCGGAAGTTATCGAGCGTCTCTTCATCGCCGGAGCCGACGTCTTCCGCATCAACATGAGCCATTCGAGCCCGGACACCGCCCGGTCGCTCGTGCGGGCCGTGCGCGACGTCAGCGCGAAGCATCGCTGCTCGATCGGCGTGCTCTGTGACCTGCAGGGTCCGAAGTTCCGCCTCGGCGAGTTCACGGACGGCCGCTCTCTCGTCAAGGCCGGCGAGCATTTCCGCTTCGACCAGACGGGAGTGCCCGGCACCTCGCAGCGAGTGAGCCTGCCCCATCCCGAGATCTTCGCCGCCATCCAGCCCGGTCACGCGATCCTGATCGACGACGGCAAGCTCCGCATGCGGGTCACCGATGTGGATCGCAAGAGCGTCACTGCCGAAGTGGTGACCGGCGGCATCCTGTCGAACCGCAAGGGCCTGAGCCTGCCGGACACGCTTCTCGCGGTCAGCCCTTTGACGCCGAAGGATCTCGCGGATCTTGAGGTGGGCCTCAAGCTCGGCGCCGACTGGATTGCGCTGTCGTTCGTACAGCGCGCCGAGGACATCATCGAGGCCAAGACCATCATCGACGGGCGGGCCGCCGTTCTGGCCAAGATCGAGAAGCCGTCGGCGATCGCCGACATCGACGACATCATTGCCGCCGGTGACGCCTTCATGGTGGCGCGCGGTGACCTCGGCGTCGAGATGCCGGTCGAGCGCGTGCCGGGCCTGCAGAAGCAGATCACGCGCAAGGCGCGTGCGGCCGGCAAGCCGATCGTCGTCGCGACCCAGATGCTGGAAAGCATGACGTCCTCGCCGATGCCGACGCGCGCCGAGGTCTCGGACGTCGCGACCGCAGTGTTCGACGGCGCCGACGCCGTCATGCTCTCGGGAGAGTCCGCCGTCGGCCAGTATCCGGTCGAAGCCATCCAGATGATGGACCGCATCGCGCACGAGGCGGAGAACGATCCGAGCTACGACGCATTCGTGCACGCCATCGATTTCCCGCCGCTGCCGACGGGCGCCGACGCTATTGCGGCCGCCGCGCACGCCATCTCGAGCACGGTGAAGGTCGCGGCGATCCTCTGTTACACGGCCACGGGTTCGACGGCGCTACGCGTCGCCCGCGAGCGTCCGAACCTGCCGGTGATCGGGCTGACGCCCATCGCGCGCACGGCGCAGCGTCTGGCGCTCGTGTGGGGCATCGAGACGGTGTTGACTGGAGATCCCGAGGATCTCGCCGACATGGTGCGCAAGGCAACGCGCATCGCCTACGAGGGCGGCTTCGTGAAGCCGGGCCAGGGTGTGGTCATCACCTGCGGCGTGCCGCTCGGCTCGCCGGGCGCGACCAACATGATCCGCCTTGCGTTCGTCGACGAGCACGGCCTGCCGGACGGCCACAGCCCCGACTACGTGCCGACGGGCGGCAAGGTGCCGGTCGAGCGCCGCGCGCCGCCCAAGATCGCCTCCTGACGCAAGTGCACCTCTCCCGGCTGGGAGAGGCCGCGCGCGTGAGGGGATCAATCTAAGTTGCCGGGTTATTCGCTGGCCGCGTCGGCCGCGCCCTGTGCGGCCGGAACGAGATTGACGCTCTCGCCGCAACCGCAGGCGCCGGCCTGGTTCGGGTTGTTGAACACGAACGTCGCCGAGAGCTTGTCGGTCTTGTAGTCCATCTCGGTCCCGAGCAGATAGAGCACCGCCTGCGGATCGACGATGACGCGGGCGCCATCCTGCTCCACGACCTCGTCGAACTTCCCGACGCTGTCCGCCCAGGTCATCGTATACTCCATACCCGCGCAGCCACCCTTCTTGACGCCGATCTTGAGACCGGCAATCTCGGGCCCCTTGGAGGCCATGATGGCGCGCACGCGCTCCGCGGCGCGGGGCGTCAGCGTCATCACCTTCGGCCGGGCACGGCGGGGGGGGGGGGTTGTCGTCGTCTGGTCAGTCATCGTGCACGCCGTCCTGGTTCCGCCGCGCTTCCGGAAAAGTGGATGCCGGTTTTCCGATAAGAGGCGCGGCACTCAAAAAAGCCGGGAACTGGCATCGGTACCTCGAAATATAGCCTGCGCCGCGACTTTTTACGAGGTCCCGCGCCAGCAGCTCAGAACATGTTGAGCGCAAGCCGCGCCTCATCCGACATACGGCTCTGATCCCAGGGCGGATCAAACGTGAGCGTCACGGTTACGCCGGAAACCCCTGGGACGGCGCTGACGGCATTCTCCACCCACTGAGGCATTTCCCCGGCCACGGGGCAGCCCGGCGCGGTCAGCGTCATCTCGACGGCGACCTCGCGATCATCGCTGATGTCGATCTTGTAGATCAGGCCCAGTTCGTAGATGTCGGCCGGGATTTCGGGATCGTAGACGGTCTTGAGCGCAGCCACGATGTCGCTCGTGAGCCGGTCCAGCTCCTCGGGCGGCAACGCCGAAACCTCCGCCGACAGCGCGCTTTCGGGAGCGGGCTCCGGCTTCCGGTCGGTCTCCTCCGTCACGGCGCCTTCGGGGCGCTGCGGCGTCTCTTGCGTCTCAAGCTCAGCCATAGTCGGCTCCTCTCAGGCGAAGAACTCCCGCGCGCGGACCAGCGCTGCGACGAGGGCGTCCACCTCCGCCTTGGTATTGTACATTGCGAACGACGCCCGGCATGTGGCCGTGACGCCGAGCCGCTCCATGAGCGGCTGTGCGCAGTGGTGACCGGCGCGGATCGCGATGCCCGAGCGGTCGATGATCGTCGACACGTCGTGCGGGTGAAGGCCGTCGATCGAGAAGGCATGGATCGCGCCTTTGCCCTTCGCCGTGCCGTGCAGCGTGAGCCCCGGAACCTCCTGCAGCCGCTCGAACGCGTAGGCGCCGATCTCGGCCTCGTACTTGGCGATCCGGTCACGCCCCACCTGCATCATGTAGGAAAGCGCCGCGCCAAGACCAACCGCCTCCACGATCGCCGGTGTGCCTGCTTCGAAGCGATGCGGGGTCTTGCCGTAGGTGATGCGGTCCACCTCGACGATCTCGATCATTTCGCCGCCGCCCTGGTAGGGCTGCATGATGTCGAGATATTTCTTCTTGCCGTAGAGCACGCCGATGCCGGACGGCCCGTAGGTCTTGTGCCCGGTGAAGACGTAGAAGTCCGCGTCGAGATCCTGTACGTCGACGGGAAGATGCACGGCTGCCTGGCTGCCGTCGACCAGCACCGGGATGCCGCGCGCGTGCGCCATCTCGATCACCTGCTTGATCGGCACCACGGTGCCAAGCACGTTCGACATGTGTGTCAGCGCCACGATCTTGGTACGCGGCGTCAGTAGCCGCTCGAACTCGTCGAGCAGCAGCTCGCCGGAATCCGAGATCGGCGCCCACTTGAGCACCGCGCCCTTGCGCTCGCGGTGGAAGTGCCAGGGCACGATGTTCGAGTGATGCTCCATGATCGAGAGCACGATCTCGTCGCCCTCGCCGATCTCGAGCGCCCCGAACGAGGAGGCGACGAGATTGATCGCCTCCGTCGCATTCCGGGTGAAGATGATCTCGTCCACCGAAGGCGCGTTGAGGAAGCGGCGCACGACCTCGCGCGCCTCCTCGAACCGCTGCGTTGCCGTGTTCGACAGGTAATGCAACCCGCGGTGCACGTTGGCGTACTCGAAGCGATAGGCATGATCCATCGCCTCGATCACCGACAGCGGCTTCTGCGCCGACGCTCCGTTGTCGAGATAGACGAGCGGCTTCCCGTAGACCTCGCGGTAGAGGATCGGAAAATCCGTGCGAATGCGCTCGACGTCGTAAGGCGCCGTTGGTGCGCCGACGTGGTCCGTCTTCTTGCGAGTGGCCGTGGGCATGCTGCCGTCCTTCCTCTTCCCGCCGGGCGGGAGATCTACTTCCGCGCGCCGCGTGTTTCGCGGCTAAGCCAGCCTCGCGCCAGCGCGCGCAGCCCCTCCTGCACCGGCTCGGGCTCCGCCTTGTCGATGGCCTCGCCGATGAAGCTTTCGACCAGCATGGCCTGCGCCTCTTCGAGCGGGATGCCGCGCGAGCGCAGGTAGAACACGAGTTCCGGATCGATCTCAGCCGACGTCGAGCCGTGTCCGCAGATCACGTCGTCGGCATAGATCTCAAGCTCCGGCTTGCTGTCGAACTCCGCCTCCTGCGACAGCATCAGCGCCTGTGCCATCTGCTTGCCGTCGGTCTTCTGCGCGTCGGGACGCACGATGACCTTGCCCTGGAACACGGCGCGCGTCTGGTCCGCGAGCACGCATTTGATGAGCTCGCGGCTCGTACAGTGCGGCACCGCATGGTCGACGACGAGTGTCGTATCCGCATGTCCTCTGCCGGCGACGAGCTTTGCCGCGCCGAGGTCGAACGTCGAGTGCTGGCCGCGGAACGTCACCGCAAGGTCGTTGCGCACGATGCCGTCGCCGATCACCATCTGGAACGGACGGTAGCTCGCGTCCTTGCCAAGCCGCGCGATTGTGCGGCCGAGATGCACTGAGCCTTCCCGCGAGGCGACGATCTTGACGTGCACCACCTCCGCGCCGTCCGCGATCACGAGCTGGGTCAGCGCATTGACCTGGCGCGCAGCCGTCGGCGCCAGGTGCGATTCCACGAGCACGAGCTTGGCGCCCTTGCCGACGCGCACGACATTGCGCGTCGTCACCGTCCGCGCCTCGCCACCGGCATCGCCGAACACGAGCGCGACCGGCGTCTCGATCTCCCGGCCCTCCGCGATATCGACCACCGCGCCATCGGTGAACAGCGCCGTGTTGAGCGCGAGCACGCCATCGGTCACGTGACCGCTGACTTCACTGATCTCCGCTTCGAGCCACGGCGGGGGATGATCGATGAAGCGCGAGAGAAAGGCGCCGTCGATCTCGGAGACAGCCGAAAGACCCGCTTCGCCGACGCTACGCCCATCCACGAATACGGCAAATGCCTTGGCGAGATCCGTGCCGACGAGAGCGTCGCGCACCATCACTTCGACAGCAGCGGGCGTCGGCGGCGCGACATCCGTCGCGAGCGGGAACGCCTCGCGAAGGAATGCGCGCACGTCGGTGTATTTCCACTCCTCGACGCGCCGGTGCGGCAGCCCTTCGGCGCTAAACGCACCGATCGCGGCGCGGCGCAGCTGGCGCAACCAGTCCCCGCCAGGAAGCGTGTGCTCGATCTCGGCAAACGCGGCCGCGAGCGCCGTCTCGGCTTTTGTCTTCAGAACCTGCACGGACGCAGCGCGCCCCCTGGGCTCCTTACTGATCTGCTCGGCGATGCTCATGGGTTACGCTGCCTTGCCCTGGTATGCCGCATAGCCGGACTTCTCGAGCTCGAGCGCGAGCTCCTTGCCGCCGGACGCCTGGATCTTGCCCGCGGATAGAACGTGTACGCGATCGGGCACGATGTAGTTCAGAAGCCGCTGATAGTGCGTGATGACGAGCATCGCGCGGTCTGGGCTCCGGAGTGCGTTGACGCCGTCGGCCACGATCTTGAGCGCGTCAATGTCGAGGCCGCTGTCCGTCTCGTCGAGCACGCAGAGCGTCGGCTCGAGCACGGCCATCTGCAGGATCTCGGCGCGTTTCTTCTCGCCGCCGGAGAACCCGACGTTCACCGGTCGCTTCAGCATGTCCATGTCGATGTTGAGCTGCTCGGCCTTGCCGCGCACGAGCTTCATGAACTCGGGCGTCGAAAGCTCGGCCTCGCCGCGCTTCTTGCGTAGCGCATTAGCCGCCGTGCGCAGGAACGTCAGGCCGGCCACGCCCGGGATCTCCATCGGATACTGGAAGGCCAGGAACACGCCCTTGGCGGCGCGCTCGTCGGGCTCGAGATCGGCGAGGTCCTCGCCGTTCCAGAGGATCTCGCCGCTGGTCACCTCGTAGCCGTCACGGCCCGCAAGCACATGCGCCAGTGTGGACTTGCCCGAGCCGTTCGGACCCATGATGGCATGCACTTCGCCTTTGGGTACGGTCAGCGACAGCCCCTTGAGGATCTCCTTGTCCTCGTCCTCGAGCTTCACATGCAGGTTTTTGATCTCAAGCATTCTTCTTACCTCAGTCACATCGGTTCGGCCCGCCGTCGGCCGCGTCAAATTCGTTTGTGTCGGAAGCGTCGTCGCTTAGCCGACGCTCCCTTCCAGGCTGACGTTGATAAGCTTCTGCGTCTCCGCCATGAACTCCATGGGGAGCTGCTGCAGCACGTCGCGCACGAAGCCGTTGACCACGAGCGCCACCGCCTCCTCCTCGGAGAGGCCACGCTGCTGGCAATAGAACAGCATGTCGTCCGAGATCTTCGAGGTCGTCGCCTCGTGCTCGAAGTGCGCCGATGCGTTCTTTGCCTCGATGTAGGGCACCGTGTGCGCGCCGCACTTGTCGCCGATGAGCAGCGAGTCGCAGTTGGTGAAGTTGCGCGCGCCAGTCGCTTTGCGGTGCGCCGAGACGAGCCCGCGATAGGTGTTTTGCGAGTGGCCCGCCGCGATGCCCTTCGAGATGATGCGGCTCGACGAATGCTTGCCGAGGTGGATCATCTTGGTGCCGCTGTCGACCTGCTGGCGCCCGTTCGAGATGGCGATTGAGTAGAACTCGCCGCGCGAGTTGTCACCGCGCAGGATGCAGCTCGGATACTTCCAGGTGATCGCCGAGCCGGTCTCCACCTGAGTCCACGAGATCTTCGAGTGGTGGCCGCGGCAATCGCCGCGCTTGGTCACGAAGTTATAGACGCCGCCCTTGCCATCCTTGTCGCCCGGAAACCAGTTCTGCACCGTCGAGTACTTGATCTCCGCGTCGTCGAGCGCAACGAGCTCGACGACCGCCGCGTGCAGCTGATGCTCGTCACGAGCCGGCGCCGTGCAGCCCTCGAGGTACGAGACGTAGGCGCCGCGGTCGGCGATGATGAGAGTGCGCTCGAACTGGCCGGTGTTGCGCTCGTTGATGCGGAAGTACGTCGACAGCTCCATCGGGCAGCGCACGCCCTCCGGCACGTAGACGAACGAGCCGTCGGAGAACACCGCCGAGTTGAGCGCGGCATAGAAGTTGTCGCCCTGCGGCACGACCGAGCCGAGGTACTTCCTCACGAGTTCGGGATGATTACGGATCGCCTCCGAGATCGAGCAGAAGATGACGCCGGCCTTCGCCAGCTCCTCCTTGAACGTGGTCACCACAGACACGCTGTCGAACACGGCATCGACCGCGACGCGCGCGCCCTGCACGCCCGCCAGCACGGCCTGCTCCTTGAGCGGAATGCCGAGCTTCTCGTATGTCGCGAGCAGCTCCGGGTCGACCTCGTCCAGGCTCTTCGGCCCGTCGGTGCCCTTCGGAGCCGCGTAGTAGTAGAGGTTCTCGAAGTCGATCTTGGGATAGCTGACCTTGGCCCAGGTCGGCTCGACCATGTTGCGCCAGCGCGCATAGGCTTCCAGCCGCCAATCGAGCATCCACTGAGGCTCGCCCTTCTTCTCGGAGATGAAGCGGACGATGTCCTCGTTGAGGCCCTTCGGCGCCTTGATCGTCTCGATCTTGGTCTCGAAGCCGTACTTGTATTGATCGACGTCGATCTTCTTGACCGTTTCGATCGTCTCTTTAACCGCAGCCATTCAAGTCCACCTTCATGTGCGGCCCGCCGAGGCCGCGTTTACAACCAAGTTCCCGACCCATGATCGCTTCGGATCCTTTCATCCGAAGCGTGAATCATTGGTCCCAACTAGGCAGCGAGCGATGCGCCGCCGCAAATCCGTCTCCACGCGGCAACGAATGCCGCGATATCGTTTTCCGTCGTCTCCGGCCCGAGGCTGACGCGGATCGCGCTATTTGCGATCTCGGACCTGAGGCCCATCGCGCGGAGAACGTGGCTCTCGCCGACCTTGCCCGACGAGCAGGCGGCGCCCGCGCTGACCGCAAGGCCCATGAGATCGAGCTTGATCACCAGCGTTTCGGCCGACACGCCGGAGAGCGCGATCGACGACGTGTTCGGCAGCCGCGGCGCGCCCGATCCGATCACGATCGCCTCCGGCGTCGCAGCCAGCACCTCCGCCTCGAGCCGGTCGCGCAACGCGGCAATGCGCGGCGCATTTTCGAGATCGCGCAGCGCCGCGCGCGCCGCTGCGCCGAAGCCGGCAATGGCGGCCACATTCTCTGTGCCGGCACGCCGGCGCATCTCCTGCCCGCCGCCCGTAAAGAGCGGATCGAGCGCCACGCCCGAGCCGACGACCAGCGCGCCGATGCCCTTCGGCCCGCCGATCTTGTGCGCCGAAAGGCTCATCGTCGCCGCGCCGAGCGTGCGGAAGTCGATCGCAACGCGCCCAGGTGCCTGCACGGCATCCGTATGCAGCCGCGCGCCGTTCTCCGTCGCCCAGAGGCCCGCAGCCGCCACGTCCTGCAGCACGCCGGTCTCGTTGTTGGCGAGCTGCAACACGAGCAAGGCTCCTTCCGGAGCAGCCGTGAAGTCCACGATGCCTTCGGAAGAGACCGGAAGCCCGACCACCTCCGCGCCACGCGCAGTCGCAAAGGCCGTTGCTGGTGCGCGCACCGAATCGTGCTCCACGCCCGCAAGTGCAACGCGCTCCCACGGCGCCGACAAAGCCCACGTGTTGGCCTCCGTGGCGCCGCTCGTAAACACGATCTCGCTTGCGTCAGCCCCAACGAGCGCCGCGATCGCTTCGCGCGCCTCGTCAATCAGCGACCGTGCCCGCCGGCCCTCCGCATGCACCGACGACGCGTTACCGAATGCATCGAGCGCCGCAACGACAGCGTCGCGCGCTTCGGTCCGGAGCGGCGCCGTGGCGTTGTAATCGAGGTATGTGCGCGGGGCGCTCACTGCGTCGGCCCCTCCAGCGTTGCGATCGGAGCGGAAACCGACGGCGTGCGCCGCGCAATGGGTGTCGCGCCAGGAATTCCCTCGATCACGTCACGGAGGCTGATACCCGCGAGGAAGCTCTCGATCCGATCGCCGAGCGCGGTCCAGAGATCGTGCGTCAGGCAACGGCTCTCGCCGTTACACCCCGCCGACTGCTCACCGAAGCAGCGTGTCATGCGCGTGCCTTCCTCGACCGCCGTCATCACTTCGGCGACGAAAATGTCGCTCGCCGGCCGGCCGAGCTTGTAGCCGCCGTGCCGGCCGCGAACGCTCTCGACGAGCCCTGCGCGCCGAAGCTTCAGAAACAGCTGCTCCAGATAGTCGAGGGAGATCTGCTGGCGCTGCGCGATCGCCGACAGGGGCACCGAGCCGCCGTGTCCGTGCTTGGCGAGATCGGCCATTGCCATGACCGCGTAACGGCCGCGCGTATTGAGTTCCATCTCATCACCGTCCTGTTCAGCCGGGTCCGCGCGCGAAGGCGCATACCGCTTGCATCGAACCACCCCCGGTGTGCTAAGAGACGCCTCACACGCCGGGCCGAACCCGAAAGTCGATCGCCCTAGGGGCGCCGTTCTTTCGAACCGTTCTAAACTTGAACCCGAATATGAAAATTCCGAGCGGGGAAATCAAGCATTCTCTTGGGCGCAATACCGTGATTTTTGGATGACGCGTGTTCACGGTCGCGAGAGGCGAGCTTAAGGCCCTAAAATCCCAACCGAATTCAACGAACAGGACCTAAATGCCCGAGCTGATTATCAATGGGCCCGCGGGCCGCATCGAAGCCCGCTACCATCACGAGGCGGCGGCCGACAGCCCGATCGCGCTCATCCTGCATCCGCACCCCCAATTCGGGGGCACGATGAACAATCAGGTCGTCTACAGCCTCTACTACACATTCGTGCAGCGTGGCTTCTCGGTGCTCCGCTTTAACTTCCGCGGTGTCGGCCGCTCCCAGGGCTTCTGGGATGGAGGCCCGGGCGAGCTCGCCGACGCGGCGTCCGCCCTCGACTGGCTGCAGATGGTGAAGCCGGACGCCAAATATTGCTGGATCGCCGGCGTCTCGTTCGGCACCTGGATCGCCATGCAGCTCTTGATGCGCCGTCCCGAGATCGACGGCTTCATATGCGTCGCGCCGCCGTCGAACCTCTACGACTTCTCGTTCCTCGCGCCGTGCCCGTCCTCCGGCCTGATGGTGAACGGTGACAAGGACCGCGTCGTGCCCTCCGCCTCCGTGGCCGAGCTGACTGGCAAGCTCAAGACGCAGCGCGGCATCAAGATCGACCACGAGATCATTCCCGGCGCCAACCACTTCTTCGAGAACAAGACGGAGGAGCTGGAGACCGTCGTTGGCGGCTACCTCGACATGCGGCTCGAGAAAGCGCTCAAGGATCGCGAGACTCAGAAAGAGCGCGAGAAGGAGCGCGAGGCGGCCCGCGAACGCGAGCGTGAGCGGGAGCGCGAGGAAGCCAAGAGCGGCGCCGCTGCCGCCGAAGCGGACGACGGCGACGACGAGTAGTAGCTTGCTCGCACGAGCCCCTGCCCGCCGGGGGGAATGGTTTCGGAAGCGGCCGTCCCATTGACGGCCGCTTTCATTTTGTTACGGCTGTTGAACGGCACGCGTCTTTGGTGCCGTTGAACGGCGAGGGTGCCTTCGCATAGCATTGCGCACGTGACGGTGCGCTGCCGTGCGAGGTTCTGCCGTGATCCCGACCAACAACACCATCCCATACAAGGCGCGCCCCAAGGCAACGCTCGCCATCATCGCCCTTTGCATCGCGGCGTTTCTCTACCAGATGACGCTATCGGGCCCTGCGGCTGAAGCGTTTCTCTCCGCCTACGCTCTCGTGCCGGCGCGTTTCACCGATGGCAGTTGGGCGGCCGCGCACGGCCTGTCCCGCGCCGATCCCATGCCGTTCCTGACCAGCATGTTTCTGCATGGCGGCATCATGCACATCGTCTCGAACCTTTGGGTGCTGTGGGTATTCGGGCCTGCGCTCGAGGATCGGCTGGGCTCGGGCCGCTTTCTCCTTCTCTATTTCGTGTCGGGCCTGGCCGCCGGTGCGCTGCACTTTGTCTTCAATTTCTCGTCCGCGGTTCCGGCCCTCGGCGCGTCGGGCGCCATCGCAGGCGTCATAGCCGCCTACGCCCGCCGCTTCCCCTACGCGTGGGTCAACATTCTGCAGCCCATCGTCATCGTGCCGGTATTCTTTTTCATGCCGGCGCTGGTTTTTGCAGGCCTGTGGTTCCTGACGCAGGTGATGCAGGCCGCGGGCTCGCTCGCGCTGCCCGACGGAGCAGGCGGCGTAGCCTGGTGGGCGCATATAGGTGGCTTTCTTGCCGGCTGGTTTCTGCTGCCACGCACGGCGCCACCTGCCAACGCCGTCGAGGACGCCCAGGCCGCAACGCAATCGGCGTTGTGGCCATGGACCGTCTGGATGCGCTGGCTCAATTGGTGGTGGCGCCGCTGAGCCTTAGTGCTCCGCTTTCGTCGAGGCGAACGGGAAGCTCACGATCTTCCACACGAGCGCCGTTGCGGCGCCCGCAACGAGCCCGACGATCGCTGCTCCGAACGCACTGGCGACCCATGCCCATACTTCCGCGCCGATCGGCACGGCGGTGCGCACGGCATCGGAAAGCGCATGGATCCAATGCTCGGGCTCGCTGATGCCGTATTCCTGCAAGCCGTGCACGAGGATGCCGCCGCCGACCCAGAGCATGGCGATCGTGCCGATAACGCTCAAGAGCTGCAGGAACGGCGGCATGCCGTGTACGAGGAGCCTGCCGACCGGCGCCAGGATGCCGCCGCGCTGCACGAGCGCCACGCCGAGGTCATCGGCTTTGACGATGAGAGCCACGACCCCATAAACGGCGACCGTGACCAGCAAGGCCACCACGCCAAGCACGAGGGCCTTTGTCGGCAGATCCGGCGCCTCGATGTTGGCGAGCGAGATCGCCATGATTTCCGCCGAAAGAATGAAATCGGTGCGGATGGCGCCGGCCACGCGCTGATCCTCGAGCGTCTTGGAATCGAGCGCGGCAACCGCCGCCTGCGGGCTTTCGTGAGGAGCCCCTAAAACCCAGTGCAGCACTTTATCGAAGCCTTCGTAGGCGAGGTAGAGACCGCCGAGCATGAGCAGCGGTGTGATCGCTTGCGGCAGGAACAGCGAAAGCAGCAGCGCTGCCGGCAACAGGAAGAGCAGCTTGTTCTTGAGCGAGCCGTAGGCGATGCGCCCGACGATCGGTAGCTCGCGCTGGGCGGCGAAGCCGGTAACGTAGCGGGGCGTGACCGCCGCATCGTCGATGACGACGCCCGCGGTCTTCGAGCCGACCTTCACGGCCTGCGCTGCCGCATCATCGATTGTCGCAGCCGCGACCTTGGTCAGCGCCACGACGTCGTCCAACAGTGCCAGAAGGCCGCTCATTCCCCGTTCCCCCTAAATCCAGTCCTGAACGGGGGTAGATTGACTTGATCCGTGCGGGCTGCGCAAGGCAGCCGAAGCCTGAAGGGAAGCAGCCTGGCAGCGAATTAGCGGGGATGGTTGCAATTCCCGAGAGCTGCCGTCGTTGTGCGCCGCCTTAAGTCTCCAAAGGGCCAGAAGCGGACCTCGTTAGTGAGGAACCGTCGAGGACCACAATTGACCGATCGATCCTAATTCAACGGAAGTCGACCTTGTCGGGGTGCAAGGTCGATTTCGCACGCTTCCTATGGGAGGACTGCGAGAACACTGTGCTCATTGGTCCGAGTTTCAGACGAAGAGAAGACGCCTAAGCTGCGAGACAAATGGAAAATCGAGAGACTGATTTCTTATGAAGATCGGTTCGTCCGACGTGAAGCTTCTCAAGGTTTTCCTGGCGGTGGTGGATTCCAACGGCATCTCGAACGCGCAGTCGGTTCTGAACAAGGACGCGTCGACGATCAGCAAGGCGCTCACCCAGTTGGAGGAGCGCCTGAGCTTGCGTCTTTGCGAGCGCGGTCGTCATGGCTTCAGTCTCACGGCCGAAGGACGCGAAATCTATGAGGAGGGCGTCAAGCTCTTCATCTCACTTCGTGGGCTGGAAAAGAAGATCGAGTTGCTCAACGGCGCGGGCGCGGGGCTTTTGAATGTTGGGATCATCGACAACATAATCTCCGATCAGCATTGCCCCCTCCGATTGGCCCTGCAAACTGGTGATGCTGACGGATCGAGGCCGCCTCAAGTCAACCTTCAGGTGGAGACACCGGCGGATCTGGAACGGCGCCTGCTCGATAAGCGTCTCGACATCGCCATCAGTATCTTCGAGTCAAAGAACGACTATATCGAGTACAAGCCTCTCTATTGCGAGACCGATTTTCTCTTTTGCTCGACCCGGTCGCCGCTGGGCAGGCGGGTGCTGGCCGATGAGGCTGAAGAGGCTATCCTCGCGGCGCTTCGCGACGAGATGTTCGTTTCGCGAAAGTTTCTCAATCAGGAATTGGGTTGGCTCACGTTAAATTCGGAAGACCAAGTCTACCATGCCTCGAACATCGAGGCGGTCCTCTTTCTCATCCTTTCGGGCCAGCGGATCGGGTTCGTGCCCGAGCACTTCGCTCGAAGCTGGGTCGACAAAGGCGAGGTGGTCACGGTTTTGCCAGATAGACTCTCCCACCGATCTGTCATCGAAGCCGCGTACCTCAAATCGGCCGCTGCGAGACCTGCGATCGCGCACTTTCTCAGCAGGATGGGGACGGCGGTCCCGTGATTTTCATTCATGTAAACCTGAAGCTTTTACCATTCTAGCTGCTCTTCGATTGCCCCTAACTGTGCATCCTCCTCTTCTGGCAGCGCAGCAGGTGACTCATGGCATGCTTCAAACCATTCCAATATGCGATGGCCCTCGCCATCTGCATCGCGGTCCTTCCGCATCCTTCTTTCGCGAAGAACACCTATCGCATTGCCTGGACAATCTACGCTGGGTCCATGCCGCTTGGATTTGCGGAGGATAGCGGCATCCTGAAAAAGTGGGGCGACAAATATGGGATCGAGCTGAAAGCAGTCCAGCTGAACGACTATGTTGAAGCGCAAAATCAGTTTACGGCCGGCGCCTTCGATGCCGTCATTGCGATGTCGCTCGATGCGCTGACCATACCGGCCAGCGCAGGTGTTGACACCACGGCTGTCCTTCCATTGAGCACTTCCGTAGGATCCGACGGGATCATCATCCGCGGCAAGGATAAGAAGCTGGCGGATATGAAGGGTAAGAAGATCAATCTGATCGAGCTTTCCGGGTCTCACTACCTGCTGGCGCGGGCGCTCGATACGGCGGGTCTCTCCGAGAGAGATGTGAGCCTCATAAATACATCCGACGCGGACATCGTTGCGGCCTTTGAAGCTTCGTCAACCGAGGTCGTCGTCACCTGGAAGCCGCAGCTTTCCGAGATCCTGAAGCAATATCCGGACACCCGAGTCCTCTTCGATTCCTCCGCCATCCCCGGTGAAATCGTCGATGTGATGATCGCTCGCACCGACGCGCTTGCGAAGGATCCGGCTTTCGGCACCGCTCTCGCGGGCGCATGGTATGAGGCAACGGCGATTCTTGCCCCGAGCCATCCGAAGCACAGCGACCTCATGGCTTACATGAGCTCGGGCCTCGCCACGGACCAGCAAGGCGTCAAGGAGCAGCTTGCCACCATCGACTTCTTCACGCCCGAGCGCGCCGCCAAGCTTGTTGCCGACGCTTCTTACAAGACCACGCTAGACAACATGCGGACGTTTGCCTTCGAGCACGGCCTGCTGGGTCAGGGCATAAAAGACGTCAACGTCGTGGGGATCGAGCTGGGAAGCGGCCAGATCTTGGGGAGCGCAGACAACATCAAGCTGCGGTTTCCGACGACTTGGCTCAAGGCGGCCGCGCCATGAGGACTTGGCCCTCCCTGCAGACCTCTCGCCCTTACGCATGGCCATTGGCGGAACAATGGTCAGTTCGGGATACCGCTCTGCTCTCGATCGACATGCAACGCGACTTCCTCTCTCCGGATGGATATTTCGCCAGCTTGGGAGAAGATCTTTCTCATGTCCGGCGCGGTATCGCTCCGGCGGAGAAGGTCTTGTTGGCTGCCAGAAAGGCGGGTTTGTTTATCATTCACACACGTGAGAGCCACAGACCCGATCTAAGCGACCTTCACGACAACAAGCGCAGAAAAGCGGAGCGGGCCGGAGCACCGATCGGCAGTGTCGGTCCAATGGGGCGGCTGCTGGTCCGCGGAGAACTCGGATGTGATTTCATTGCCAGCTTGAAACCCGAGGCTGGCGAGATCGTCATCGATAAGCCGGGCAACGGTGCATTCTTTGCCACAGACTTGGAGTTGATCCTGCGCGTTCGGAACATAAAAAACATCATCCTCATGGGGGTGACGACGGATGTGTGCGTCTCGTCGACGATGCGGGATGCGAACGATCGCGGCTTCGATTGTCTATTGCTTGAGGACTGTTGTGGGGCGGCGACAGCTCCACTTCACGAGGCGGTTATTGCAGGGCTTAGCCGAGAAGGCGGCATTTTCGGCGCGTACATCACCAGCGAAGACTTAATTCGTCAAATGGGGGTGTGAGCGTCTGCCAAACCTTGAAGTCTGATTTGGTTGACGAGTTCCCAGGGTGTGCCCGCTCTGGACCATTGAGGGTTGGAGTGCTCGCGTGATCAGTCATTGGGATGAGCGCTTAAGGGAGACCGCCCCTTTCTCGTCTCCGCCGGAATCGTGTGCACTGCACCGCAAAAGTTGCCCTGTTCCGGACACCGGAAATTCCACCACCGTGTCCGATATGGGTCAAATTGCGAAGTCTACAGCGCGGTATGAGCCCGCGTTCTAACGCCCGTTCGCGGCTTTCCCGTCCGCAAGCACGCCGCCCGTCATCGCTTCGGCAACGCCGGTCGTGCCGGGAAAGGTGATGGGCAGGCCCAGCCGCGCGCGCACAGCAAGAAACGCCCACGCTTCTGCTTCGACGCCATCCCCGTCGATGTCGAAGGCCTCGGCAGGCCGCACGGACGCGCCGACGCGCTCGCTGATCATACGCATGAGCGTGGCGTTGCGCCGCCCGCCGCCCGCCGCAACCCAGAGCGTCGGTGGTTCCGGCAAATGCGGCAACGCTGCCGCGATGGCCGCCGCCGAAAAAGCGGTGAGCGTCGCCGCACCATCCTCGGGTGAGAGCGAAGCGACGAGCCGAGCGTCGAACGCGTTGCGGTCGAGCGACTTCGGCGGCCGCTCGGCGAAATAGGGATGGCGCAACCACGCGGCGACGATGCAATCGTGCACGGTGCCTTGGGCGGCCAACGCGCCGTCCGCGTCGAACGGCTTGTCGAGCTTCGTCTTCACCCAGTCGTCGATCATGGCCGAAGCCGGCCCGGTGTCGAAAGCGATCAGCGTGCCGTCGCGTCCGATCCAGGTCACGTTGGCGACGCCGCCGAGATTGAGCACGGCCAGCGGACGCTCTGGGATGTCGGCTGCGAGCGCCCGGTGATAGGCCGGCGCCAGCGGCGCGCCTTGCCCACCAGCGGCCACGTCCGCCGCGCGAAGGTCGTAGATGACCGGCAACCCGAGACGTTGCGCGAGCAAGGGTCCGTCGCCGAGCTGCACAGTAAGCTGCGCCTCGGGCCGGTGCAGAACGGTCTGGCCGTGAAAGCCGACGAGGTCGACGCTCTGTGGGGAGATCTCGTGATCGTCGAGATAATTCCCGACGGCCTCGGCGTGCAGTTCGGTCAGATACTGCTCGAGCAGCTTCAGTCGCCCCGGCCGCGCCGTGCGGTCCCGCAGACCGGCAGCCTCCGCCAGCCCGGCGCGCAGCTTGTCGCGGAAGCTATCGGAATAGGGGTAAGTGGCGGAAAACCCGCGCCGCAGAACGCGTTCGCCGTCGGTCTCGATGACCGCCACGTCGATGCCGTCGAGCGAGGTGCCGCTCATCAGGCCGAGCGCACGCCAGGTTTCACCCTCTCGCTTGCTCACGCGGCTCTCCTCATGCATGTTCCCGCCGAACCCCGGCCAGGGCCCCGCCCGGACGGCCGAGCAGAAGGTCATTCCAGCCCATCATGACGAATTTCCGATCCGACTTTCTCACGATCCTGACCGAGCGCGGATTTATCCATCAATGCTCGGACGCCGATGGCGTAGACGCGCTGGCCCGCGACGGCAAGATCGTGGCGTACGTGGGTTACGACTGCACGGCGCCGTCGCTGCACATCGGCCACCTGCTGTCTATCATGATGCTGCACTGGCTGCAGAAGTCGGGCGCGGGCAAGCCCCTCGCGCTGATGGGAGGCGGAACGACGCGCGTCGGTGATCCCTCGGGCCGCGACGAGACGCGGAAGATCCTGACCCTTGAGACGATCGAGGACAATAAAAACCAGATCAAAACCGTCTTTTCGAGGTTTCTCTCCTTCGGAGAAGGCAAGACCGAAGCGCTGATGCTCGACAATGCCGAGTGGCTCTCCGCGCTCAACTACATCGACTTCCTGCGCGACGTCGGTCGACACATGTCGGTCAACCGCATGCTGTCGATGGACTCGGTGAAATTGCGCCTCGAGCGCGAGCAGGAGCTGTCGTTCATTGAGTTCAACTACATGCTGTTGCAGGCCTACGATTATGCCGAGCTGGCGCGTCGCTATGGCTGCAACCTGCAAATGGGCGGCTCCGACCAGTGGGGCAACATCGTAACGGGTATCGACCTCGGCCGCCGCATGGGCGTGCCGCATCAGCTCTACGCGCTCACCTGTCCGCTGCTGACGACGGCCTCGGGCGCCAAGATGGGCAAGACCGCATCCGGCGCCGTGTGGCTCAACGAGGCGCAGCTCTCGGCCTACGATTACTGGCAATACTGGCGCAACACCGAAGACGCCGACGTCGAGCGCTTCTTGAAGCTGTTCACGACGCTGCCGCTCGACGAGATCGCCAAGCTTGCAGCCCTCGGTGGGGCCGAGATCAACGAGGCGAAGAAAGTGCTCGCGACCGAGGCGACGGCGATGGTGCACGGCCGCGAGAACGCCGAAGCCGCCGCCGAGACGGCACGCACAACGTTCGAGCAGGGCGGACTCGCCTCTGGTCTGCCGACGGTCGAGATCAGTCTCGCGGACCTGAAGGCCGGCAGCGGCCTTCTGAGCCGGTTCGTCGAGGCCGGTCTCGTCGCCTCCACGAGCGAGGCGCGCCGCCAGATCAAGGGCGGCGGCCTCCGGGTCAACGACAAGGTGGTCACGGACGAGAAGGCCAAGCTGTCGGAAGCCGATCTGACGCCCGAGGGCGTGATTAAGCTGTCGCTCGGCAAGAAGAAGCACGTCCTCCTGAAGCCGGCGTAACGGCGAGGCCTGAAAAAACGACTCAGGAGAAAGGCCAGCCGCCACCAGCTGTTGCCGCGCTGCCGCAACCGGACCTTGTGCTCACCACTCGGGAAGCTCCCGCAATCGACAGGCCGAGCGAATCACCGCCTTACTGCGCCTACGGATTTCTTAGGCTCACCGGCGGTGTTTCAAGCCGCCGGTCCTTTTGCCTTAAGCGACCACACTGGGGGCACTATGAAAAAAGCATTCTTGGCCGCTTCGGCAATGGCCGCGCTCGTAGGGGGAACAACCGTTGCCTCCGCTGATCACCGTCCGCCTGGGGCAGCCTCCGATTGGAGCGGTCCCTACATCGCGGCCAGCGTCGGCTATGGCCTCGCGGAGGTAGATCATTCGCTCACGCTCGAAAGCGACGACTTTTTCGACGTGGTTTCATCGAGCCCCTCCGCTGACGGCGTGACGGGTACGGTCGCCATCGGCTACGATCGGCAGCTGACCCCCGATTTCTTGCTCGGTGTGTTTGCTGATTACACCTTCGGCGAGCTCGACGGCTCCGGCAGGCGCGTTTACCCGGACGATTCGACATTCAGATTCAGCCTGGAATACGACAACGTCTGGGCTGTCGGTGCGCGGCTCGGCTACATCCGCTCTGAGCACACGCTCTTGTATCTCACCGCCGGCTACACCGAGGCCGACCTCGAATACTCCGACGAGTTCGGTTCGGGCGACTACGACTTGAAGGGATATTTTCTCGGCGCTGGTCTCGAGCACAACATCCGAGACAACCTGTATCTGAAACTCGAATATCGCTTCTCTGATTTCGGGGACGAGACGATCTTCGAGGAAACCACTTCGAGCTGCGCCGCAGACTGCACCGAGCGTGAGGAAGCCGACACGCACATTCACGCCATTCGCCTCGGCGTCGCCTACAAGTTTGGCGGACCGCGAGAGCCGGCTCCCGCGCCGCTGAAATAGTCTGATATTCCAGACGAAATCAGGAATTGGGCCGCCCCCTTCGGGCGGCCTTTTTCTTTGTGCCGGCAAGGATGCGGTAAATACGTAAGAGATCCTGGGGACTTAAATTTTAGATGTTAAGGTGAAAATAGAACTATTTCCCGGATCTGATTGAGACCTCAGCTGTATCTCACTAGCTTGAGACCAATTGTTTTGCGTAAGGAGTAAACAAATGGGCCTTGAGGAAGGGCGCCGCTCCGGCGAGCTGCCAAGCCCGGCCAGGCGGCATTTATTTCATGTCCTGACTGGCGCGGCGGCCTTTACTGCAACCGCTGCGCTCTCGACACAGGCATCGGCCAGATACAAGCGCCCCATCACTTGGTGTGATCCCAAGCTTCCCTGCTTTCTCCGTGGCACGAGCATCCTCACGGACAAGGGAGATGTGCCGGTCGAGGCTCTGTCCATCGGCGATCGTGTGATCACGGTGTCGGGCGTGGCGCGGCCGATCAAGTGGGTCGGACAGAGAACCTACCGGCGAGGCGCCGGCTCGCAGTGGCCCGAGAGCATCGAGCCCATCCGCGTCGCGCGCTCGGCGCTGGCGGATAACGTGCCGAGCGCCGATCTCTACCTCTCGCCGCTGCATGCCCTCTATATCGATGGCGTTCTGATCCCGATCATGCACCTCGTGAACGGAAGCACGATCCGGCCCGGCATGCCCGAAGGCATGCGGGACATCGACTACTTCCATATCGAGCTCGAGACGCACGACGTCATCCTGGCTGAGGGAGCTGCGGCCGAGACCTATCGCCTGTTCGACAACCGCGAGACCTTCAGCAACTTCGCCGAGTATTTCCGCCTTTATGGCCGCAAGGAGCAGGCACCCCCGTCGTACGCGCCTTTCCTGCACTATCGCGGGCGGCGGGATCACCTGACGGCGCTGATGCGCCTCGGCGTGTCGCGTGTGATCGACGTTCGCGATCCGATCCAGATCGCCTACGACCGCATCGCCGCACGCGCATTGGAGGCCGCGCTTAGCGCGTAGCCATGACCGAGAAGACCGGGGACGCTGCCAAGCGCCCTGCTGCCGCCCGATGGCGTGGAGCAGGGCGCTATTTCTTTTTGCTGTCGGTCGGCGTCGTCTCGGACGACCAGCCGTCGATGACGTTCTGAGACGATCCGCCTGACGGGTCGGATGCGCGTGCCCGTTGCTGCTGGGTGCGCGGTGCCTGCACCTGCGGGTTGGGGCTGGTCATCTCCATGATCGTGCGCAGGATCCCCGGCGTGAACATGGACAGCGGATTGACCAGAACCTGCGGCTGCGCCATCTGCCCCTGGATCGCGTAGGTGATGCCGAACACGCCCTGGCAGTCGAAGCCGGACACGATCGGCCCGAACAGCGGGATCTCGCACAGCGCGCTGTTGATGCCCTGCAGCGGCACGTAGGTTCCGCCAAGGCTCAGGCGGCGCGCGCCGAAGTCGGCTTTGCCGCGGATCGAGGCGCCGAGCAACGGACCGCGGATGTAGGAATCATCGAGCACGAACTGGCCGTGTCCGATCGAGAACGGTGCCTTCATGCGCGTGAATTCGAACACCTCGCGCTCGACCTTGCGCCGGCGGTTGCCCGAGCCGCTCCCGTCGGAGGCGCCGGTCTCCGCGCTTGAGTAGACCTCGGAGACCACGGGATCGCCGAGAACACGGAAGTCGTCGATCCAGAGCACACCGCTCTTCTCAGTCGCGCCGCGGGCTTCGAGATCGACCTCGAGCCGCAGTCGCCCGCCTTGCATGTTGGGATAGAAGCCTGCGAGCTTGAGAGCCTGACCGGCATCTGCCGTCTCTGCGTAAAGCCGGCGTGGCCCCTGCGAGTCGATCTGCACCGTCAAGGATTGGCCGCCGTCGAGAATGCCCTGGGACTCGAGAGAGATGATGTCGTCGCGCCCTTCCCGGACCTTGAGCTTGTAGTCCCGCAGCGAAACATCCGAATGCCCGAGCACGGTGCCGATATCGGCCGTAAGCTCGACGCCGGCGGCCGGATGCAACGGCTGCACCTCACTTTCCGGCGCGTTGCCGAGCGCGAGCAGCGAGCGAAACAGATCCTTTGCGTCGAACGTCGAACCCTTGGCGGAGATCTTCCATACGCGCTTCGCGTCGAGTTCGCCGGCCACCTGCAGCCGTGTCACCACGTTGATCGAAAAATTCGGGAACGAGAATGCGCTGACATCGCGCTTCTCGTTGACAGTCATCCAGCCGTCAATCGCGATGCTGTCGCCGACCAGGCGGAAATTCGTGAGCTGGACCCGGCTCGGATCCGCAGGATCTATGTCGAACTCGAGCGACGCGCCCCGCCCGGGAGGCTTGCGCCACGCCAGGCCCGTGAACATCAGCTCGGCGTTGGTGAGGTCGGCGCGTACATGGATGATGGAGGGCGCGTCGGTCTTCTGTGTCACCGTGACTTCGATCGGGACGGCGCCCTGCACAAGGTGATTGACGTCGAGGCCGAGCTGCGTGCGGTCGGAGTTGTCGAGCGTCGCGGAGATCCGGATCGGAGGTTGCATCTCAGGCGCGGCATCGAGGATGCGGTGCATGTGGAGCCTCGCCACCACGCCGTTGACGATCAGGTCGCCCTTGGCGATGACGCCGATGTCGGAGGCATCGATATCGATGGTGCCGCCTTGAAGATCGAACTCCTTGCGCTTGCTCTTGATATCGGTGATGCGTGCCTTACCCTGGATCTTGACCACATCCGCGCCTTCGACGAGCGGCATCGAGATGCGCAGCTCGCCATCGACCTTGCCGGAGATGCCCTCGGCGGGCACCGTCCCTTGCCCGGCAAGATGCAGCTGGCTGTTGTTGAGCGCGTCGATGAGCGCCGGCAGTGACCCTTGCGATTTGACCGCGAGCTCAGCAATGGGCGCCTCATGCGTCACGTCGACGATGGTGACGCGCATGCCATTGAGTGGGAGCCGGCTGGTTTCGCTCGAGATGACGGTCGCCTCGGGCACCGTGACCTCGAGCGAGCTGTTCTCGAGTCGGATCGTGGCGCGGGGCGCCTCGAACGGCAGACTGTTTGGCAGCGGATGCATCCGGAGATCCGCGATTTCCATGTTCGCTGAAATCCGGGTCTGCGGATTCGAGGACGACGGAGCGGCGCCTTCCGCTTCGACGAACTGCCCCGAAAGCAGCTTCATTGAAGCGGACTTGAGGGTCGCCCGTTCGACCTGGGCGCCGATCCAGTCGCGCACGGTTGGCGCCGCCGCGCGCGGCCACATGGCCTTGAGCGTCGCGAGAGGCATTGGCGACAGGGCCGCATCGAGACGCGTGCTCGACGAGCCGCCGCGTGTGACGACCTCGCCGTTGATGTTCACCTCTCCGCCGCCGGCCTTGAGCGACAGCCCGGAAAGCTCGGCAAGGCCTTCGCGCGGGATGATGCGCCCTGCGGCGCGGAAGCTGTCGATCGGAACCGCGCCGACGCCGAACTCCTCGGCCGAGAGCGTGCCCTCTGTCGATTCGAGTGCGAACTGCCATTGCGGCTCCGCCTCCTGCGCGGGATCGCTGGTGATCGCGCCCTTGAGTGAGATGCGGCTGCCGCCCCAGTCGAGCACGGCGGGCTCGATATCGAGGCGACGCGCGTCGGCATTGTAGACCATCGCCGCCCGGCCGTTCTCGAGCAGTACCGGCGAGTCCGGAAGCGACGGAAGGCGCACGAACCCGCGGCCGAGATCGACGGAAAGACGCGCGGTCTTGAGATCTCCCGCATCTGAGAGGTCGAGCGCGAGGTCGCCGTTCATCGGCGCATCGACCATGTCGAGCAGTCCCAAGCCGGGAGAGATTTTCGCCAGCGTGCTCGGCACGAAGTCGTGCACGGTCGCGGTCACCTTGAGCGATTTGCCGCGAGCTGATTGATCGGTTTTGAATGAGAGCGACCAGGGGCCGCTCTCGGACTCTACGGTGGCCCGCCCCGAGATGACGCTGCGCCGCTTCATATGCGCGAGGTCGACGGAAGCTTCGGGCACCGCGATGTGGCTCGTCTCCCCGTCGTAGGTAACGGAGAGCATGGCATTGCGCACGCCGAACTCGCGCAGCTCGGACGAGCCGGACCCGTCGCGCCGGGCACGCTCCGTCGTCTCGGCCAGGATTCGGGCGACGTCGATACGGTGGAACGCTGGCGAAAGCGGCTTGGCTTCGGCCGGAGCGGCGCCGGGCGGGCGCGCGGGCACCGGCCGCGGTGGCACGATGACCGGCTCAGAGGCGGTCGTATCAGCTGCAGCGTCGGCAATGCTGAGCGAGAAGCCCTGGGCTTCGCTATAGGTCACGGCGAGGCTGGGCTCGATCAGAAAGATGCGCTCGGGACGTGCTTCGAGCCGCAACAGCGCGCGCTTGTTGATCTCGACGGCGGCCATGGGCGCCGAAGCCACGAGATCTCCGTCGGTCTCGCTGATGCGCAGGTTGACGAGCCGCAGCTCGACCGTGTGATTTTCGGCGAGCACCAGTACCGCATCCTCGACGGCGGCAACGAGCCCGTCGAGCTCGGAATTGATGCTCGCTTCGATGCGCTCGCCGAACGTCTTGAGAGAGACGGGGCCGTGTAGGAGGCGCACATAGACGATCCCCGCCGCCAGGAGCGACAGCAGCAGCACGGGCCCGAGCATGAAGGCGAGCACGTGTGCCGCCTTGAACAGCCGTCGTGCGGCCGGGCTGCGGGTGCGGACGGGGCGCTGGTGAAGGCTGGTATAAGGCACCTCTCCGGGGTTGCGTGGGGGCGCCTGCGGGGGGCGTGTCCTGCCGGAACGGTGTGTCGTCATCCCCAAAATAGTCTCCGGCCGGCTGCGATTTCACCAGATGAAGAGCCGGGGAGCCCTCAAGGCCATGATACCGCGCTCGTTGTGAGCTTCTGCGCACTTGCGCGGTGCCGATCAAGCCCCGAACCCCTGTGGCGCATCGCATCAGCTCGAGGTCGCCCTCGCGCGGTCTGACGGAATACGCCGAAACACCGCCTTAGCAGTTAAATCCCACGCCTTGCGCCCGCGCTCGAACCCCACCATCCTGAGTGCCGACCCGTGTCCGACAGCCCTCAGGACAAGGCTCGGATGAGGCTCACCAAAAACGACGAAAGAAAGGCGCTGCGGATGCTGAAGGAGGGTGATACCGCTCCCCAATTCGATCTTCCATCAGACAGCGGAGGGCGCCTGAATCTGAAGGCGTTTCGGGGGCACCGTGTCGTCCTTTATTTCTATCCCAAGGATGACACCGAGGGCTGCACCCTGGAGGCACAGGAATTTAATGCCCTTGCTGGTGCCTTCGCGCGCGCCGGCGCTGCCGTCATCGGCATCTCGCCCGATAGCGTTAAGAGCCACGACAAGTTCAAGTGCAAGCACGCGCTGGAGTTGGAGCTTGCGTCCGACGAGGACAAGTCCGTGGCCGAGGCCTACGGCGTCTGGGTCGAGAAGTCGATGTACGGCCGCACGTTCATGGGCATCGAACGGTCGACCTTTTTGATCTCCCCGAAAGGCAAGATCGAGCGCATCTGGCGCAAGGTCCGCCCCAGAGGCCACGCGGAGGCCGTGTTGGGAGCGATCACGGAGAAGGACGCCTGAGGATGCGAGGCGCGAACCACAGCGACCCGGCCAGAGCCAGGGTCATGCACAGAAATTATCATTCTGCATGAAGTTGGTGCTCCGCAGACGTGGTGACCCTCTACGGAAAACGTGGTACACGGGCAGAGTTGGGGGGAGACGTCGGACGGAGCGCTGCGATGCGCCGCTTCAGCCGGGGGCCTTGGCCGGAAAGCCGAAATCACCAAAAGCCGAGTGCAATCGGTTGAATCGCGAAAAAGTATGAGCGTAACCGCGGAGGTTTCAACGGATGCTGCCTCAGTTCCGCAAGCCGGAAAACGATAGTTTTGTGAGGTCCCAGCCCCCCATGCAGAGTATCGCAACACCGCAGCCGACATCCTCCCTGGGCGTCAGACCCACGGGGGCGTCATTCCGTCCAGCAAGCGCTTCGAGCACGTCCGTGATCGGCGCCGACCTCCTGATCCAGGGCAACCTGACCTCGAAGGGCGAGGTTCAGATCGAGGGCGAGGTGCAGGGCGATATCTACGCGACGCACGTGGTCGTCGGCGAAGGCGCCCGGGTGACCGGTGGCATCATCGCCGAGGAATGCGTGATCCGCGGCCACCTGCTGGGCACCGTTCGCGGGCGGCGCGTCCTCTTGCAGGGCTCGGCCCACGTCGAGGGTGACGTTTACCATCAGACCATGGCCATCGAGCAGGGCGCCTTCTTCGAAGGCAAGTCCCGCCGGTCCGACGATCCGCTGGCTGGTCTCTCGCGCGCGGCGCCTGCCGCGCGTGCTCCGGAGCCTGCCGACGCGGCGCCGGCTAGCGCCACCCCGCCGCCGCTCTCCTGATCGAGAGTATCCGCGGCCGCGCATCCGTCTTGAAAACTGACCTGCGCGGGCCATCGTGCCCGCGCAATCGATTCAAGCCACGCCCAATCCGCCCGCGGCTTGAATCGGCGCTTTCGCGCTCGCCGTCGCATCTCGACTTGCGCTGGCACGCGCTGCCCGACAGGGCAAAACTAAGCTAGTTGATTCGCTAGATCGATGTTCCTTGTCCGTTCTCGGCATCCCACATCAAAACGGCCAGCCTGTGGATAACTTGTTGAAAAATTCATGTAACAATATGAAAATAAACGATGTTCCGAGATGGAAAACAAATGAGAACATCGTCCAGAAACGGCTTTGGATATGGTCGCGCGTGACGGCAACCAGGGCGCGCCGGATGTCGAAACCGTCGTCATCGGGGCTGGCGTCGTGGGGCTCGCGTCCGCCCGCGCGCTCGCGATGGCGGGCCACGAGGTCATGGTGCTGGAGCGCCACGGCGCCATTGGTCAGGAGACGAGCAGCCGGTCGAGCGAGGTCATCCACGCGGGCCTCTACTATCCGCTAGACAGCCTCAAGGCACGGCTCTGCGTCGAGGGGCGGAAGCTGCTCTATGCTTTCGCGGAGGAGAACGGCGTCCCCCACGTCCGCTACGGCAAGCTCGTCGTCGCGACAGCCGACGACGAGCGCCCGCGCCTCGCGGCCCTGGCCGCAGCGGCGCGGGCCAACGGCGTGACCGACGTCGCACTGCTGAACGCCGCGGAGGTTCAAGCGCGCGAGCCCGAGATCAGATGCGCCGAAGCGCTCCTTTCTCCATCGACGGGCGTCATAGACAGCCACGCTTTGATGGTCGCCCTCGAAGGGCACATCCGGGCCGATGCCGGAAGCGTGGTGCTCAACACATCGGTCGAGGACATTCGCATCGGCCCTGCCGGCCATTTTGCGTTGGCGACGATGAGCAGCGGCGCACCCGCGACGCTGACATGCCGCAACCTCGTCATCGCCGCCGGGCTCGGCGCCTCGCGCCTTGGCGCCAAGGCGGTGACAGCGTCAAGCACCCGCTACATCCCGCCGCGAACCTATCCGGCGCGCGGCCACTACTACACGCTCGACGGTCCGACCCCCTTCCGCCATCTCGTCTATCCGCTGCCGCGCGAGGGCTGGCTCGGCATCCACCTGACGCTCGATATCGCGGGCCGGGCACGGTTCGGCCCAGACCTTGAATGGCAGGACGAGCCGAGCACGGTTTTCGACGCGGAGGACGGCGCGCGGCTGGCGCGGTTCGAGCAGGAGATCCGCCGCTATTGGCCTGGGGTGCCCGAGCACCGCTTGTCGCCGGGCTACGTCGGCGTGCGGCCCAAGATCTACGCCGAGGGCGAGCCCTCGGCCGACTTCGCCATCCACGCCGAGCGCGAGCACGGCATCCCACGCCTCGTGGCGCTCTACGGCATCGAAAGCCCGGGCCTCACGTCCTCGCTCGCCATCGGGAGCTACGTCGCGACGCTGCTCCGGCCCTGAGGTACATGCGAGCCGCAACGAAAAAGGGCGGCCCTTGAGGCCGCCCTTTCAATGCGTTTGCGCGTTTGCGTTGCCACCGATCAGGGCGACGGAGTGGGCGACGGCTCCGGCGTGGGCACCGTGATGGTCGGAATCTCGTGGCCCTGCTCCTTGGCGACATAGGTAAGGCCGCCGAAGATGATGGCGAACACGATCGCGGTCACGAGCGCGTTCACGAAGCGGTTCGAGAACGACAGGATGTTGCCGATCAGGTCGACGACGAACACGATGGCCGCGCCGACGAGAACAGGCTCGAGCCAGGAATACTCGGTCGGCAGGAACGGCGCCGGGCTGGTCGGGGCTTGATCCCGCGCGAGATAGGTCAGAACGCCGAAGATGATGGCAAACACGATGGCCGTCACAAGCGCGTTCGCAAAGCGGTTCGAGAACGACAGAACGTTGCCGATCAGTCCGATGACAAACACGACGCCGGCAGCGATGAGAACTGGCTCCAGCCAGCTGTATTCAGGTGGTAAAAACATGGATATTCCCCCAGATTCGCGCCACCGGATTTTGTTCTTGATGGCGCTATATGCTTATACCAGGAGGGCCTTTTTGTCATGCCGGTTTCTGGTTGGGCCCGTCATCCACTCGTTATGAGAACGTGCGAGTCTAAAGGCTTCAACCGCATGCCGAAGCATGGCGCCTGGGATCGCAGAAAATGGGCCAATACGCGGCGTCGCCGATAAAAACGGGTGCTATGGGCAGCGCAAAATCTTTCGTTTGGCGCGCTCCGCTACAATAGTGGATATCGAATAAGTGCAAATGCTGAGCACAATTTAGTCTATTGCGCAAAGACGGGCCTGGAGAATCAGCGAGCGAGATCTCGCCCGAGAAATAAAAGCTCGCGCCCATCGATGTCGACAGCCCCGTGCTCAACAAAGTCATTTGCCAGATAGAAGCCGACGTTGCGCAGCCCGCGCGCCGTGATCGCGTGCACGCCGGGCGCGCCCCCGTCACGCGCCATGTCGGAGAACGCCGCCAGGAGCCGTGCACCAAGACCGTGGCCGCGCCAGTCGGCGTTGATGTTGATGTGAAGTTGCGCGGGGTAGCGCGGTGTGAGCGCGCGAAAATGCGCGAGCGCCGTAACGTCGGCAAACAAAGGATCGCGCGCTGGGTCCTCGAGACTGCCGATGATATAGCCGACGGCCCGCCTCTCTTTGTCGACGGCCACGAGTGCATGTTGCGGAAAATGCTCGAGATAGCGGCCGAGCCAGCGCTCGCGGAAAGCCGCTTTCTCGGTGGCGGTTTCGAACGATTGCCGCGCGCTCGACGAGAAGAATACGTGCTCGATGTCCGCGATCAGCCGATCGCGCCGGGGTCCCGACGCGAGCTCGTTCCAACGGCGAATCTCGACATCGGGCATGAGACGTGGGTCGCGTTGCTGCGAGGAAGCAGGTCAGCCGCTATTCCGCAGCTCTCCGGAGCGTTTCCGGGGTCGAGGTTGCAAGCGCAGCGGCCGCCGCCGACCAATACCGCGCCTCGGCCTCCGCGGCGAGCCTTTCCCTGCGGAAAGCGTCGATCCATTCCGCGACGAGGACCGGATTTGTCTCGGCGAGGGCGGCCAAGTCGTCCGGAGATTTCGCGAGCACGGTGCTGGCGAGGCGTCTGAGCTGGGCCGCCTCGATGAGATCAGGCCCCGGCACGTAATCAAGCTCTCGAACCGATCTGCAGCCCGAGACATGCGGTGCAGACGAAGGTGGAATGAGCTGAGGATGATGACGCATGTTTCGCCTCCAGGTACGAGGCGACAGTACCGTCGGCGCCGCCTGAAAATTGGGCAGGGACGTAAACTATCCACAGCTTCCTGATGCTGCGTTGCAAAAATTGCTTGACAACAATGTTTGTGCGCTGCCGAGGCGCACCTGCGTCATCCGCCACACGTTGCGAGCGCGCGCGCCTGCCAACGCGAGCCGCGGCATACCGTTTCCCTGGCTTCGCGCGTGCGATCCCGCGCGCCAGCAGTTGCAGCATGTCTGCCGAAGCGAGAATTTACTCGCCGGCGGCCTTCACCGGCCGCGCGGGCCGCCGGAGGAACGCCGGGATGTTGCCGGCGAAGGCGCTGACCGCCGCCGGCTTGGGCTCGGACTCGACCGGACGCGGCCGCGCGCGCGGTGCCTGTTGAGCCGCCGCTGCTGGCCGCCGCTCCTCGCGACGCGGATCGAGCGGCTTGGATGGTGCAGCTGCGGGCTTCGGCGTCTTGGCCTGGGGCTGCGGCTTTGCGCCATCGCGGCGCGGTTCGGGACGCCTGGGCTCCCGATCCCGGCCAGCTTCGCGCGGACCCTTGCCCTTCGCCTCGGCTCCACGCCCGCTGCGCCCGCCACGACCCCGGCGCCGCTTGCCAGCCTCTGCGAAGTCCTGCTCGGTCGGCGGCTCGCCGATCCACAGCGGCTTCTCGCCGAGCAGCTTCTCGATCTCCTTGAAGGACTTCAGCTCCTCGGGCGTGACGATCGACTGCGCCGCGCCCTCGCGCCCGGCGCGTCCCGTGCGGCCGATGCGGTGCACGTAGTCATCCGATTGCCAGGGAAGGTCGAAGTTGAACACGTGCGACACGTCGGGGATATCGAGGCCGCGCGCCGCAACGTCGCTCGCGGCCAGCAGTGTTACCTCGCCGTTGCGGAAACGGTCGAGCGTTTCCATGCGGCTCTTCTGGTCCATGTCGCCATGCAGCGCGCCAGCGTTGAAGCCGTGCTTCTGTAGCGACTTGAGCAGGATCGCGACGTCGCGCTTGCGGTTGCAGAAGATGATTGCGTTCTTGACGTTTTTTTCCCGGATCATCTCGCGCAGCACTTCGCGCTTCACCCAGTCCTCGCCGTCCGGCACGAAACGGAAGCTCTGCGTGATGGTCTTGGCCGTCGTTGCAGGGCGAGCCACCTCGACGCGCTCAGGGTCGCGCAGGAACTTGTCGACGAGCCGCGTGATTTCTGGCGGCATGGTGGCGGAGAAGAACAACGTCTGGCGCCGCGGCGGCAGCAGACTGCAGATCTTCTCGATGTCGGGAATGAAGCCCATGTCGAGCATGCGATCCGCCTCGTCGATGACGAGGATCTCGACACCCATCAGCATCAGCCGCCCGCGCTGGAAATGATCGAGCAGACGGCCGGGCGTCGCGATCAGCACGTCGACGCCGCGGTCGAGCTTGCGCACCTGATCGTCCATCGAAACGCCACCGATAAGCAGCGCCACGTTGAGCTTGTGATTGACGCCGTATTTCTCGAAGCTCTGGGCCACCTGCGCTGCGAGCTCGCGCGTCGGAGCCAGGATCAGCGAGCGCGGCATGCGCGCCCTGGCGCGGCCCGTCTCGAGCCGGGTGATCATCGGCAGTGTGAACGAGGCGGTCTTGCCGGTGCCCGTCTGGGCGATGCCGAGCACGTCACGGCCTGTAACGGCGACCGGAATGGCTGCGGCCTGAATAGGGGTTGGATCGGTGTAGCCGGCCGCGGCAATCGCGTCCTGCACCTTCTGGCTGAGCCCGAGCTCAGCGAACGTCTTCGTTTCCAAAAAACCAAGTCTCCATCTACGATCTCAGTGTCCAAGCGCCCACCGCCGGAGGAGCAACCCATTTGGGTCTCCGGGCGCAGCTTGAGGACGAGAGCGCAGGGGAAAGAGTGAGTGCCACAAAAAGGGGCAAATACAGAAATCGGGGCTCGAAAAGGGACAAATGCGAATCGCTGAGATCGAAGCCCCTGCGCCCGAGCCGAGCGTGAGATCGCATACGCACCTATAAAAATCAAGAAAAACCAGGGACTTTCGTGCGGCTCAAAAGTCGCACTCGTAAGACAAAGCGGCCACCCGACGAGGGGCAGCCGCCAATTTTGCCGTGATTTCAAGGCATTTCGTGAGACGCAGCAAATACGCCGCGCCGTGCCCTATTCGTCCAGCCAGCGATAGATGACGGCGCCGATGAGGGCGCCCACGATGGGCGCCAGCCAGAACACCCAGAGCTGGCCGAGCGCTTCGCCGCCGGCGAACAGCGCCGGGCCAAGGCTGCGCGCGGGGTTGACCGAGGTGTTCGAGACGGGGATCGACATGAGATGGATGGCGGTCAGCGTCAGGCCGATGGCGAGCGGCCCGGAGCCCACCGGCGCGTTGGCGCGTGTCGAGCCCAGGATGACGATGAGGAAGAAAGCCGTCAGCACGATTTCGATGATCAGCACCGAGACGAGGCTCGCGTTGATCATCGACAGGCTGCCGTAGCCGTTGGCTGCATAGGAGGCCGGCGCATGACCGATCGTCGCGAACACGGCCGTGACGGCGATGGCACCGAGACACTGCGCGACGATGTAGGGCACCGCGTCGCCGATCGGGAAGCGCCCGCCCGCCACGAGCCCGAGCGTGACGGCGGGATTGTAGTGTCCGCCCGAGATGTGCCCGATGGCGCGCGCGGTGGCGAAGACGGTTATGCCGATGGAGAGTGCAACGCCGACGATGCCGGCTGCTCCCGCCGGCGCTCCGAAGGAGTAGAAGGCGGCGCCAAGCACGGCTCCGGTCAGCATGAACGTGCCGATGAACTCGGCAACAAGAGCCTTGATGTTCATTGATGGTCTCCCTGCGTGTTCCCCAATCTGGCAGCAGGCGAATTGCGTTGGCCTCGGCCGTTCCCCCGACGGAACGCGAATCGCATGGTGCCAGCGGCGCAATCATACCATCTTCGACGCATCCCTGCTGTGACTGTCGCCCGCGGACGTGCTGGTCGGGCCACGGCCCGACCAGTCCACCTTCAGCGTCGCGAACATCACGGCAGTGAGCGCTGCGAACCCGAGCAGCGCTCCGGCCAGGAGCGCGTAGTCTTCAAGACGCAGCACGAGATAGAGGAAGCCGTAGAGCAGCGCGAACAGTGCCGCCATCAGAAGCCCGCTAAAGGTGCTTGCGAGCGACCGCGCCACATACGTCGCAAGCATGCCGCCGGTTGCGGCAGACGCGACGATGTAGGCGAGCGTGAAGCCGAAGTGCTCCGCAAGAGACAGCAGCAGCACGTAGAAGAATACCATCGCCAATCCGACAAACACGTACTGGACGGGATGCACGCGCCGCTTTGAAAGAAGCTCGAGCACGAAGACGGCCATGAACGCGATTGCGAGGAACAGCACGCCGTATTTCACCGCCCGCGTGACGAGATCGTAGAAGTCGACCGGCTGATGCAGCGAGACGCCGAACTGATACATCAGGAAGCGATCAAGCCCGCTTTCTGCTGTGCTCCAGGATTGCGGCACGCTGCGCGCAAGGTGCGGAACGCGCCATTTGGCTGAGAAGCCGTCGGCTTTGATCGTGCGCTCGATGGGCAGGAACGCGCCCCCGAAGCTCGGATGTGGCCAGTCGGACGCGAGCTCGACGCGCGTCTCTCGCGCTGCAGGAGCGAAGTTGATCGACGATGAGCCCGTGAAATGCAGCTCGGCATGGAATTGGAAGGCCTGCAACGGGCCATCGCCAGAGGCGGCGGAGGTCGCTCCTGCAAGTTTGGCGTGGATGCCGCTCAAGTTGGTGCCGGGCACGCCGAGGCTGGGCTGGAACGGCAGTGTGTCTCGTCCGTTGATCGCAAGCGTTGCCGCTTCCTTGAGGCCGGCCACGTCGCTGAGAGCCAGCGCGAAGGTGGCATCCTGCCAGCGCACCGAGATCGCATCCGGCGCTACTTCCGCGATGTTGGACACGCCGAAGCGGCCGGCAACCGAGAGCGTCGCCGTGTAGACGTTGACGTCGAAGATCGAGCGATGCAGCACCCGGGATTTCGTGTCCCCCGTGACGGAAAGCTCCTCCGGCAGGAACACGGCGCGCCGCTCCTGCGTACGCTGAATAACTTTGTCGCCTTCCTGGATCTCGATACGTACCGTGTACGGCACCACGAGATAAGGGCCGGTGAGCTGCTGCATGCCGCCCCAGGTCCGCGCAACGTCGGCAGTCACCGAGCGCGATCTGCCTTCGCGCTCCGATACGAGCCCTGCCACCATGAGCAGCGGCACGAGCAGGAGCAGGATCAGGAATGCGATGAGGAAGAACTTGAAGGCCGGGCTGCGCGCGATCCGTCCCGCCGAGCTTACGATTTCCGACATGCGTTCTCCTGGGTGCGGTGTAGGCCTTGGTCATCGGTGCGGACCTGGACGGTTGTGAGGCGGTTGGCGGAGAGCGGCAGGAGGTCCCCGCCATCGGCAGATAAGTTCGGCTGAGGGTCCGTTTCCGGAACTTGGCGGAAATTTCCGGTGCGAGCGCGCCGGCGTTCCGCGAGACACGCGATCGTGATAGCGTGGCGAACGTGCCGCTCCGTGCGCGAGCTGATGCGACGAGCGGCCGGGGAGCGATGGTCATGACCAAGCGGGCGATCAGGATTGCCTGGATAGGCGTGGGCTTGTGTCTCGCGATCGGTGTGATCGCGGGTGTGCTGGCGCTGTTCGGCCCGCCGGACCAGCCATGGAATCGCAGCCTGCGTGAGTTGTCCACGCTGATGGACGTGGCAGCGCTTCTGTTCTGGATCGCCGTCTTCGCGATCTACTGGGCGAGGAAGCAACGGCGCGGCGAATAATAGCCCGCAGTGCACGGAGCGCGGCAACTCACTTGGCGCGAATGCGACGCCATGCACGTTGCGCCGCGCCGGGCATTGTCCGGTAATGCAGGTATGCAATGTGCGGGGGAGCAGCATGAGCCTCGAAGTTTTGCATGCCCCTGGCCAAGGTCCTGCCAGAAGCGTCGACATCCTTCTCGTGCATGGCATCTTCGTTGGCGCATGGGTGTGGGAGCCGCACTTCATGCCCTACCTGGCTGAGGCCGGCTACAACGTGCACGCCGTGAGCCTCCGCGGTCACGGCGGCAGTTGCGGTGATGAGCAGCTTGCTGCGCTGGCGCTGACCGACTACACGGCCGATCTTCAGGAAGCGGTCGCGGCCATCCCAAGACCTATTGTGGCCGTGGGCCACTCCATGGGCGGCGCTGTTGTGCAGCACGCGATCCGCTCGGGCGTGAGCCTTGCGGGGGCGGCTTTGATGGCATCCGTTCCGCCGGGTGGGCTCATGGCAACGAACGTCGCCATGATGTGGTCGCAGCCGCTGCTCTGGCGTGAGCTGTCGTCCATGTTCACCTCCGAGAACCATAGCGTCAATCTGGAGGTGCTTCGGGGCGGTCTCTTTTCCGACCGCGTCGACGTTGCGACGCTTGCGCGTTTCATGGCGCGCACGGGCCGCGAGAGTGCTCTGATCGGCTTCGAGCTCCAAGGGCTGAGGCCGTTCGCGCCCTTTGCTTGGCAGGCGCCTCCAATACTCGTCATGGCCGGCACCGACGACCGCTTCATCCGCCAGCAGGATGTCTGGGCCACGGCGCTTTGGTACGGCGTCGAGCCGCAATGGCTTCCGGGGCTGTCGCACACAGTGATGCTCGACCCCGATTGGAGGATTGCCGCCGATTCGCTTCTGAAATGGTTGGACGGATTGGAGGCAGAGGCGACTTCGAACGTCAAGGCAGACGCAAAATCCGCTTAAAATCAGCTTCGAGACGGAGCTGCATCGACGAGAATGCCGCGACGAAGGCGGCACGCACCGCGCTGTTTGCCGCGGTACGCGCCCTCCTGAATCAAGTTCGACCCTGCCGACGCAGGCAAAGGATCTGCGCTGTCAGACCGGCGATCAGCATGACGACGAGGCTTAGGTGAGCGCCGCGAAGGAGCGGCGAGTTTAGGTCGGTCACCAGAGGATGGCCGTCCGGAACACGGCGAAGGATTTCGCTCACGGTCGGCACCATCAACAAGAACGCGCTCACGCTCAAGCATACCGTCTCGATGTACACGCCAGTGCGTCCGAGGCTGGAAATGCGCCCGACGCCGTATCCGACGAGCAGGAAGAGAAGGGTCACCACTCCGACCACATAGCTCACCGGCTGATGTGCAACCATAAAAACGGTGGTGGCGCCGATCAGCATCGAAGCCAGGTAAACCGCGCCCGCCGGCGATCGCGGTACGATCCGGCCGTGCCGGGCAAACATGTAGGCGGCCACTGGGATGGCGGGCAGACTGCCGAGCGTGTGCACCCAGCCGAGGGGGGAGATACCAAACATCGCGAGATCCTTCCGTTGAGTTGACGCGTTACGTGGAGTTATATTTCTATCTACTAATCGGTAGCTAAACGGAGCGGGCCGGTCTCACGGTGGCCCCACCAAGCGGGGCTAGCGTTTCGGTTGCGAGGTGAGGCGCTCGAGCAGCGAGCGGGTGACGAGGCCGAACATCTTTGGGTCGCCATAAGCGCGCGCCGAGAGCATCGCGCCATGGACGGTGGCCATAAAGGCTTCGGCTTCCGCTTTAGGAGGCCCGGTCAATCGCAGGCTGCTCGCCTTGGCGCCGCGTTCCATGACCGAAGTCAGCCACGCCGAAAGCGCTCGGAAATGTGCGCGAACCTCGAGCGCGATCTCTTGCGGGAGAACCGGGATTTCCGTGGCGAGCAGGGCACATACGCAAAACGGCATCGTGGCGTCGCTGATGCACGCTTCCCAGAAACCGATGAAGGAGCGTAGCTGATCGACAGGCGTCGGGTTGCGTCGCTCGAACTCGGCGATCCCGGCTTCAACCTCCCCCCGATACCGAGACACGAGCGTGCGGACCAACTCGGATTTGCTCGGGAAATGGTGGTGAATGCTCGCATTGCGAATGCCGATCACCTTGCCGATGTCGGCATAGCTGAAGCCATTATAGCCCCCGGCAATGATCAGCGAGCGCGCGCAGCGCAAAATATCGTCGGTCGTATTGGAGACATTTGCCATACCAGTCATCTACTGTTTAGTAGGTAGGGAGTCAAGACTCAAGGGGCGTTTTTTAGCCGAGGCTCGACCGGATCGAGGCCCGCGTCGCGGCCTTATCCGCCGCCTGACCTCTCGACGGCATCCGCGAGGTCGCCGTAGACGCGGAGCTGAAACGCGGCTTTCGGCGCATCCCCGCAGCGTCTAGCAACGGCAACCTCCGCATAGTGGCGCGGATCGAGGTTCGGCCAGTTTTCGCGCTGCTGGTTGATTTCCGCCGCCGCCGCCTCGGGCTGGCGGAGCTGCACGAGAATGGCCGCAAGCTGGTAGAAGGAGTCCGGCGAACGGAAGATTTGGTCCGCGCGTCGCGCGGCATCGAGAGCCTTCGCGAGGTCGCCGTTGTTGAGGTGGAGCCGGCTGATCCAGTACAGCGTCACCCAGCGGACGGGATTGTCGGGCGAGAGTGCCATGTCGAAGGCCACGAGTTCGTCGACGACCGCTTGCGGGGCTTCCGAGCAGGTGTAAGGCACCGCCGTCACGAGGAAGCGTGCCAGCACATGGTTGGGATCGAGTTCCAGCGTCCGCCGCGTTGCCGCGAGCGACGCCGCCAATTGGCCGGCGTGCCAATGGTGAACCGAGACGTTGAACACGGCGTCGGCGTCGCCCGGTGCCAACTCTTGGGCGCGGCGCGCATGCTCGGCCGCTGTGGCGCGCAGCTTCTCGGTATCCGAGGGCGGATCCACGTTGGCGAGATAGGCGAGTTTGTCGGCCAGCACCGAGCTGGCCTGTCCGAGGTCCGGCTCGAGGGAAAGCGCTCGTGTCGCTAGCGCGGCGCGCTCCTTCTCCCAGGTGAGGCTGTTGCGCGCTCCGCCGGGCATCCAGGTTGACTGCAGATAGAGCTGCCACGCCGTCGCGGGCCGCACCGTCTCCACCTCCAAGGCTCGCTTTGCGGCGGTGATGAGCTGGGGACGGATCTCGGCCGCGAGCGTCGCCACCAGCTCGCTTTGGACGGCAAGCTCGTCGGAAGCGCTGCGGTCGTAGTCGTGAGCCCAGAGATGGGCGCCCGTCACGGTATCGATAAGCTGTACGTTTAGGCGCATGCGTCCGCCGTCGTGCTGCAATCCGCCTTCGAGGACGTAGCGCACACCAAGTTCCCGGCCGACCCGGCGCAAATCCGTCGCCTGGCGATATTGGAACGCCGAGGTTCGAGGCGCGAGCGACACGGATTTGACGCGGGCAAGAGCGGTCGTGAGGGCGTCGGTCAGGCCGTCGGCAAAACGGCCGTGGGAGTCGTCCCGCGACATGTTCGTGAACGGCAGCACGGCGAGAGTGATGACGTCGGCGGAGGCGGCGGCGGGTGCCTCGGCCGGGGGCAGCGGCCCGCGCGCAGTGTCTTGGTGAAACAACCTAGCGCCGAGCGAGACCGCGACGACGAATGCGCAGACGGCGGCTAGGTGCACCAGCGGGGACCGGATGACCCGCGTCCAGAAGCCCGAGGACTCAACGGACTCACCGGCCGCGGAGTCTGCGGGCGTTCGGCCACTTTCCTCGGGCACGGCACCGGGGGCCGGCACCACTTCGACGCCCGACGCGAACGCCACCGTGTAGCCGCCTTTGGGGATTTCGAGCCGGATCGGATCGTTGCACCCCGCCGTCTGGTAGTAGCTTTCGAGCAGCTTGCGCAGCCGGCCGGCCTGCACGCGTACGATAGGGTCCGTCGCGGGGTCGAAAGCGGCACCGCGCTCGAATACGTCGACGCCGATTGCGTATCCTTTGAGACGCTCCGCGTCGCCGGCCAGCGTCGCGTCGATCAGATAGCGCAGCAGCGCCCTCATTTTCGGCGCCGAGGCGAATCCCTCGGACGCGAAGATCGCTTCGAGCTGGCGTTCCACCGCGGCGCGCTCGGGAGTCATATCCTCGATCCGGTCGAAGCTCCGCAGGCGGAGCGGCTGCACCACGCTCCGGCGGACCGCCAGCCAAGAGCCCGGAAAATCACACTTTTTCGACGTGGTCGCCGGGCAGCAGGCGGTCCGATGTAACGGTAAATAACGGTGTCATACTATCGGGGAGGAGGCTCCTCGCCTAGCGTCCGCGCACTGATTTGCAGCGGGGTGCTGAGCGAAGGGCAGCGTTGAGGACATCCCCGTCCCCCTGCCCTTCGCCCCCGCGCGATTGCGTCCCTCAAGCGCCAGTTCAGCACGCAACGCCGCTCCTCGCGAGCGACGTCGGCGCTGTCCTGAGGGAAGCCTCAACATCCAACGCGATTAGAACGAGATCAGGCTTGCGCCATGCGCTATTTTTTTCATTTGGAAAGTGAGACCAACGTTCACATCGACCACCTGGGCCAGGAATTTGCGCACTATCAGGATGTGACGCATCACGCCTTTGCCATGGCGCGCGAGCTGGCCGAGGAGGACAGGTGGCTGGGTTGGTCTGTACGCGTGATCGACGCGCGCAACAGGGAGGTGATCTGCGTTCCGATCCTGGACGCCATTCTGTCGAGATAGCGGCCGCGACGATGCTAGATGTCGAGATCCGTGGCGAACGCGGCACGCTCCTGGATGAAGCGGAAGCGGGCTTCAGGCTTGGAGCCCATCAGCGCGTTGACCGCATCGCCGATCGCGCTCCGGTCGTCCTCGCCGATTTCCACGCGCAAGAGCGTGCGCCGCTTCGGATCCATCGTCGTCTCTTTGAGCTGCTGTGCGTTCATCTCGCCCAGGCCCTTGAAACGGCTGATCTCAACCTTGGCATTGGCGGCGAACTCGCTCTTTAGGAGCGCGTCTCTCTGCTGCTCGGTCGTCGCATAGAACGACTTCGCGCCGTGCGTGAGCTTGTAGAGCGGCGGCACCGCGAGAAAAAGATGCCCGTTCTCGATCAACTCGGGCATCTCCTGGTAGAAGAACGTGATCAGCAGCGACGCGATATGCGCCCCGTCGACGTCGGCATCCGTCATCACGATGACGCGCTCATAGCGCAAGTCGTCGTCGCGGTACTTGCTGCCCGTCCCCACGCCGAGCGCCTGGATGAGATCCGAAAGCAGCTGGTTCTGGGACAGCTTCGCCGATGAGGCGTTGGCCACGTTGAGGATCTTGCCGCGCAGGGGAAGGATGGCCTGCGTTTCGCGCGTGCGCGCGCTCTTGGCCGAGCCACCGGCCGAGTCGCCCTCGACGATGAAGATCTCGGTGCCGACCGCCTGCTGGATCGAGCAGTCGGCGAGCTTGCCGGGGAGGCGAAGCTTGCGCGTCGCGGACTGCCGCCCGACCTCCTTTTCGCGCTTGCGCTTCAGCCGCTCCTCGGCCTGGTCGATGGTCCACTCGAGAAGCCGTGTCGCCTGCTGCGGGCTGTCGGCGAGCCAATGGTCGAACGCATCCTTGACGGCCTGCTCGACAATGCGCTGCGCCTCTTGTGTCGCGAGCTTGTCCTTGGTTTGACCCTGGAACTCGGGCTCGCGGATGAACACCGACAGCATGGCGGCTGCCGTGCCCATCACGTCCTCGGCCGTGATCTGCGCCGCCTTGCGGTTGCCGACGCGCTCGCCGAACTCGCGCAGGCTCTTGGAAAGCGCCGAGCGGAACCCGTTTTCGTGCGTTCCGCCTTCGCCGGTCGGGATCGTGTTGCAGTACGAGCGGCAGAAGCCGTCCGCGTCGGCGACCCACGCCACCGCCCACTCGACCGAGCCGTGCTGGCCCTCGCGCTCGACGTTGCCGGCGAAGATGTCCTTCGAGACGAGCGTCTGTCCGGTGATCTCGGAAGCCAGATAATCTTTGAGCCCGCCCGGGAAGTGGAACACGGCTTCGGCTGGCGTGTCGTCCTTGATCAGCGACGGATCGCAGCTCCAGCGGATCTCGACGCCGCCGAACAGATACGCCTTCGAGCGCGCCATCTTGAGCAGCCGCGCCGGTTTGAAGTGTGCCCCCTTGCCGAAGATCGTCTCGTCCGGATGGAAGCGCACGCGCGTGCCGCGCCGGTTCATGACCGGCCCGAGCTTCTCGAGCTTGGTTTGCGGCACGCCGCGCGAAAACGTCATGCGGTAGAGCTGCTGGCCGCGCGCCACCTCCACCTCGCAGGTGTCCGACAGCGCATTCACGACCGAGACGCCGACGCCGTGCAGGCCGCCCGAGGTATTGTAGGCCTTGCCCTCGAACTTGCCGCCCGCGTGCAGCGTGCACATGATGACTTCGAGCGCGCTCTTGTTCTTGAACTTGGGATGAGGATCAACCGGGATGCCGCGCCCGTTGTCGGTCACCGACAGGAAGCCGTCCGCATCGAGACGGACGTCGATCCAGTCGGCATGTCCAGCCACCGCCTCGTCCATCGAGTTATCGATGACCTCGGCAAAAAGGTGGTGCAGCGCCTTCTCGTCCGTGCCGCCGACGTACATGCCGGGCCTGCGCCGCACCGGCTCGAGGCCTTCCAGGACCTCGATGTCGGCAGCGGTATAGGCATCGGACGCATCGCTGATCTTGCGGGCGCGGCTGGTCTTGTCGGTCATGCTTTGCGTAAGGCTCGAGAAGAGATCGCGGATCGAATGGGTCATGCGCCGTCATCCCCTGCCTGTCGAAGGCGGCCCGGCGGCGCAACGCGGGACAGATGCGAGCGAAGGGCCCGAATCCTTGGATGGTGCTCCGGCGAGAGGTGGCACGGCGCGCTGTGGATTGGCAAGTCGGGCGTGCCAAGCCGCCACACCAGAGGGCTTTTTCACGCTCCAGGCGCGAGCGGTGCGCCCAATAGCCGCCCAGCGGCGGGTTATATGATCCGCCGGACCGAAAGAACTGGTATCTACCGCACCGGCGCCAAGCCGGCAGCTCCCGGAAAAGACCGCACCATGCAAAAACGACACGAACGCGGGCCTGAGCCGCGCGCTTCCAGATTTTCGGCCCTCGCCAATGAGCCGCGCTTCCTGATGCTGCTGCCCGGTCTGTTCTGGGCGGGCAACGCCATCGTGGCGCGGGGTGTTGCGGAAGAGATCCCGCCCATTGCGTTGGCATTCTGGCGCTGGACGGTGGCTGCCGCACTGATCGCGCCGCTGGCCTGGCCGCACCTCCGTCGCGACATGCCCACTCTGGCACGCCGTTGGCCGACAATGGTTCTCTTGTCGGCCCTTGGCATCAGCGTGTTCAACACGTTCCTTTACATCGGTGCGCACACCACGACGGCCATCAACATCGTGATGCTGCAGACGGCCATCCCGATTATCGTCGTGCTTGCCACGTTCCTGATCTTCCGCGAGACGCTGACGGGAGGTCAGGCGGCGGGTATAGCCGCGTCGTTCGTCGGCACGCTGATCCTCATCACGCATGGCGACCCGGCTATTCTGTCAAACCTTGATTTCAAGCGCGGCGATCTTTGGCTGCTCGCGGCCGTTGTGAGCTACGCCGTCTATACTGCGCTGCTGAGGCTCCGCCCGCCGGTTCACGGGTTGAGCTTCGTCTTTGTGACGTTCGTGATCGGGGCGCTCCTGCTGCTGCCGTTTTACATTGCGGAGACGTTGACATCGCGCCCGTTGCCGATCACGCCGCACGCGGCGCTCGCGATTGGCTACGTCGCGGTTTTCGCGTCGATCTTGTCTTACCTTGCCTACAACCGGGTGGTGGCGCTTCTCGGTGCCAACACCGCCGGGCTGACCGCGCATCTCGTGCCGGTCTTCGGCATCATCCTGGCCGTGCTGCTGCTCGGCGAGCGGCTCTATGCCTATCACGGCGTCGGCATCGCGCTGATTGCCCTGGGCCTCTGGCTCGCCACCCGGGGATCGCGCGCTTGAGCCCGGTCAAGGAGTCTCCTGTCTCCCTGGGACAAGGCTTTGCAAAATGGCCATGTTCTGAGGAAGGCAGCATGTCAAAGGATTTCAAAGGAATCACAGCCGACATCACTGAATATGCTGTGGAGTTGAGAAGGGCCGTACCGGACGCCATGAGCGGGTTTTACGCCATGTCAAAAGGCGCGATGGCGAATGGCGCGATCGACAAGAAGACCAAGGAGCTGGTGGCACTGGCTATCGGCGTCACTCAGCGGTGCGACGGCTGCATCGGATTTCACGTCAAGGCCCTAAAGGACCTCGGCGCGACGCGCGAGGAGTTGGCCGAGCTGATGGCCGTGTGCGTCTACATGGGTGGCGGCCCGGCACTCATGTATGCTGCCGATGCGTTACGCGCCTACGATCAGTTCAACACGTGACGATGCCCCTCAGACTGCCACGTTGTCGATCAGCCGCGTGTTGCCGAGCCAGGCGGCGGCCAGAACCCGCCCCGGCCGCCCGGAGTCCGGGTTGAACGGCGCCAGCGTCTCGGCGTCGCGCACCTCGAGATAGTCGACCCTCGAAAAGCCAACGGTCAGCAAGGCTTCTGCCGCCTCGGCCGGAGAGCGCCCGCGCGCGACCTCCTGGATCGCCTTGTAGAGCATTGGCGCGATGTAGCGCTCGTCCTCGCTGAGGTAGGCGTTGCGCGAGGAAAGCGCGAGCCCGTCATCCTCACGCGCCGTCGGCACACCCTGGATGGTGACCGGCAGCGTCAGGTCGCGCACCATCTGGCGGATCACGGCGAGCTGCTGGAAATCCTTCTCGCCAAACAGCGCCACGTGTGGGGTCGCCGCCGCGAGCAGTTTGCAGACAACCGTCGCCACGCCGCTGAAATGGTGCGGCCGGAACTCGCCTTCGAGCGGCAGCGCCGCGCCTTCCGGCACGATGCGGGTCGCGAACCCGTCCGGATAGATCTCGGAGACGGGCGGTATCCAGACGGCATGCGCCCCGGCGCCGGCGAGCTTGGCGAGGTCGCCCGCTTCGTCGCGCGGATAGCGCGCCAGGTCTTCGTGTGGCGCAAACTGCGTCGGGTTGATGAAGATCGAGACGACGACGCGGTCGGCGGCGGTCAACGCCGCACCGACGAGCGCGATATGCCCGGCGTGCAGGGCGCCCATGGTCGGAACCAGCGCAACCGTCTCGCCAGCGGCCCGCCAGCGGCCGATCTCGGTCCGCAAATGATTGATTGTTTTAACGATCTCCACGGGCCGCCCTCGCAGGTATTGGTTTTGAATATGCCGAGATTGCGCGGCAAGTGAGGCTGTCCCCCGCTTGCCGTCAAGAGGGCGTGCCGCCGCCCGTCTCGCACCCCTGTGTCGCCGCCGCAGCCCTTATCAATCACCGTTGTACAACTCACAGCGAAGCGCCATGTGTTACCGTGCAAAGGCCCGAAGAATCAGGTCTGCTCCCGCCGAAAACGAGGGAACGGAATGGTCGCGCTGAGAAAATCCGAGTTCGCCGGCGCCGGTGCCGCGGGCGAGCTTCCGCCGCGCGACGAAATCGCAGCGCATCATCTGACGGATGAGACGCGCCTCGTCGGCGGTCTCATCGAGCGCGCCGTGTTCACCGAAGAAGAGCGCCGTCGCACGGCCGACCTGGCGCGCAAGCTCGTCGAGGCGGTGCGCGCCAACCGCGCAAGCCATGGCGGCATCGACGCCTTCATGCACGAGTACGGCCTTTCGAGTGAGGAAGGCATCATCCTGATGTGCCTCGCGGAGGCGTTGCTGCGCATCCCCGACGCCGACACCGCCGACCGCTTCATCGCCGAGAAGATCGCCGGCGGCCAGTGGGAGCGCCACCGCGGTCATTCCGACAGCCTGCTGGTCAACGCCTCCACCTGGGGCCTGATGCTGACGGGCCGCCTGGTCAAGCTCCGCGAGGCGCGCGGCGCCAATCCGTGGGAGGCCTTGAAGCGGCTGGCGGCGCGCTCGGGCGAGCCGTTCATCCGCCAGGCCGTGCGCCAGGCGGTCAAGCTGCTCGGCGACCAGTTCGTGCTCGGCCGCTCCATCCGCGACGCCATCGCGCGCTCGGCGCCCTTCGAAGCGCGCGGCTTCCGCTTCTCCTACGACATGCTGGGCGAGGCGGCGAAGACCGACAAGGACGCGCACCGCTACTTCGAGCGCTACATGGGTGCCATCGATGCGGTCGGACATGCGGCCGGCCCAAACCCGCTGTCGCACCCGGATTCGCTGCTCGCGCGCCCGAGCCTGTCGGTCAAGCTGTCGGCGCTGCATCCGCGCTATGAGCCCGGCAAGGAAGCGCGCCTCGCAACAGAGCTCTATCCCCGCCTGCTCGAGCTTCTGCGCGCCGCCGAGGCCCGCGGCCTCGCCGTCACGCTCGACGCCGAGGAGCAGGATCGCCACGAGCTGCTGCTCGACCTCTTCGGCCGTGCCTACACCGATCCCGCGCTCGAGCGCTGGACCGGCCTCGGCATCGCCGTGCAGGCGTATGGCAAGCGCGCTATTCCAACCATCCGCTGGTTGCGCCGCTTGGCCGAGCAGGGCGGCAAGCGCATCCCGCTGCGCCTTGTCAAAGGTGCCTACTGGGACAGCGAGATCAAATGGGCGCAGGAGCGCGGGCTTTCCGACTACCCGGTTCTGACCCGCAAGCTGCACACCGACGTCTCCTATCTCGCATGCATGCGTTTGATATTCTCGGACGCGCGCGCGTTCTATCCGCAGGTCGCAACCCATAACGCGCACACGATCGCCTCCGCCATCGTCGCCTCGGGCCAGACAGCCTTCGAGTTCCAGCGCCTGCACGGCATGGGCGAGGCGCTCTATGAGGAAGTCTCTGCGCCCGGCAAGATGCGCCATCCGTGCCGCATATACGCGCCCGTCGGCGAGCACGAGGATCTGCTGTCGTATCTCGTGCGCCGTCTGCTCGAGAATGGCGCCAACACCTCGTTCGTCAATCGCCTTGCCGACGACGAGGCTCCGATAGCTCAGATCGTTCGCGACCCGGTCGTGGTTGCGGAACGCGAGCGCGCCGAGCCGTCGCGCGCCAAGCCGATGCCACGCCCGCGCGACATCTTCTGGCCGGAGCGCAAGAACTCGTCCGGCGTGGCGCTGACCGACCGCACGGAGCGCGCAGCGTTGATCGCGCGCATGGATGCGGCGCTGACGCAGCCGTTCGACGCCGGCCCGATCATCGACGGCTTGGAGACGGTCGGTGGTCCGCAGGCCGCGCTGCTGACGTGTCCGCATGACCGCCGCGAGCGCCTCGGCACGGCGCGCATCGCCACGCCGCGCGAAGTAGACGCCGCAATCGTGAGTGCGGAGCGCGCCGCCCACGCGTGGGACAAGCTCGGCGGCCCCGCGCGCGCCAAGATCCTCGATCTCGCGGCCGACATGGTCGAGCAGGACCGCGCGCGCCTGATGGCCGTGCTCGTGCGCGAGGCCGGCAAGACGCTGCCCGCCGCCATGGCCGAGGTGCGCGAGACGGCGGACCTTCTGCGCTACTACGCCGTCGAGGCGCGCCGCCTGATGAGCGCACCGGCCTCCCTCAAAGGCCCCACCGGAGAAGCGAACACGCTCGACCTGCGCGGACGCGGCCCCTTTGCCTGCATCGCGCCCTGGAATTTCCCGCTCGCGATCTTCGTCGGCCAGATCGCCGCCGCGCTCGCTGCCGGCAACCCGGTGCTGGCCAAGCCCGCCGAGCAGACACCCGTCACGGCGATGCTGGCCGTGCGTTTGCTGCACCAGGCGGGCGTTCCGACAAACGTCCTGCATCTCTTGCCGGGATCCGGCGCCGTCGGCGCCGCGCTCGTCAAATCGCCGAAGGTCAAAGGCGTTGCCTTCACGGGCGGCAACGAGGCCGCGTGGGCGATCCAGAAGGCGTTGGCCGATCGACGCGCCGACATGGTCCCGCTGATCGCAGAGACCGGCGGTCTCAACGCCATGATCGCCGATAGCAGCGCGTTGTCGGAGCAGGTGGTGCGCGACGCGGTACGCTCGGCCTTCGACAGCGCCGGCCAGCGCTGCTCGGCGCTGCGCGTGCTCTTCGTGCAGGAGGAGATCGCAACCCACACCATTCGCATGCTGAAGGGCGCCATCGAGGCCCTCGACATCGGCGACCCTTATGATTATGCGACCGACATCGGCCCTGTTATCGACGAAGCGGCACAGGATGCACTCGAGGCGCACAAGGTCCGCATGCAGCGGGAAGCGCGCGAGCTGATCGACATCCGTCTCCCAACCGATTGCCGCGCCGGCACCTACGTCACGCCCGCCTGCTACGAGATCGACAGCATCGGCATGCTCGAGCGTGAGGTGTTCGGCCCCATCCTGCACGTCGTACGCTTTGCCGGCGGCCATCTGCCGAAGGTGGTCGAGGCCATCAACGCCACGGGGTACGGCCTGACGCTCGGCCTGCACAGCCGCATTGGCTACGTCGCCGGCTACGTGGCTGAGCACGCGCGCGTTGGCAACCTCTACGTAAACCGCAACCAGATCGGTGCCGTGCCGGGCGTACAGCCGTTCGGCGGCGAAGGGCTTTCGGGCACAGGCCCCAAAGCGGGCGGCCCCAACTACCTCGCGCGCTTCGCGACCGAGCGCGTGCGCACCACCGACATCACCGCGACCGGCGGCAACGTCGGCCTTTTGACGGACGGAGCCCCCGGCAGCGACTGAGCACGCGGCCGGCCCCCGATGATCTCCATTCGGTCGAGCCTAGCGAACTCGGTGTGCGACACTTCAGGCAATCCCGGGACGCCATGCCATGACACCCTCAGTCCGCGCGCGGACCTCGGGGGGCGCTAAGCACGACGCGAGGGCCTCATAGCCGTGCGCGCCTGGATAGGGCGCGACACGCAGGGGCACGCTGTGATTGGCGGGGCAATACACGATAAGCTCGCGTGTACCGACGGCGTCCAAGTCCAGGATGGCGTTGGATCGGGTAAGCAGAAAGAGTGGCCGTGCCTTGGGACCGCGCTCCCGGAGACGAGAGATCAGCGCCACTTGAGTGGCCTTGTCCAATCCCTGCTCCGGCATGTCGATGATTAGGCCAGATGGGTCATCGCCCTCCAGCGCGGTAACCAGGATGATCAAGGCGTCCGATGGCGCGGCACCCCGCTCGACAAGGCAGGCGAGAGCCTGATCCACGCGCGAGCAGACCGTGCGACTTGCTAGCTTCACGGTGGTATAATCCGTTAGACGGTCGAGACCCAGAAAGACTGCGTTTGACAAGGTATCTGCCAGGTGCATGGCGAGCCGTGTCTTGCCGCTACCCAACGGGCCGGTGATGTAGTTCAGTGGCCCGATGGCGCGCAGCTCGAACCGTTCACCGCCCCATGGCCAGGGAAGATTGAAGGCGACGCGCAACTCGGGGACGGAAGTCGGAACCTGCGCCAACCCGTCGGGCTGCGGCGCTTGCCTGTCCATAAGATCCTCCCTGAGGCCGCGAACCTTTCCCAGCGTTGCGACAAGGTCTTGGATCTGCTCTTCAAGCGTCGCCTGATGAACGGTTAGGGCAGTCTTGAGGGTCAGATGATCGCTCTGCAGCACCCGTGTGATTTGCGCCAAACTGAAGCCGAGCGCTCGCAATGCAGCAATTTCGGAGGCCCGGCGCATCTGCTCGGGGCCGTAGGTCCGCCATCCTGCAGCAGTACGGATGGGCGCTATGAGACCGTGCTGCTCATAAACGCGCAGAGCTTTAACGGATATGCCAAGCCTCTTGGCGGCTACGGATGGACTAAGGAAGGCGGCTGAGGAGTTCACGACTCACCTCGTTTCGTTGCCAACTCATTAAGGGGGCGACCCCAAGGGACGGGTCAAGCACCCTCTAGCCCTCTTGTGTGCCGCATAGCGCCAGCCGCGCCCTTGAAATTGAGGTCAGCCCATTTGTTCTGGACATTGCCGTCATGGCCGCAGCTCGCCATGTTAGGGGGCAGCAGCCCGCAAGTGGAACCCGATGGCGCGCGACACCGAGCCGACCGACACCAAGCAGCCCGCGGCGCCGACAACCGGCACGGCGACAGGCCGCGCACCCGCGCCTGCACCGTCATCGAGCGGCGAAGTGGCCGACTTCATTGCCAAGGTGAAATCCCTGGCGCCGGCGACCGGCGCCGCTCGCGGCCGCCTGCTGTTCGCCATGGACGCCACCATGAGCCGCGCCCCGACCTGGGACATGGCGCTCGCGCTGCAATCCGAGATGTTCCGCGCCGTGAAGGAGATCGGCTCTCTGGAGGTGCAACTCATGTACTTCCGCGGCAATGGCGAAGCGCGCGCGTCGAAGTGGGTCGCGAACGCCGATGCGCTTGCGGCGCTGATGCGTCAGGTGGCGTGCCACGGCGGTTTTACGCAGATCGGCAAGGTGCTGACGCACGCACGCCGCGAATCCGAGAGGACGAAGATCAGCGCGCTCGTCTATGTGGGCGATGCCGTCGAGGAGCCGATCGACCAGTTGGCCGGTCGCGCCGGCGAGCTCGCATTGCTCGGCGTGCCGGCATTCCTGTTCCAGGAGGGCGACGATGCCAACGCCACCCGCGCCTTCAAGGAAATCGCCCGCATCACCAAGGGCGCCCACTGTCGCTTCGGGCCGGGATCAGCGGCCGAGTTGCGCGAGCTTCTGACGGCCGTCGCCGTCTACGCCGCCGGCGGGCGCAAGGCGCTCGAGGCGTTGCTGCCGAAGCCCGGCGGCGGAGGCGCACGGCGCCTGCTGGGCCAGATGCGCCGACCATGATCGCTTTGGACCCTACCAGTCCGGGGCGTGAATCGTCGGTCGCATCCTGACCATGATCGCTTTGGACCCTATCAGTCCAAAGCGTGAATCATCGGTCGCATAAAAGCTCCTGTTTGCCTACGATGGTGAGCCCGATTGCTTCTCAAACACGTGTGTACGTGACGCAGAGCCGCGAAACGAAAGCAGCCGGATTGGAAAGGAAATGCCGAGAGTGATGCGCTGATGCAGTTCTTCCTCCTGGGCCTCGCCGCGCTCGTGCTGACGCTGTTCCTGATCTCGGGATTCACACGCGCCAACCCCACCATTATGGCTCGCCAGATCCGGCTCGTCGGCGGTGCGCTCGCACTCGGCGTGTCGGCGGTGCTGCTCGTGCGCGGAGCAACCGGCGCAGCCACGTTACTCGGCATGGTTGGCGTCTGGCTTTTGAGTTTGGGTGGCATCCCGGGTAGCGGCTCCACGCGAAAGTCACCGGGACAGACGTCGACCGTCACCACCGAGCACCTGTCGATGGAGCTCGACCACGACAGCGGGGCCATGTCGGGCCACGTGCTGAAAGGCATGTTTGCCGGCCGCGACCTCGACACGCTGAAACCCGCCGAGGTGGCGCTGCTCTGGCACGATTGCCGTTTCATCGATCCACAGTCGGCGCAGTTGCTCGAGGCCTATCTCGACCACATCCACCCGTCCTGGCGCGAGGACGTCTCGCGCGGCGAGCGCGAGATGCGCGACGGCGATGGCCGCATGACGCCTGAAGAAGCCTACGACATCTTGGGTTTGAAGCCCGGCGCAACCGATGAGGAGGTTCGACGCGCGCATCGAGACCTGATGCTGAAGCTGCATCCGGACCGTGGCGGCTCCACCTATCTCGCGGCGCAGGTCAACGAGGCCAAGGACGTGCTGCTGGAGCGCGGCTGATCGCTTCGCTCACGCGTTTCCAAACAAAAAATGGCGGCGCTGATCGCGCCGCCATCATTTTTCATGGTGCAGCCTCGCGAAGATCAGGCGGCGAGGTCGAACCGGTCGGCGTTCATGACCTTGGTCCAGGCCGCCAAGAAGTCGCGCACGAACTTCTCCTGCGCGTCCGAGCTGGCATAGACTTCCGCCAGAGCGCGCAACACCGAGTTCGAGCCGAACACGAGATCAGTGCGGGTGCCGGTCCACTTCGCAGCGCCTGTCTCGCGATCGACGCCTTCGAACACGTCCTTGGCGTCCGACACCGCCTTCCACTGCGTGCCCATATCGAGGAGGTTGACGAAGAAGTCGTTCGTCAGCACGCCGGGCCGCTCAGTCAGAACGCCGTGGTTGGAGCCGTCAGCATTGATGTTGATCGCGCGCAGACCGCCGATCAGCACGGTCAGCTCGGGTGCCGTCAGCGTCAGCAACTGCGCCTTGTCGATCAGGGCCACCTCCGCAGGCACCCTGAGCGTGGGCTTCTGATAGTTGCGGAAGCCGTCGGCGGTCGGCTCCATGACCTCGAAGGCATGGACGTCAGTCTCATCCTGCGAGGCGTCGGTGCGACCTGGGGAGAACGGCACTGTCGCCTCATGGCCAGCGGCCTTCGCCGCCTGCTCAACGCCGGCATTGCCGGCCAGCACGATCAGGTCGGCCAGCGAGACCTTCTTGCCGCCGGTTGCGGTCTTGTTGAACTGGGACTGAATGCCTTCCAGCACGGCCAGCACCTTGCTGAGCTGCTGCGGTTGGTTGACCTCCCAGTCCTTCTGCGGCGCGAGGCGGACGCGCGCACCGTTTGCGCCGCCGCGCTTGTCGCCCCCGCGGAAGGTGGAGGCAGAAGCCCAAGCAGTGCTCACAAGCTCCGAAACCGTGAGATCAGAGGCCAACACTTTGGCCTTGAGGGCGGCGGCATCGGCGTCGTCGATCAGCGGATGATCCACGGCGGGAACCGGATCCTGCCAGATCAGCACTTCCTTGGGGACCTCGGGGCCGAGATACCGCGAGCGCGGCCCAAGATCGCGATGCGTGAGCTTGAACCAGGCGCGGGCGAAGGCTTCGGCGAAAGCCTGCGGATTCTCGAGGAAGCGGCGCGAGATCTTCTCGTAGACCGGGTCGACGCGCAGCGACAGGTCGGTCGTCAGCATGCGCGGCCTCTGCTTCTTCGACGCATCATGCGCGAGCGGAATATTCTCCGGCGCGTCCTTCGCCTCCCATTGGATGGCGCCGCCAGGGCTGCGAGCCTGTACCCATTCGTATTTGAACAGGTTCTCGAAGAATAGGTTGGTCCACTGGGTCGGTAGCTGGGTCCAGGTCACCTCGATGCCGCTGGTGATGGCGTCGCCGCCCATGCCGGTGCCATGAGAGCTCGCCCAGCCAAGGCCCTGTGCCTCGAGGTCGGAGCCTTCGGGATCCGGCCCGAGAAACGTTCCGGCGCCCGCACCGTGGGTCTTGCCGAAGGTGTGACCGCCGGCGATCAGCGCCACGGTCTCCTCGTCGTCCATCGCCATGCGGGCGAAGGTCTCACGGATGAAGGCCGCCGCTTCCAGCGGATCGCCGCTGGCGTTCGGTCCTTCCGGATTGACGTAGATGAGACCCATCTCGGTGGCGCCGAGCGGGTTGTCGAACTTCTCGAGCTGCCGATGGGAGAGCCACTCTCCCTCCTCACCCCAGTTGATGTCCTGATCGGGCTCCCACGTATCCTCACGCCCCGCAGCGAAGCCGAAGGTCCGGAACCCCATTGTTTCCAACGCCACGTTGCCGGTGAGGATCAAGAGGTCCGCCCAGGAGATCTTCTGGCCGTACTTCTGCTTGATCGGCCACAGGAGCCGGCGCGACTTGTCGATGTTGACGTTGTCCGGCCACGAGTTGAGCGGGGCGAAGCGTTGCTGGCCACGGCCACCACCGCCACGACCGTCGGAGAGGCGGTAGGTGCCGGCGGCGTGCCAGGACATGCGAATGAACTGCGGGCCGTAGTGTCCGAAGTCGGCCGGCCACCAATCCTGTGAATCCGTCATCAGCTTGCGCAGGTCATTCTTTAGCTCCTCGTAATCGAGCTTCGTGAACTCCTCGCGATAGTTGAATCCCCGGTCCAGCGGATCGGACTTGGACGAGTGCTGATTCAGGAGGTCGACGCGCAACGTGTTCGGCCACCAGTCGCTGTTGGCGCGCGCGCGCGCGCCACCTGAGAACGGGCATTTGCCTGGACCTTTATCGTCGACCTTTGCGTCCATCTCTCTCTCCGATTGCTTCCGATAATTTTTTTGCGGCATTCCGGAGTTCCAAGCCGCCCAGGGCTTGGACACCTCGACATAGGAGCGCAAAGGCTCATCGCACAGCTGCGCGGGTTCTTTAGAGTTCTTCCAGACAACTACCGGCACGACGCCATAAGGGCAAGTCTGTTTGCTAGATGGGGGTGATAGGAAAAACTTATGGCGTGTCTGCGGCTATTTGAGAGCCTGTCATCCAAGCGCGCATTCTTTAACCTGCCATAAAGGGCGCGTGCGGGGGACGTGATGAGGGATGTTCCGATCTGGCTGCATCGAAGCGTGGGCGCCGGGTTGGCAATTTGCCTTATGGAGGTCCTCGCCCATGCGGCGGGGGAGCCGCTCGCCCGCGTGCCGTTCGTAACCTCGATTGTGCTCGTCCTGACTTTGCCGGAGCAGCCCGCGGCGCGACCGTTCGCCGTGACGGCCGGGCACGTCCTGTCGGCCTTTGCGGGGTATGGAGCGCTTGTGGTTCTCGGACCGACCGAGACAGCGAGCGCGGTGGCCGTTGCAGTCGCCGTCCTGCTCATGGCGGTGACGCGGTCCCTGCACCCTCCCGCAGGCATCAACGCCTTTCTGGTGCCGGCACACAGCCTGCCCGCAGCGTGGATCGCCTCGCCTGTTCTCGCGGGCGCGCTGCTTCTCGTCGCCTTCTCCTTCATGTGGCAGCGCCTTGGAGCGCTCCTGCTCGCAAGAATCAAAGTGCCCGCGGTAGAGCCTGTCTCCCGCGGGCACCCCGGATCTGAAAGCTAAGGTATCGCGAGGGCCGCTTACATGCCCATCCCGCCCATGCCGACCGGACCATGCGCGTGCGAATGGCCGTCATCTTTCTTCGGTGCCTCGGCGATTGCGGCTTCCGTCGTGATCAGAAGCCCTGCGATCGAGGCAGCGTCCTGCAGCGCCGTGCGTACGACCTTTGCAGGATCGATGATGCCCTTCTCGATCAGGTCGCCGTAGGAATCGGCCTGCGCGTCGTAGCCGTAGGTCGAGCCCTTGGCATCGAGCACCTTGCTGACGACGATTGAGCCTTCGGTGCCGGCGTTCTCGGCGATCTGGCGGATCGGTGCCTGCAGCGCGCGCCTTACGATGGCGATGCCGGCCTTCTGGTCGTCGTTCTCGCCCTTGGCGCTGATGGCGATCGAAGCCTTGAGCAGGGCGACGCCGCCGCCCGGCACCACGCCTTCCTCGACAGCGGCGCGGGTTGCATTGAGCGCGTCATCGACACGGTCCTTGCGCTCCTTGACCTCGACCTCGGTGGCGCCGCCGACTTTGATCACGGCGACACCGCCGGCGAGCTTCGCAAGGCGCTCCTGCAACTTCTCGCGGTCGTAGTCCGAGGTCGTCTCCTCGATCTGCGCCTTGATCTGCGACACGCGCGCCTCGATCTCCTTCTTCTTGCCGGCACCGTCGACGATCACGGTGTCGTCTTTGCTGATGCGCACGCGCTTGGCGCGTCCCAACATGTCGAGCGTCACGTTCTCGAGCTTGATGCCGAGATCCTCGCTGATGGTCTGCCCGCGCGTCAGCACAGCGATGTCCTCGAGCATGGCCTTGCGGCGGTCACCGAAGCCCGGCGCCTTGACGGCGGCGATCTTGAGGCCGCCGCGCAGCTTGTTGACGACCAGCGTGGCGAGCGCCTCACCCTCGACCTCTTCTGCGATGATAAGCAGCGGCTTGCCGGTCTGGACCACGGCCTCGAGCACCGGCAGCAGCGGCTGCAGACTCGACAGCTTCTTCTCATGGATCAGGATGTAGGGATCGTCGAGTTCCACGATCATTTTGTCGGCGTTGGTGATGAAATAGGGCGAGAGATAGCCGCGGTCGAACTGCATGCCTTCGACGACGTCGAGCTCGGTCTCGAGACCCTTGGCTTCCTCGACCGTGATGACACCCTCGTTGCCGACTTTCTGCATGGCCTCGGCAATCATCTCGCCGATCGCCTTCTCGCCATTGGCAGAGATGGTGCCGACCTGCGCGATCTCAGCCGAATTCTTGACCTTCTTGGACTTCTTGCCGATCTCCTCGACGACCTCGGCAACAGCCTGATCGATGCCGCGCTTGAGATCCATCGGGTTCATGCCGGCGGCAACCGCCTTGAGACCCTCGCGCACGATGGCCTGGGTTAGCACGCAGGCCGTGGTGGTGCCGTCACCGGCGAGGTCGTTGGTCTTTTGCGCCGCTTCGCGCACCATCTGCGCGCCCATGTTCTCGAGCTTGTCCTCGAGCTCGATCTCCTTGGCGACGGTCACGCCGTCCTTGGTCGTGCGCGGCGCGCCGAAGCTCTTTTCGATGACGACGTTGCGGCCCTTGGGACCGAGCGTGACTTTGACGGCGTTGGCGAGCGTATCGACGCCGCGCAGGATCTTGTCGCGGGCCTCTGACGAAAAGCGAACGTCCTTGGCTGCCATTTGGGGTTCCTTCGTGGATGACGGCGCCGGAAGGCGGCGCCTGCAGAATGAGGGGGGGGGTGCGGTGAGCGATGGTGAGCGAATCGCGCCACCGCCCGCGATGGTTGCGTGCTGCTACTTCTACTTCTCGATGACGCCGAGGATGTCGCTCTCCTTCATGATCAGGAGATCCTGACCGTCGATCTTCACCTCGGTGCCGCTCCACTTGCCGAACAGCACTTTATCGCCGGCCTTGACGTCGAGCGGCACGAGCTTGCCCGTCTCGTCGCGCGCGCCCGGACCCACGGCAATAACCTCGCCCTGCTGGGGCTTCTCGGCAGCCGTATCCGGAATGATGATGCCACCCGTGGTCTTAGTTTCGCTATCAACCCGACGGACGACGACACGATCATGCAGGGGTTTGAACGTCATTGGTTTTTTTAACTCCAGTGGGGGCTTAGGGCACCGCTGCGCGGCGGAAAAACCGATTTTGGCACTTATCCCAGGTGAGTGCCAGCGTGGCGTTCTAAGTGCCGCTTTGCGCAAGGTCAAGTAATCGCCTCGGACTGTATGTTCACAATCTGCGGAGGTGCATATTGATAATTTACAACCTTACGGATTTGAGGCTAACGTATGAGCAAGCCTCAGTACACGTCACAGGGACGCGCCACTCGATGGCGAAGCAACAGGGGGGCTGCTGCTGTGCGGGACAAGTACGCGAACAGAAGCGAGCGCGAGGACCCGCGCCGGTCGCAGGAGCAAATCGAATACATCGCCGACCTCTTGCTCGAGCTGAAGGAAATAGCGCATAGCAACCACCTCAGCACGCTCGCCGGAATTCTCGAACTCGCCCACGCGGAAGCTCGCATACGCGCCAAGGACTGCCGTTAGCCGCTCAAGCAATGGACCGCGAAACGAGCTGGTGGCCGTGGCGGACGATCGCGCCCACGAGATCCAGCTCCATAAGCACAACGCGCACCTCGCGCACATCGAGCGACGCCGCGCGTGCGACCTCGTCGATGTCGACGGGATGCGGCCCGAGCAGGGACAGCACACGCTCGCGCTCGGCATCGCCCGGCTCCGGACGCGGCGTCGGCTCGCTGAGGGGCGGTGACGAATTTCCAAACGGCGTCGGTGCGTCCGTAAGCCCGGCCACCCCACGCCTGAGCTGGGGCGCCAACGCCTCGAGCACGTCGCCGGGCTCCGTCGTGAGCGTCGCCCCGGATTTCAGAAGCTGATTGGTGCCCTCGGCACGGGGATCGAGCGGATGACCGGGCACGGCGAACACCTCGCGTCCTTGTTCGCCGGCAAAGCGCGCGGTGACGAGAGTGCCTGAGCGGCGCGCCGCTTCGATCACGAGTACGCCAAGAGAAAGCCCCGAGATCAGTCGGTTGCGGCGTGGGAAGTCCTTGGCCCGCGGTACGAAACCCGGGGGTTGCTCCGTGACGATGCAGCCGTCTTCACCGATCCGCGCCTGCAGCGCCGCGTGCTCCGGCGGGTAGACAACATCCGGCCCACCCGCGAGCACGGCGATCGTGCCAGCTGCGAGGCTCGCTTCGTGGGCGGCCGCGTCTATGCCGCGCGCCAACCCCGACACGATGACGAGCCCAGCCGCGGCGAGGTCCTGCGCGAACGTGCGCGAGAGCTTGAGCCCCGCTGCGGAGGCTTGCCGCGAACCGACGATGGCGATCGCCGCACGGGCGAGAAGCTCTGTACGGCCTTTGATGTAAAGCAGCGGGGGAGGCGCATCGATTGCAGCCAACGCAGCGGGATAGCCGGGCTCGATGGTGAAGATTGGCCGAGCCCCCACCTTGCGCGCCGCCGCGAGCTCATCTTCTGCCTCCGCTTGCGGAAAGACGCGGATCCGCGCGTTGCGCCGCTGGGCGAGAGCGGGCAAGGCTGCGAGCGCCTCCTTGGCGCCGCCGAAATGATTGATCAGCTCGCGAAAGGTGACCGGGCCGACATTGGTCGAGCGAATGAGCCGAAGACACGCCAGACGTTCCGCGTCGTCGAGGGCGGAAACCGGCAGCGGCGCCGCCGTGAACAGCGATGGATCAGGCTTTGGCACCGATCCGCGGTTCCTTTCCCTTGATGAGCCGCCTGATATTGGCTTCGTGCTTCCAGATCAGGAACAGGCTCATCACCAGCGTCAGTATGGCCTCGGGAACGAAGCCGAGCCCGAGCAGGGCGGCCGGTGTCACGACGCTTGCCGCGAGCGCCGAAGCGGACGAATAGCGCGTCGCCACGGCCGTCACCAGCCAGGCGACGCAGAAGATCAACGCCGCCTGCCACGCGAGACCGCCGACGACGCCGATGTAGGTCGCAACGCCTTTGCCGCCCTTGAAGCCGAGCCAGACCGGAAAGATGTGGCCGAGGAAGGCTGCAAGCCCGGCAATCAGCGCGCCATCGATGGCGAAGCCGAAGCGGGCTCCGACCGCTGCGCCGACGAGCACGGCAGCCGTACCCTTGAGCGCGTCGAGCACCAACGTTAGAGCCGCGAGCCCTTTATGTCCGGTGCGCAGCACATTGGTGGCGCCAATGTTTCCCGATCCCACGTTGCGGATGTCGCCGAGGCCCGCAAGACGCGTGAGAAGAAGTCCGAAGGGAATGGAGCCGAAGAGATAGCCGATCGCGGCCGGCAAGAGATAGGCGAGCGTCGTTTGGAAGCTCGCGAGGCGCGGTGCGACGACGTCCGCGCCGGTGCTGGCAAGCGCCGCAAACGAGACGGCGGCGATAACGACGCCGATGATAACGATGGAAAGACTGCCGACCTTGGTCATGACCACTACTGCGCCCCCCGGAATCCCCGTCAGGCTAGTGGCAGACGTTGCCTCCAGCAACTGGGATCGAGAGGATGGCAGGTACGGGTCCGAAGGTTCGTGGCCAAGCCTCGACCTGGCGTCGGCGAGCCGGTTGCCCAGCAAGGCGCGGCGTGCGCAGCGCCCGATCGCTAGCGCACGTAGCCGAAAGGACGTTGCCTAGCCGCGTCCGTTTCGGGAGACACCATCCGGCTCGACGGCCGTCACGATGCGCGACAGCGACCGTAGGAACGCATCCCGTTGCGTCGGCGCCAAAGCAGCGAGGATCTTCTCGTCCGTCGTCCGGGCGGCCGGCTCTGCGAGACGCAGCGCGCTCTCGCCCTTGTCCGTCAGCCGTACGGCATACCGGCGAGCATCGCGCCGGGTGCGCCTGCGCTGGACGAGCCCACGCGACGTGAGACGGCGCACGATGTCGGCCATCGTCGATCGATCGATTCCCGTTCGATCGACAAGCGTGGTCTGGCTCGGCTCTTCGCTGTTCGCGATGGCTGTCATGACGGCGAACTGCCTCGGCGTAAGGCCAAGCTCGCCGACGCTGACGGCAAACATCTCGTCTGCACATTGGCCCGCTCTATGCAGCAGATGCAACGCCGAAGACATTCGGTCGTCACTCGTTTCATGTTTCATTCTTCATCGTGTCCTCTTGCTCGCGTTGCTCGTTCCCGATGTCTCAATGCCCCGCGACAGCGGGGTTTCGTCGTACACGTCGGACGTGCTCTGATACTCATGGACTGGATATGGTGATCCTCGATCCGCTTCGGAAGCGGGTGAGGGCCGAGACGCACACGGCCGGTCGTCCTGTGCACCGATCGCTGTAATTTTGGACCACAATACGGAATATTTTCGATGATCGCCGTCTGAAGACCCCCGTTCACGGGATGTACGTGCGCGGCGTCTGGTCACGGGAACTCAGTCGATTGCGACCGCCCGCCGGCATGACTCACGTAAACAGCCAAGACGTAATTCCGGCCCGGCGCGCCAGTTCCCCGATTCCGCTGTCGATAAGCGAAAAAGATTCCTTGCTCGCACGTTCAGGGATCCACGGAGCCCCATCTTTGTGAGTCCGATACGGGGCCATCAGCGCCGTCCAGGTTGTCGCATCGAACGGATGGTCCGTTTGCCCGCCATTGCCGGGGCGCCTGAGATCCTGCTGCGTACCCATCCAGGTGTGTGCGGCTTGCCAGGCCTCGGCACTGGCCGGCAGGTTGTGCCGTGCTTTGAGCTGCGCGATGGCCAGCACGCCCGGTTCCCGCGGATGAGGGCCGATCTCCAGCGTCGCAACCCGTACGCCGCGCCGACGGATAGAGAAAAGGCGGCATTTATCGCGCGCCAGCCTATCCGCGTACTGATCGGAGCAGTTTTGCATGGCATGAGCCTCTGCGAGGATGCTGGCGTGCTCGAGGAGCGGGACGAACGAGAACCCGCGCGCCTCACCGGGCTTGAGCCAGGGATCGTCGAGCACGCCGCGTCCGAGCTGAAGCACGAGCCGCATGCGGTTGAGCCAGCTTTTCGCCGCGCAGACGGCCGTGTCGAGCGCCATCTCCGGCCGCCACGGCACCACGATCAGCCCGCGCGCACGCGCGAGATCGGCGCTTGAGAACCAGGCATAGGCGGCAAGCAGTCCGAACAGCCGCTGCGGGTTGCCGTGCTCTATGAAGATCGCCTGCTGCGCCAGCCACAGCGCGAAATACTCGTCACAAGCACGAGCGCCGAAGATGACGGAGTCGAGCCAGAACGACATGTTCTCGGCCGATGTCGGCATGTGGTTGGCAATGCGCCGGGCGAAGGTTTCCGAATTTGGCACCCCGGAGATCGGCCCCGTGAAGGCCTCCGGCGGCAGGCGCCTGAGCCACAGCGGCAGCTCGAGCACGACGGCAACGTCCTTGAGCGGAGCCCCGCCTATGACGAGATCGAGGGCCTTGCGCCGCAGCCGTTGCGGCTGTCGCCCCGCGAGCATATGCAGCGCGCCGGGAAACGTGACGGCCAGATCGAGAATGCGTGGAGACGACGCGACGAGGCGGCGCACGCTGGCGCGGCGCGAGATGTGGAAGCGGTTAACGAGCAACTCGATATCGCGCTCATCCCCGCCTGGGGGCGCGTCACGAACAGCACAACTGGTCGTCACTCGATTACGCATCATCGGCCATCCAGCCGGTGCGCGGATTGCCAAGCTCCGCGATCGCTCTCGTCATTCGTCCGCAACTAATACGGCACGGGTGCGACCCCAGTTTGACCAACCTAAGATACGGATGACAGAGGAAACTTGGCCGCGCCCCGGGTCAGCGCGTCAGCGTCCGCATCCTGTCGAGCGCACCCTGCAGGATCAACGTCGCGGCGAGCTTGTCGATCACATCTGCACGGCGTTTGCGGCTGGTATCCGCGGCAATGAGCATGCGCTCCGCCTCGACCGTGGTCAGGCGCTCGTCCCAGAGTAGGATGGGTAACGGCGATAGCGCGTTGAGGTTGCGTGCAAAGGCGCGCGTGGCCTGGGCGCGCGGACCCTCGCTGCCGTCGAGATTGGCCGGCAGACCGAGCACGAAGCCCCGCACGTCCTGCTGGTCGGCGAGCGCGAGCAGACGCGCCACGTCCGCCTTGAACTTCGTGCGCCGGATCGTCTCCATGCCGGATGCGATGGAGCGCCGCACATCGCTGAGCGCCAGGCCGAGCGTCTTGGTTCCGGCGTCGATGCCGATGAGGCGGCCCGGCGCGAGGAGATCGACGAACGCAGCGACGTCGCTCAAAGTCACGCCGCGCACACTGGCGGGGCGCTCGTCGGCCGGGGAGTCAGGTGATGTCATGGCGCCACTATAGGGATCGACGGCTGCTTTGCACGCAGCTTCTCGGTCTTCCGCTTCGAGCGGCGATCCTGTCCCTAGAGCGCCTCCCGTAGGGGCCTGGATCGGAAGATTTAAGGCCTGATCGGTGTGCGAAGCCCCTGACAGGCCATGCCAATCCCTCTATGGTCCCCGGCAAGGAGAGCCAGCCGGGCGCCCCGCGACCGTGCCGCTTCAAACGATGGGGACTTCGTGACGGCAGAGACGATCGACACCCGGCCCGCCGGTCCGCCGAGCAGCCCGGATGGCCGTGGCTGGGGCGTGCTGTGGTTGTTTATCCTGACGACGTTCCTGTCGGCCTTCCTGCTCTTCTTCATCCAGCCCATGTTCGCCAAGATGGTGCTTCCGCTGCTGGGCGGGGCGCCGTCGGTCTGGGCCGTCGCGCTGCTCTTCTTCCAGGGAGCTCTGCTGGTCGGATATACCTATGCGCATCTGCTGGTGCGCTATGTTCCGGCCGCCCGCAGCGGTTACGTCCATCTCGCGCTGTCGGCCTTGGCCTTCCTGAGCCTTCCGATTGCGATCCCCGAGGGCTGGTCCGAGCCTCCGATCAGCGATCCCTACTTTTGGCAGCTAGGGCTGTTTGCCGTCGCCATAGGCTTGCCGTTTGTCGCGGTGTCGGCCAACGCTCCTTTGATCCAGGCCTGGTTCGCGCGGGCCGGGCAAGCCAGCAGCGCCGACCCGTACTTTCTCTACGCCGCATCGAACTTCGGCAGCCTGTTGGCCCTGCTGGGCTATCCGTTCCTCTTTGAACCTGTCTTCGGGCTCAAGGCGCTGGCGTCGCTCTGGGCAGGCGGCTTTGCCGTCCTTGTGCTCGCTCTCGGCGCCTGCTTCCTCGTCGTGAGGACGGGTGCGACGCGCGGCGACAGCGCGCCCGTTGTATCCGGCGCGGCCGCGCCGGCTTCGCCCGCCGCCGAGCCGGACTGGCAGTCGCGCGCCGCATGGGTGGGCTTGGCGTTCGTGCCATCCGCGCTGCTGACGGCCTTCACGACGCATGTCGCGACGGACGTCGCCTCGGCGCCGTTGATCTGGGTAATCCCGCTCTCCCTTTATCTCGCGTCGTTCGTCGTCGTCTTCCGCGAACGCGCATGGATCCCGCGCGCCGTCCTTCTGACGGCCCACGCGGTCACGGTGATCCTCGCGCTGCTGCAACTCGCGCAGACGGAAAAGGAAACCTGGTTCTACTCCGCGGGTTTCGGCATCGCGGCTTTCATCACCGTAACGCTCGTTGCCCACCGCACGCTGTACGAGGCGCGCCCCGCAGCGAGCCATCTCACGGAATTCTATCTGTGGATGTCGGTAGGCGGCGTCTTGGGCGGCATTTTTGCAGCCCTCGTCGCGCCGCAGATCTTCCCCGAGGTGTTCGAATACCCGCTGCTGCTCGCGCTGAGCTTCGCTTGCCGCCCGGGCGCGCTCGACGTGCGCCGCGAAAGCCCGATGGCCCTGGCTCTGCTGGTCCTGATGGTCTTCGGTGTTGCCGCAGCGATCCATTGGGGGCCGGCTCTAGCCCAGCACTACGAGTTCGATTTCGACGGCTGGGGCGCCACTGCCGGTATAGGGGCCATCTTCGCGCTGGGCGCGCTAGCGCTTTGGCGGCATCCGCCGCACATGCTCTTCGTCGCCATGAGCCTTTACCTGGTGGTTGTGCTGCTGCCGTCTGGCGTGCATCGCGGCAATGCCGAGCGCAGCTATTTCGGCGTTTACCGCGTCGTGCAGTCATGGGACGGCCAGTTCAACGTGCTACAGCACGGCACGACCCTGCACGGCGCGCAGCGTATCCGCAACGCCAGCGGCAAGCCTGTCGCCGATATCACGCCGACGACCTACTATCACCCACACGGACCCATGGCCTCGGCCGTGCGTCTCACTAGTGTGCTTGCGGCGCAAACACGCAGGGAGCCGAAATTCGGCGTCGTCGGACTCGGCACGGGCTCGATGGCCTGCCACGCATCCTCCGGCGAGACGTGGCGCTTTTTCGAGATCGATCCGGTTGTCGTCTCCATCGCCAACTCGAAACGGTTCACGTATCTCGCCAACTGCCAGCCCGACGCCGCCATCGTGCTCGGCGACGCGCGGCTCACGCTGGCGCGCGAGCCAGACGAGAGCTACGACCTCTTGATCATCGATGCGTTCTCCTCGGACGCCATTCCTATCCACTTGATGACGTCCGAGGCGCTGCAGCTCTACGCCTCGAAGATCAAGCCCGACGGTGCCGTCGTTCTGCACATCTCGAACCGCTATCTGGACCTTGAGGAGATCCTGGCGGCCACCTTCCCGACCCTCGGGATGCACGCTCTGACTATCGAGGATCAGACCGAGGAGGATGGCTACGCGGTCACCAGCTCGACAGTGGTCGTCTACGGCAAGAGCCTGGAAGCTATCGACCGCTTCCGGATCATTCCCGGGGCCCGCGAGCTGCCCAAGCCGCGGCTTAGGCCCTGGACCGACGATTTCTCGGACCTTCTCGGTCCCTTCCTGTCCCAGTACCGCAAGCGGCTCTGAACGGGGTGGAGTTGCGCGCTTAGGGCGAGCCCGCTATGAGGTGACACGCGGCGCCCGGCCGCCATTTTTCGGACTTCGAGTGAGATCCCATGCAGGTTGACGAACAGACCGTGCGCCGCATCGCGCGCCTGGCGCGCATCAAGATCACGGACGAGGAAGCCAAGAGCCTCGAGGGCGAGCTGTCTGGCATCCTGAACTGGGTCGAGCAGCTCGGCGAGGTGGACACCTCCAACGTGCCGCCCATGACGCGCGTCGTCGATCAGAAGCTCAAGAAGCGCGAGGACCGCGTCACCGACGGCGGCATCGAGGACGACATCGTCAAGAACGCGCCGATGGTCGACGACCACTATTTTGTCGTCCCCAAGGTGGTGGAGTAGTCTCGGCAGACGAAGGAAGGCGGAGGCTCTGAGATGTCCAAGGTGTTCGCATTGCTGGCCGTCGCGCTGATCGCGACCGGCATTCTGGTTCTCGCCGTGCCGCGCGAGGAGGGTGCCCCGGGTGCCCGCTCGCTTTCACCGCAGGCGGTGAGCGACACGCCGCAATACTTGCTGCGCGCCCGCGAGCTCGCCGAGCAGGTAAACGCGCCGCTGTCGATCGTCTTCGGCCTTGTCAGCCTCTATTACTCGCGCCGCAGCTACAACATCAACAAAGCGCGCGCCGAGGCCGAGAAGGCCCGCTCGCTCTGACCGTTGCCGCAAGGAGAAGTGATGCGCCTAGCTCTCTCGGCGATCAGGATGGCCCAGAGGTCTACACGCGCTGCGACGCCAATAAGGGAAACTAGAACGTGAGTGATCTGACGCGCCTGACGCTGGCCGAAGCGCGCGACGGGCTGAAGAAGAAATCCTTCTCGGCGACCGAGCTGACGGAAGCCCACATCAAGGCCATCGAGCAGGCGAACCCCGTGCTCAACGCCTACGTGTTGGAGACGCCCGAGCACGCGCTCGCGCAGGCGAAGGAAAGCGACGCGCGCCTTGCCAAGGGCGACGCCCGTCCGCTCGAGGGCCTGCCGCTCGGCAACAAGGATCTCTTCTGCACCAAGGGCATTCGCACCACGGCCTGCTCGAAGATCCTGGACGATTTCAAGCCGACGTATGAATCGACGGTCGGCGCCAACCTTTGGAGCGCCGGAGCCGTCATGCTCGGCAAGCTCAACAACGACGAGTTCGCCATGGGCTCGTCCAACGAGACGAGCGCCTTCGGCCCTGTGATCTCGCCCTGGCGGCGGAAGGGTCGCGAAGACAAGCTTGTGCCGGGTGGTTCATCCGGTGGCTCATCCGCGGCCGTCGCAGCCGGACTCTGCCTCGCCGCCACCGCGACCGATACCGGCGGCTCGATCCGCCAGCCGGCAGCGCTCACCGGCACCGTCGGGATCAAGCCCACCTACGGCCGCTGCTCGCGCTGGGGCATCGTCGCGTTCGCGTCCTCGCTCGATCAGGCCGGTCCCATCGCCAAGACGGTGCGCGACGCCGCCATCATGCTGGGCTCCATGGCCAGCCATGACCCGAAGGATACGACGTCGATCGACGCCCCGGTGCCGGATTATGAGAAGGCGCTTGCCGAGAGCGTCAAGGGACTGCGCGTCGGCGTGCCGAAGGAATACCGCGTCGACGGCATGTCGAAGGAGATCGAGGAGCTCTGGGCAAAGGGCATCGAGTGGCTGAAGGCTGCCGGCGCCACCATCCACGAGATCAGCCTGCCGCACACGAAATACGCGTTGCCGGCCTACTACATCGTGGCGCCCGCCGAAGCGTCCTCCAACCTGGCCCGTTACGACGGCGTGCGCTACGGCCTGCGCCTGCCTGGTCGCGACGTCATCGACACCTATGAGAACACGCGCGCTGCGGGCTTCGGCAAGGAGGTGCGCCGGCGCATCCTGATCGGCACCTACGTGCTCTCGGCCGGCTACTACGACGCCTACTATCTCAAGGCTCAGAAGATCCGCACCTTGATCAAGCGCGACTTCGACGAGGCCTGGGGCAAGGTCGACGTCGTGCTGACGCCGACCACGCCGTCGCCCGCGTTCGCCTTCGGCGAGAAGACGGGCGATCCGATCGCCATGTACCTTGAGGACATCTTCACCGTGACGGTGAACATGGCCGGTCTGCCCGGCATCTCGGTTCCGGCGGGGCTCTCGTCGGAAGGCACGCCACTCGGCCTGCAGCTCATCGGCAAGCCGTTCGACGAGGCGACGCTCTTCCGCGCCGCCCAGGCCATCGAGGATGCCGCGGGCCGCTTCACCGTGGACGAGCCCTGGTGGGCGGGCACCGCCAAGCAGAAGTCCGGAGGCAAGTAAGATGGATCCGAAGCGTCCCTGGGAATGCGCCGACATGAGCCAGGTGAGGGCCGAGATCGACCGCATCGATGCCGAGCTTGTCGATCTCATCGCCGAGCGCTTCGGCTACGTTGAGCGCGCCTGGCAGCTCAAGAAAAACCCGGCCGACGCAAGTGTGCCCTGGCGCATTCAGCAGGTGATCGACAAGGTGAAATTCAGGGCGCGCCAGCGCGGGCTGCCGGCGGAGATGATCGAGATGGTGGGCGCCCAGTGGCGCAACATGATCGGTTGGTTCGTCCAGTATGAGGAAGAAAAGCTCCGCCAGCAGGAAGCGAGCAGCGGCGGGCCGCGCGAATGATCGCGATCAACTCGTTCGATCCGCTGACGCTGGTGCTGCTGGCCGCGGTCAACCCTGCGGTGATCGTCGTGGCCTTCCTCATGGGACGCAGCGCAGACCAGTGGCAGAAGCTTCTGATCGCCGCCTTCGCGGCCTCCGTCGCAGGCTTCCTGCTCTACTGGCTCGGCGGGCAGGTCGGAGTGTTTTCGATCCACGCCGTCGGCGGCGAAGCGGCAATCTTCATGCTGCAGTTCGTCTTCGGCTTCCTCTGGGCGGCACTGGGCTATTGGTTCCGCAAGCGCTAGGCTGGCGGAAGGAGTAAGGACATGCAGGAAACGGCAAAGAGCGGCGGCAAGGGCAAGCCCGACAAGAAATCCGCGAACCTGATTCCCGGCGCCACGGGCGACTGGGAGGTCGTGGTCGGCATGGAGGTCCACGCTCAGGTGGCCTCCGCCTCGAAGCTGTTCTCGGGTGCCTCGACGGCGTTCGGCGGCGACCCGAACAGCCACGTCTCTCTCGTTGACGCGGCCATGCCCGGCATGCTGCCCGTCATCAATGCCGAGTGCATCGCCCAGGCCATCCGCACCGGGCTCGGCCTCAAGGCCGCGATCAACCTCAACAGCGTCTTCGACCGCAAGAACTACTTCTATCCGGATCTGCCGCAGGGCTACCAGATCAGCCAGTACAAGCAGCCGATCGTCGGCGAGGGCGAAATCGAGATCGACGTCGACGGCGAAGCAAAGCGCGTCGGCATCGAGCGCCTGCACCTCGAGCAGGACGCCGGCAAGTCGATCCACGACCAGAGTCCGGACTATTCGTTCGTCGATCTGAACCGCTCCGGCGTCGCGCTGATGGAGATCGTGTCCCGCCCCGACCTGCGCTCGTCGAAGGAGGCCCAGGCCTACGTGACCAAGCTGCGCACCATCCTGCGCTACCTCGGCACCTGCGACGGCGATATGGACAAGGGCAACCTTCGTGCGGACGTCAACGTCTCGATCAGGAAGCCCGGCGATCCGCTCGGTACCCGCTGCGAGATCAAGAACGTCAACTCGATCCGCTTCATCGGGCAGGCCATCGAGGTCGAGGCGCGCCGTCAGATCGATATCATCGAGGATGGCGGCACCATCGATCAGGAGACGCGCCTGTTCGATTCCGTGAAGGGCGAGACGCGCTCCATGCGCTCGAAGGAAGAGGCGCACGATTACCGCTACTTCCCCGATCCCGACCTCCTGCCGCTCGAGCTCGAGCAGAGCTACGTCGACGACCTCGCCCAGCACCTGCCGGAGCTGCCGGACGCCAAGCGCGCGCGCTTTATCAAGGAGTATGGGCTCTCCGCCTACGACGCCAACGTGCTCGTCGCCGAGCGCGAGAACGCCGACTATTTCGAGACGGTGGCTAAGGGCAGAGACGGCAAGCTGGCCGCGAACTGGGTCATCAACGAGCTGTTCGGCCGCCTGAACAAGGAAGGCAAGGACATCGCCCATTCGCCGGTCTCGGCAGCCCAACTCGGCGGCCTCGTCGACCTCATCTCGGCGGGCACTATCTCGGGCAAGATCGCCAAAGATCTGTTCGAGATCCTCTGGACCGAGGGCGGCGACCCGGCCGAGATCGTCGAAGCACGCGGCATGAAGCAGGTGACCGACACCGGCGCCATCGAGAAGGCGGTGGATGAGATCATCGCCGCCAACCCGGCGAAGGTCGAGCAGGCCAAGGCCAAGCCGTCCATGCTCGGCTGGTTCGTCGGTCAGGTCATGAAGGCGACGGGCGGCAAGGCAAACCCGGCCGCCGTCAACGAGATCCTGAAGGCCAAGCTCGGCCTCTGACGGCAAACAAAGCGTCTCGGGGACGGCGGCGGCCCGCCTGAGGCGCTGCCGACACACGTGCGTCATGATTCGCCCGCTTGCGGCGAGCCGCCTGTTGCAAGCGCCGGGCGGCTCGGCAAGCTGAGGCGCGGGATTCGGGCGAACGGGCGCGGGGACTTTATGCACCTCTTCGGATTGACGATGGGACGCCGCGCCGTGCGGGCGCGGATGGCGCTCGCGGCGGTGGCGCTCGTCACTGCGGCCTCGCCCGCGGTCAACGCCGCCCCGCAGCAGGTCGGCCCCTTCGAAAGCCTCGAGGGCTGGTGGGGTGGAAACGGGCGCCTGCGCTTCGTGGACGGCAAGACCGAGGACGTGAAGTGCCGCGCCACCTACTTCGTCGAGGGTGAAGGGCACCAACTGCGCCAGAACATCCGCTGCGCCTCCGCCAGCGGCAAGATCGAGGTCAAGAGCACCGTCCGCCACGCCGACGGCAAGCTCAGCGGCGAGTGGACCGAGGAAATGTACAATGTGACCGGCGTTCTCGCGGGCGACGTCACGGAGCGCGGCTATCGCGTCTCGGTCGAGGGCACGCAGGGCTCGATGCTCTCCGCCAACATGGAGATCATCGTTCGCGATAAGCGGCAGATGGTCGAGATCCAGTTCTTCAGCGAGACGCTGATCGGCCTCACGCTGCTGCTGAACAAGGGCTGAGCCTAGCGTCTACTCCGCAAATCGGCCCGTCTGCCTCAGCGCTTCGCCTAGAACGAGCGCCGCCGCCACCGCGATATTGAGCGACCGCAGCCCCGGCTGCATCGGCACGCGGATACGCGCATCGACGTGTCGATGAACGCTCTCTGGCACCCCGGCACTTTCGCGCCCCAGCATCAGCACGTCCGTATCGCGAAAGGCAAAGCTGATATGCGTCTCCGTCGCGTGCGTCGTGAGAAGCACGAGGCGTGGCTTCGGAGTGCTGGCGGCAAGTCCCGCCGCAAACGTCTCGAAGCTTTCATGGCGCGCGAGATCGGCGTGCTCCAAATAGTCGAGTCCTGCCCTCCGGAATGACCTGTCGCTGAGGTCGAAACCGGCCGGCCCGATTAGATCCACTGGAACACCAAGACACGCCGAAAGACGAAGAATGGTGCCGGTATTTTGCGGAATGTCAGGTTGGTAGAGTGCTAAGCGCATGCAGTCTCCCAGTGCGACATTATGTGCGCCACTTTGACCCGTAGGCGTTCTGACCAACGCGGGTTGAGCCTCCGCGCGATCGGTGCAAGAAGAAGATAAACACACGCGCACGATGTCGTCGGAAGCGCAGGAATAGCGTGTCGTTCGGAAAGCGGGATCCTTGCACAGACGAAGAGCCTCGGTTAGTGCTTCGAGTCTGCATAGAGAGTGTTTCGTTCACTCGTTCGTGGTCCCTTTTCTGAATCGGCGGTGCATGAGCGAATGAGCATCGGGCTCGCTGTCGTTTCGCTCTGCGCGCTTTCCTGATGTAAACGGGACATCTTCGCAAAAGGGAGGGGCAAGTGGCCACAGAAGCCGAAGAGCCGAACCGCAGAGACTTCATCATCATAGCCGGAAACGCATTCGCCGCCGTTGGCGCCGCGGTGACGCTCTGGCCGTTCGTGGCCCAGATGAACCCGGACGCTGGCGCTCAGGCCTTGGCCTCGGTAGAGATCGACCTGTCCCCCGTGAAGGAAGGCCAAGCCATCACAGCCATGTGGCGCGGCAAGCCGATCTTCATCCGCAACCGCACGGCTGAAGAGATCAAGGAAGCCGAGGCGACGCCGGTCATGGACCTTCCCGATCAGTCCGCGCGCAACGACCTTCTGCCCGAGGCCACCCCCGCGACCGATTCCAACCGCGTCAAGGACGGCAAGACGAACTGGCTGATCCTCGTAGGTATCTGCACGCACTTGGGCTGTATCCCCAAGGGTCAGGCTCTGGCCGACAACAAGGGTGATTTCGGCGGCTGGTTCTGCCCGTGCCACGGCTCGCACTACGACACCTCAGGGCGCATCCGCAAAGGCCCGGCGCCGCGCAACCTCGAGATCCCACCCTACGAGTTCGTGTCCGACACCAAGATCAAGATCGGCTAAAAAGGCGCCCACACAATGGAGCACACGTCGAGCTACGAGCCGAAATCCTCGTTCGGCAAATGGTGGGATGACCGCCTGCCGATTGCACGCTTGATGCACGGCCAGTTCGTCGACTTCCCGACGCCGCGCAACCTCAACTATCTCTGGACCTTCGGCGGCATCCTGACCTTCTGCCTGGCAGCGCAGATCCTGACCGGCATCGTGCTGGCGATGCACTACCAGCCGAGCGCGGCCGAGGCCTTCAATTCCGTCGAGGCCATCCGCCGAGACGTCAACTACGGCTGGATGATCCGCAACTTCCACGCCGTCGGCGCGTCGATGTTCTTCATCGCCGTCTACATCCACATCTTCCGCGGCCTCTACTACGGCTCCTACAAGGCGCCCCGCGAGGTGCTCTGGATCCTCGGCGTTTTGATCTTCCTCGTCATGATGGCCACGGCCTTCATGGGGTACGCATTGCCCTGGGGTCAGATGAGCTTCTGGGGCGTCACCGTCATCACCAACCTCTTCTCGTCCTTGAATGAGATCATCCCCGGCGTCGGCACCGCGGTGGTGGAATGGTTGTGGGGGGGCTTCTCGGTCTCCGGCAAGACGCTGAACCGCTTCTTCTCGCTGCACTACCTGCTGCCGTTCGTGATCGCGGGCCTCGTCGTGCTGCACATCTGGGCGCTGCACGTCGTTGGCCAGAACAACCCCACCGGCCTCGACATCAAGACCAAGTCTGATGCGGTCCCGATGTATCCCTACGCCGTTGCCAAGGATACCGTCGGTTTGTTCGCCTTCCTGATCCTGTTCGCGTGGTTCGTGTTCTTCCTGCCGGATTACCTCGGCCACGCCGACAATTACATCCCCGCAGACGCGCTGGTCACGCCGCCGCACATCGTGCCCGAATGGTACTTCCTGCCGTTCTACGCCATCCTGCGCGCCATCCCCTCGAAGCTCGGCGGCGTCATCGCCATGTTCTCGGCCATCGTGGTGCTCGTGTTCGTTCCCTGGCTCGACACCAGCCGCGTCCGCTCGGCGAAGTACCGCCCGCTCTACAAGTGGTTCTTCTGGCTACTCGTGATCTCGTGCCTCGCGCTCGGCTACCTCGGCGCCATGCCGGCCGAAGGTGCATACGTGACCTGGGCCCGCGTCTTCACGGTCTACTATTTCGCGCACTTCCTCCTCGTCATGCCGATCATCGGCCTGATCGAAACGCCGAAGCCGCTGCCGAAATCCATATCCGCGTCTGTCCTACCGAGTGGGGGAGGGGCGCCGCAAGGCGCGACCGCTGCCCCAGAGACACGCTGAGCGGGAGACAGACGATGCGACCTTTGAAAGGATTTCTTGCCGCGGTGGCGCTGCTGGTTGGCGCTAGCTCGGTCGACGTGGCGCACGCTGCGGGTGAAGCTGTCCACATCGAGCGCCAGACTTGGAGCTTTGGCGGCTTCACGGGGCAATACGATCCGGCCCAGCTGCAGCGCGGTTTTCAGGTTTACAAGGACGTTTGCGCCGCCTGTCACGGCCTGAAGCGCGTGCGCTTCCGCAATCTCTTCGAGCCCGGCGGTCCCGAGTTCCCCGAGGAATCGGTCAAGGCGCTCGCCAATGAGTGGCCGAACAAGATCATCGACGGCCCCAACGACGAGGGCCAGATGTTCGAGCGCGAGCCCAAGGCGTTCGATCCCGTCCTTGGTCCCTTCAAGAACGACAACGAAGCCCGCGCTGCGCAGAACGGCGCCCTGCCCGTTGACCTGTCCCTGATCGCCAAGGCCCGCAACGTCGAATATCACGGCTCTTGGTGGGCGCATCCGTTCTCGATGTTGCGGGACATCGCGACCAGCTATCAGGAGGGTGGCGCCGACTACCTTTACGCCCTGCTGACGGGCTATCACGAGGCTCCGGCCGGCGTTCAGATGGCCGATGGCATGAACTACAACGCGGCCTTCCCCGGGCACCAGATTGCGATGCCGGCGCCGCTCTCGAAGGACGCCTTCGTGACCTACCAAGACGGCACCGGCTCGCTGGAGCAGAACGCCCGCGACGTGTCGGCCTTCCTGACATGGGCCGCCGACCCCACGCTTAACACCCGCAAGAGCACGGGCTGGATCGTGATCTTCTATCTGCTGGCTACGACGGCGCTGCTCTACTTCGGCAAGCGCAGGCTGTGGTCGAAGATCCCGCATTGAGAGGTGCGGCTGGTTTCTGGTTGGGCTTCTCTTTCGTGGCGACTGGCGGTAGGCAATGAGATCGGGATGGGGTCTCGACTGTCGCCCGTCGCCTTGAGCAATTGTCCCGCGGAGCCCTCATGACACAGTCCGTTCTCGGCATCATCGGCGGCAGCGGCTTCTACAACCTGCCCGGCCTGGAAAACCCTCGCTGGGAAAAGGTGATGACCCCGTGGGGGGCGCCTTCCGACGAGATCCTGTTTGCCGAGATCGCGGGACTTCCCGTCCGCTTCCTCCCGCGCCACGGCCGCGGCCATCCCGTGCCGCCGAGTGGGATCAACTTCCGCGCCAATATCGACGCGCTGAAGCGCTCGGGTGTGACAGACCTTGTCTCGATCTCGGCCTGTGGCTCGCTGCGCGAGGACTTGGCGCCCGGTCATTTCGTGCTCGTCGATCAGTTCGTCGACCGCACCTTCGCGCGCGAGAAGAGCTTCTTCGGACCCGGCCTTGTGGCCCACGTTTCGGTCGCCGACCCTGTGAGCCCGTTGCTGGTCGATGCCGTGGAGAAGGCCGCCCAGGCCGAAGGTATCGTCTACACGCGCGGGGGCACCTATCTCGTCATGGAAGGCCCGCAGTTCTCGACGCGTGCCGAGAGCAATCTCTATCGCAGCTGGGGCATGGACGTGATCGGCATGACCAACATGCCCGAGGCCAAGCTCGCCCGCGAGGCGGAGATCTGCTACGCGACTGTCGCCATGGTCACCGACTACGACTGCTGGCACGACGACCACGCCGACGTCGACGTCGCGTCCATCATTGCCATCATGAACCAGAATACCGAGAAGGCGCAGCGGCTCGTCTTGAGCCTTGCACGCGATTTCCCGCGCGAGCATCCGGCCTGTCCGATCGGCTCCGACCGCGCGCTCGACGTCGCCCTCATCACGGCGCCTGACGCCCGCGACGCCTCGCTCGTGCGCAAGCTCGACGCCGTCGCTGGCCGCGTTCTCGGAAGCTGAAAGCTCGACTACCGGCCGGACGCGACTTCCCGCGACACCTGCCGGAACGCCTCGGCGAACTCGATCGCCCCCGGATTGGTCATGTTCTTGTCCATGCGCTCGTCGAGCGCGGCCAAGAGTTCGGCGCTAGTCTTGTCGCGCACGATAGTGTTGCGGAAGTAGGCATCGCGGGCAAAGAAGTTCGTTGTCGCCGCGTTGCGCGCCGCAGGGCGCATCATCTCGAGGCCCGTGCCCGGCCCCGCGAGGTTCATGAGTTCGATCTCGGCGCCCGTGAGAGCCGGGATGCCCGCCTTCTCCGCCATGACCTTGAGGCCGTGCAGCTTGATCACCTGCAGCCAGGGGCCAACGTCGCCATCGAGGTTGAGCGCGTGAAGCCCCATGCCGCGCTGCGTGCGCGCAAAGGCAACGTGACGGCTCCATTGGTGAGGAATCGAGCGCGCGGCCTTGATCATCGCCGCGACCTTGTCGTGTTTCTGAGCCAGCGCGCGGCGGCGAGCTGGCGAATAATTGCGATCTGCCGCCATAGCCTTCAATCGCGCAAGGAACTTCGGCCCGTGCTGGGCGAGCTCATCGGACGTGTTGGCGGTCAGAAGCTGCGCGTAGCCAATTGCAGATGAGATCGGCTTGCCCGTCTTTCGGATCGGATGGATGCCGGCCACCATGTCCGCCGTGCCGAGCCCGCTCGTCTCGAGTGCATAGACGCGTACCACCTGCTCACCGGTGAGGCCCAGCGAGACGGCCTCGCGGGCATAGCGCAGCTTGAACTCCTGCTCGGGAATGCGCTCGGGGCGGAAACCGTATTCAGCTTCGGCGGCGGTAAGAAAATCGTCGAGCCCGGGCAGCGGCCTCGGCGGCGGGCGATCCTTCTTCTTGTCATCCTCCGCCTGGTAGGCAGCCCAACGTTTGGCGAGCCCCGCAGGCAACTCTGGCCCCGCATACTTGGGCGGGAACGTCCGAACATAGTCATTGGCGGAGATGGCTTCGCCACGGCCGCGTTTGCCACGCCGCAGGGCCTTCTTGTCGGAAACCTCGCGCCAGTAGGCGTCGCTCTTGAAGTCGTGCGTGGCCTTGGCGTCGAGATAGGCTTCGAACAGCTTGCGTTCAGCAGGCGGCAGCGTTCTCGCAAATGCCTCTGAGGTGCGTGCGGCTGCAGGGTTCGACAAGCTAATGAGGGACAGGCCCAAGAGAGCGAGGCCCAAAAGCCCGCCCAATAGGCCCATGCGCAGCGTCGTCGCGGCAGTCGTCGGCGGCGTTGTCATGGCTCGTGATCCTCGGCTCGAATCGCCTTTAGCGCTTACTGGCAGCAGAATAGGGCGTTTCCTGGGGGCGGGCACACCATCCGGGACCGTTTCACGTCGCGAAAAGGCAAACGCCGCCGGCAAGCCATTCCCAATCCGTCGCTTCTGGCTTAGGAAGCCTTATGATTCCGTTGCGCCTATCCGACCCGCATGCCTTCACGCCAGCCGGCTTTCGGGAGCGCGCGCTGAGCGCCCTTTCAGGTCCCCAGCCCGACGATGGAGACGGCCCGAGCGATTTCGACCTCAACCCAGAGGTCGCCGCCGCACGCCCGCACCCGGATGCGCTGGCAACGGCGCGGCCGGCGGCCGTACTGATTCCTGCCATTGCGCGCGAGACGATCACGCTGCTGTTCACGCAACGTACCAATCATCTCGCAGCGCACGCTGGCCAGATTGCGTTTCCGGGCGGCAAGGCCGAACCTTATGACGCTGACCCACTGGCAACCGCGCTACGCGAGGCGCACGAGGAGATCGGTCTCGAGCCGTCGCGGGTCACGCCGCTCGGCACGCTCGACCGATACCTTACGGGAACGGGCTTCAGGATCACGCCGGTGATCGGCCTTGTCGATCCGGCTTTCACGCCCGTACCCGACGTTAACGAGGTGGCGGATACCTTCGAGGTACCGTTATCGTTCCTGATGGATGCCAGGAACTTCCAGCGCCACTCTCGGAACATGGGCGGCGTGGATCGGCATTTCTACGCTATCCCCTTCGGCGACCGCTTCATCTGGGGCGCGACGGCCGGTATCCTGCGCAACATGCACCAGAGGCTCTTCGCACCATGATCCGCACGGTAATCGAGAACATGCTGTTGTTCCTTTTGCCGACGTTCGTCTACGTGGCGTGGGTGCTGTTTCAGAGTTCGCGCGCCGAGGCGGAGGGTGAGAACGAGAACGCCGAGGCGAAGACGGGACATCCGATCGTTCGTGCGCTCGACGACGCGCCGCTGCTGTGGCTGTTCGCGGGCGGCGCGCTGATCCTGATCGTCACGCTGGCGTTCTTCGGAACCTCCTCCGGTGGCAAGCCCGGTCAGCATTACCAACCTTCTATAATGAAAGACGGCAAGATCCAGCCCAGCCACATCGAGTAGACGGTGATGACGCGTGAGCGCGAGGACGAGGAGCAGCGTCTGCCGAGCTTGAGCGGCGCGCCGTGGCTCGAGAGCGAGAGCACGCGGGCCGTGCTTGATGCACTCCGGAGCGGCGGTTTCGAAGGCCGCATCGTGGGCGGCGCCGTGCGCAACGCGCTGATCGGCGAGCCGGTCCGGGACATCGACATCGCGACCACGGCGCTGCCGCAGGACGTCATCCACCTGGCGGCCGCGGCCGGCCTCAGCGCCGTGCCGACGGGCGTATCCCACGGCACGGTCACTGTCATCGCGGACCATCGCCCGTTCGAGGTGACGACGCTGCGCCGTGATATCGAGACCTTCGGCCGCCAGGCGCGCGTCACGTTCACGACCGATTGGGCCGAGGACGCCGCGCGGCGCGACTTCACCCTCAACGCGCTTTACTGCGATGCAGGGGGCACCGTGTACGACCCGGTCGGCGGTTATCCTGACATCATCGCACGCCACGTGCGCTTCATCGGCGACGCGCGCGAGCGCATCCACGAGGATTATCTGCGCATCCTGCGCTTCTTCCGCTTCACGGCCGAGTACGCCGAGGGTTCGCCCGATGCGACCGGGCTCGCCGCTTCGATCGAGCTTGCGGACGGTCTCGCTCAGCTCTCCGCGGAGCGCGTGCGGGCCGAGCTGCTGCGTCTGCTCGCGGCGCGGCGCGCGGTCGAGGTCGCGGGCGTCATGGCCAATACCGACCTGATCCAGGTGCTGATCGGCGTCAAAGGCGACGTGGTTCTGCTTCGCCGGCTGGCAGACATCGAGGCGGCACTTGGACACGATGCCGATCCGTTGGTGAGGTTGGCTGCGCTCACCGGCGGCGGACGCCCGCTTTCCGCGCTCGGCGCACGTCTGCGCCTGTCGAACGGAGAGAGCGAACGGCTGGCGCGCCTCATCCTACCGGACCCGGCCTTCGATCCCGCGACGGACGAGCGGGAGGCGCGGGCGTTTCTCTATCGCTTCGGCGTCGAGGCGTTCCGCGATGGTGTGTTGCTCGCCTGGGCACGCAGCGATGCAGCGCCCGACGATGCCCTCTGGCGCAGCCGCCTCGAGCTGCCCGACCGCTGGAAAGTCCCGTCGCTTCCGGTGCGCGGCGCCGATCTGCTGGCGCGCGGTCTCGCCGAAGGTCCGGCCGTCGGACGCATCGTGCGCGCGTTCGAGGATTGGTGGATCGAGGAAGATTTTCCGGAGAACGAGGTCCGGCTTGCACGCGCGCTGTCGGATCTGGTCAAGGCCAACACATGACAGCGGCGCCCCCTTGAGCGCCGCTGCGATGCGAAAGGCCGCGCAGGATGTAAGCCGCGCGGCATCAACCCCGATCGACATCCGCTGAATTATTTCGCGCGCGGACCCTGCATGCGGATCATCGCGGCTTCGATCCTGCGCCAAGTGGCTGCCTGCTCTGCCGCACCCTGCTCCTCGAACCGGCGCGCCTTCTGCGCCGCCTCCGCAATGGCCTTCGGGCCTTGCACTTCCATGAGCTTGCGGGCGTGCTCTTCGATCTCGATGGCGAGCATGGCGTTGTCTCCTTTGCTCGGGTTCGTTTCGATCGCAGTTTTTTATTTGGGTCGCCCGCCCGCGAAGGCAAGGCCGCGCCGGCACGAAAAAGGCCGGAGCAGCACGCTGCTCCGGCCTCGACGTGAAATCCAACTGGTGTAGGGCTTAGAAGTCCATACCGCCCATCTGAAGTCGGGCCTGCCCGACTTCAGCAGACGAAAGCATGGGCGGCCACCGCCATAGCGAACGGATCTTAGAAGTCCATACCGCCCATTCCGCCCATTCCGCCGCCGCCCATCGGCATCGCCGGGGCGTCCTTCTTCGGCTTATCGGCAACCATGGCCTCGGTCGTGATCAGGAGACCAGCAACGGATGCCGCATCCTGCAGAGCGCAGCGCACGACCTTAGCCGGATCGATGACGCCCTCGGCGATCAGGTCGCCGTAAGCGCCCGACTGGGCGTTGAAGCCGTAGGCGTACTTGTTGTTCTCGAGGATCTTTCCGGCAACGACCGAGCCATCCTCACCCGCATTGGTGAAGATCTGGCGAGCCGGAGACTGCAGCGCACGGCGCACGATCGAGATGCCGACCTTCTGGTCCTCGTTGCCGCCCTCGAGCGTCTCGAGCGCCTTGATGGCGCGCAGCAGAGCCACGCCGCCGCCCGGGACGATGCCCTCTTCAACGGCTGCGCGGGTCGCGTGCAGCGCGTCGTCGACGCGATCCTTGCGCTCCTTGACCTCGACCTCGGTGGCACCGCCGACTTTGATCACGGCCACGCCGCCGGCGAGCTTCGCCAGACGCTCCTGCAGCTTCTCGCGGTCGTAATCCGAGGTCGTCTCCTCGATCTGCGCCTTGATCTGCTTCACGCGTGCTTCGATGTCGGCCTTCTTGCCTGAGCCGTCGACGATCGTGGTGTTCTCCTTGTCGATCGTGACGCGCTTGGCCGTGCCCAGCATGTCGAGCGTCACGCTCTCGAGCTTGATGCCGAGATCCTCGGAGACCACAGTGCCGCCTGTCAGGATGGCGATGTCCTCGAGCATGGCCTTGCGGCGATCACCGAAGCCCGGAGCCTTGACAGCCGCGACCTTGAGGCCGCCGCGCAGCTTGTTGACGACGAGGGTCGCCAGGGCCTCACCCTCGACGTCCTCGGCGATGATGAGCAGCGGCTTGCCGGTCTGAACCACGGCCTCAAGCACCGGCAGCATGGCCTGCAGGCCGGAGACCTTCTTCTCGTGGATCAGGATGTAAGGGCTATCCAGCTCCGCGATCATCTTGTCGGCATTGGTGATGAAGTAGGGCGAGAGGTAGCCGCGGTCGAACTGCATGCCCTCGACGACGTCGAGTTCGGTCTCGAGGCTCTTCGACTCTTCGACCGTGATGACGCCCTCGTTGCCGACCTTCTTCATGGCCTCGGCGATCTTGGCGCCGATCTCGGTGTCGCCGTTGGCGGAAATGGTGCCGACCTGGGCGATCTCGTCGTTGGAGGTGACCTTCTTCGACTTGGCTTTGAGCTCGTCGACGACGGCCTGCACGGCGAGGTCGATGCCGCGCTTGAGGTCCATCGGGTTGGCGCCGGCGGCCACAGACTTGGCGCCCTCGCGCACGATGGCCTGTGCGAGCACGGTTGCGGTGGTGGTGCCGTCACCGGCGAGGTCGGCGGTCTTCGAAGCCACCTCGCGCAGCATCTGCGCGCCCATGTTCTCGAACTTGTCCTCGAGCTCGATCTCCTTGGCGACCGTCACGCCGTCCTTGGTGATGCGCGGCGCGCCGAAGCTCTTCTCGATGACGACGTTGCGGCCCTTGGGACCGAGCGTGACCTTGACCGCGTTGGCAAGGATATCGACGCCGCGCAGCATGCGCTCGCGGGCATCCTGCGAGAATTTTACGTCCTTAGCTGCCATGTGTGGCACTCCGTTGGATGAATGGGGGGATTTCTGGAAGTTCGAGGCGTCTTAGGCGGCCTTCTTGGCCGACGGCTTGCCTTCGAGAACACCGAGGATATCGCTCTCCTTCATGATCAGGAGATCCTCGCCGTCGATCTTGACCTCGGTGCCAGACCACTTGCCAAACAGCACGCGGTCGCCGGGCTTCACGTCCAGGGGGACGACTTTGCCCTGCTCGTCGCGGGCGCCAGGGCCGACGGCGACGACTTCGCCCTGCTGAGGCTTCTCTTTGGCCGTATCGGGAATGATGATGCCGCCAGCGGTCTTGGTGTCCTCATCGACGCGCTTGACGACAACGCGGTCATGCAAGGGACGGAATGTCATGGTTTACCCTCATGATGCATACGATTGATCATGCTTTAGAAAACGAACCGTGGAGGGGCGGGGCCGCGCTCCCAGGTTCAGACGCAAGCCAGCCTTTTGCAGCCTGACCATGCGCAGCGCCTATATGGAGTCGGGTGCTAGCACTGTCAAGTAATGAGTGCCAGGCGAGGGGAGGCGAAGGGCCTAGGCTCGACCGCAGGAATTTTGTAAGCCGCGGGACATCGGGCCGGGACGGAGCATGGCGAGGTCGCGAGCCCGGGGCCGATCTACAACGAAATGATTTGATGAAGCGTAAATGGCGGATTGTGCCTGCCGCGGAAGGCGCCATTGCGAGACAAATTCTCACGCCTGTGAAAACTATTGCCGGACAAAATAATCAGTGCGCCGCTTTATTTTTGCGGCGCACTGTCGGATCGTTCGATTTAGAAATGTTTTAGACGGCAAAATCAGTGATTTTTGCGCCTTTGCCAAGTTTAGCAACCAGCCAATTCGGCTTCCGGCCGCGCCCCGTCCATGTCTCAGAGCGGTTATCGGGATTTGCATATTTAACTGAGGTCGCCTTGCCCCGCCCGCGGCTGCCGAAAAGTTCGCCCACCGAGAAGCCAGCATTTTCAGCAAGCGTTGTGATTTTGTTCTTGAGGTCGGACCGCTCGCGATCCTTCGCAGCATTCAGCGCCCTCTGCGCGCGCGCGATGTGATCGGTCAGTTCCTTAACGGACATCTTGTCATAATTGATGCTTGCCATTCCTCACTCCGTTGATGTGCATCCCGTCCAGCTAGGGACGACCGCCAATTCCTGAAAGCGCGAGAATACGAACGAAAATCGCTGAAATCGGTCGCATGGTGCTGGGTTTACGCACATTTTCAACTTCCGCGGGCGAAAGCACCGCGGGCCGCCGAGTGCGGCACCGTCAGGTCAATAAAATCTTTTGAGAGCCTTCGTCAAGGCCGGGAAAAAATATCCGAGAAGTTTTATTCGCTACGCAATGCATCAATTGGATTTAGATGCGCGGCGCGACGGGCGGGAAACAGACCGAAACAGATCCCTGTCGCAGCCGCCGCCGCAAGGGCGCCGCCGAGGACCGCGGGCGACACCAGAACTGGCCAATTGGCAGCAAATGCAATGACGGCCGAAGCCGAAACGCCTACGGCAATGCCGATCAGCCCGCCGAGCAAACACAGCGAAACCGCCTCGACCAGAAACTGCAGCATGATATCGCGCCGCCGCGCCCCGACCGCCATACGGAGCCCGATTTCACGCGTCCGCTCGGTGACCGAAACCAGCATGATGTTCATAATGCCGATGCCGCCCACAATCAGCGAAATCACCGACGTGGCCGCGAGAAGGTAGCTGAGCGTTGTCAGCACCTCGCTTCTGGCTTTCATGGTTTCGGCCAGATTGCGCACCGAAAAGCTGTCGTCGGCCCCCGCCCGCGTTTTGCGGCGCTGGCGCAGGAAATTTTCGATGTCCTCCTGGACCTCGTCGATGTTGGCGCTTTCGTCCACTTTGACATAGAGACGCCCCACGCGGTCGTTCTGAACCTGGCTGCGCCCGGAGACGCGGAGCCGCGCCGTGGTAATCGGCACCAGCACGACGTCGTCCTGGTCACGCCCCATGACCGACTGGCCTTTGGGCACCAGCACGCCGATCACCTCGAACGGCACGTTCCGGATGCGAATGATGGCGCCGACGGGGTTCTCACCCGCGAACACCTCCTTGGCGACCGTGTCGCCGATAACCGCGACCTTGGTGCCCGAGCGCACGTCCGCGGGGTCGATATCGCGCCCGGAGGCGATCGGCCAGTCGCGAACCATCGTGTACTCGGCGTGCACGCCGTTGAGATTGGAGATCCAGTTCGCGTTGCCGCGCACGATCGGCCCGGAATCGTCGATCTGGCCGGACACGGCGATCACGCCCGGGATCTTGTCGCGGATGCCGGCTACATCAGTCTCGCTGAGAGGGATGTCGGTGCCCGCCCCGCCGGCACGTCCCATGACGCGCATCGAGCCGGGAAACACCACCAGCATGTTGGTGCCGAGCGCCTTGATTTGCTTGTCGACCTCGCTCGAAGCACCCGTCCCGACAGCCACCAGGATGATGACCGACGCCACGCCGATGACGATGCCGAGCGTGGTCAACACCGAGCGCAGGAGGTTCGTTCGGAGTGCGCGCACAGCGATACTGACACTGTCTAAGACGTTCATGGCGCCTCCCCCGTGCCGGCGGGAGGAACGCCCGCGGGCGCCGGTGTCTGCCGGACGTCATCGACGACGTGCCCGTCGCGGAACGTGATGCGTCGCCCGGCCCAGAGCGCGATCTCCGGCTCGTGGGTGACGACGATGACGGTGATGCCTTCGCGGTTGAGATCCGTGAAGACCTGCATGATCTCTTCGGAGGTGCGCGTGTCGAGTGCGCCCGTCGGCTCGTCGGCGAGGATCAGCTTCGGATCGTTGACGAGCGCCCGCGCGATGGCGACGCGCTGCTGTTGGCCGCCCGAGAGCTGGCGCGGCGTGTGATCCATGCGGTTTCCAAGGCCGACCTGCTCGAGCCGCTTTTTCGCACGCTCTTCGCTGTCGGTGGGGCGCGGGTCGGCATAAAGCAAAGGCAGCATCACCTGCTCGAGCGCGCTCGTGCGCGGCAGCAGATTGAATTGCTGGAAGACGAAACCGATGGTGCGGTTGCGGAGCGCCGCCAGCTCGTCGACCGAAAGCGTGCCGATATCGCGTCCGTCAAGCACGAGGTGGCCGGAGGTCGGCACGTCGAGCGCGCCGATCAGGTTCATCATCGTCGACTTGCCGGAGCCCGACGGCCCCATGATGGCGACGAAATCGCCCGACGCGATGTCGAGCGAGACGTGGTCGAGCGCGACGACCTCCTGGTCGCCCACCCGGTAGATTTTACTGAGATCGCGGGCCGATACCAGCGGCGGACCAAGGGATGGCCCTGCTTGGCCCGGCTCGGGCTCGACAGGTCTCTCCATCAGGGTCACGGCTTCACATCCCTCGCTCGGGTGATCACGCGATCGCCGTCCTGGAGATCGCCGCCGACGATCTCGGTGAACTGGTCGTCGGCAAGACCGATGCGGACGCGCCGCTGCTCGGGGACGCCCGTCCGCCCGAGCACCCAAACGGTCGCGGGACGAACCGCCTCGCGCCCATCCTTCCAGCGCTGGAACGCGAGCCGCTGCTTGTCCGTCAGAGACGGCACGAGCGCCTGCTCGATACGCGACATCATGCGCTGGCGAAATCCGTCGCGCTGGCCCGGCGGGCCCCCGGCGACGAAACCCGGCTGGGCATTGCTACTCATTTCCTGCCGGAGCTGATCCATGACCTGGCGCACGGTCGCGGCTTGCTCGTCCGTGAGCTCGAGCTCGCCCTTGAGCCGCTCGATCATTTGCCCGCCGCGATCGGCACCGCTGCGGCCGCGGTCGCCGCCGGTCTGCGCGATTTCCGTCCGGGGCCTGAAACGCAACGCGTCATTGGAGATGCGCAACGCGCCATCGCGGGTATCCGACACGATGAGCACGTTCGCCGTCATGCCGGGGAACAGCTTGCGGCCTTCGTTGGCCGCCTCGATGATGACGGTATAAGTGACGACGCTGTTGAGCTCGGTGGCGGCGAGGCGCACCTGCGTGACGCGCCCCTCGAATTGCTTGTCGGGATAGGCATCGACCGTGAAGGTCGATTCGTTGCCTTGTGCTACGGCTCCGACGTCCGCCTCGTTCACCTGCGCCTCGATACGGACGCGCGCAAGATTTTGCGCGATCTGGAACAGCTCGGGCGCCTGCAGGCTTGCGGCCACGGTCTGGCCGGGGTCGACCGTGCGCGAGATCACCGTGCCGTCGATGGGAGAACGGATGTCGGTGCGCTCGAGGTCGATCTGCGCCTGATCGAGGGCGGCTTTGCGTTGTGCAACCGTTGCCCGTGCGCTTGCGACCTGCGCCTCCGTGACGGCGATATCGGCCTTCGCCACGTCGCGGTCGCGCACGGCAGTTTCGAGCGTGAGCTGCGGAGAGAGGCGCTTCTCGGCGAGGCCCTGCTGGCGCGTGACGTTGGTCTCGGCGGCCAGAAGCACGGCTTTTGCCTTTTCGAGCGTCGCATGCTGGTTGAGGAGGGTGGCATCCGCCGCCTCGAGATCTGCCTTGGCCTGGGCGACCCTGGCCGCGAACGTCTTGGCGTCGAGAGTGGCCAGGACGTCGCCCGGCTTGACCTCGCTGTTGAAGTCCACCCGGACCTCTTCGATCTGCCCCGAGAGCTGCGAGCCGATGCTGACCGTCACCAGCGCGCGCACGGGACCAGAGGTAGAGACAATCTTGCGGATCTGCCCCTTCGAAGCCGGCACCGTTTCATAAACGACACCTCTGCCGCCGGAGGATCCCGGATTGAAAAGCCAAAGCGCGGCCAAGCCCGCAGCTGCCACCGGGATGGCGAGGGTAAAAAGGGAACTCAAACGTTTTGGCATAGGTTTCAGCCTAATCCCGGCATGTGCTCATGACGTCTACTCGTATTAGAAGACGGAATTGCAGCCGACTTCCGTCGGCGGTCGCGGCACGCATCTGCGGCCCGTGACGCGGTGACGCAAAACGGCCACATCGATGAACGGCAGATGAATGCGCCATTCAGGACGGGTTCAGCGCCCCGGGCCTAGGGTGTTTTCACCCTGAGATCCTATCTTCCCCGGCGTGATCCACGGGGGTGTACCGCTCAGGGTCGGTGCACCCCCATCCCGCCCTTGAACGCCACGCCTGTTGGTCCTCCGGGCCCCCGCATCAGCAACGCTTGAATGGAACCTCCCGAGCCGGTAGGCATTGGGGCGAAATAATTTTCCGCTCAAACGGAGTATCGCCCGTGACCTTCAAGCTCCCCGACCTTCCCTATGCCTACGATGCTCTCGCGCCCTACATGTCAGCCGAGACGCTTGAGTATCATCACGACAAGCATCATCAGGCCTATGTCGATCAGGGCAACAAGCTGATTGTTGGCTCGGGCCTCGAGGGCAAGTCGCTCGAGGAGATTGTGGTGGCGGCCTATGCGGGCAAGAACCAGCCGCTGATCAACAACGTGGGTCAGCACTACAACCACATTCACTTCTGGCAGTGGATGAAAAAGGGCGGCGGCGGCAACAAGCTGCCGGGCAACGTGCAGAAGCTCGTCGACGGTTACGGCGGCTACGACAAAGTGCGCGCCGACTTCATCACCGCCGGCCAAACGCAGTTCGGCTCCGGCTGGGCTTGGCTGACCGTCAACGACGGCAAGCTCGAAGTCACCAAGACGCCGAATGGTGAGAACCCGCTGATGCACGGCGCGCAGCCGATCCTCGGCGTCGACGTCTGGGAGCACAGCTACTACATCGATTATCGCAACGCGCGCCCGAAGTACCTTGAGGCCTGGTTCGATAACCTCGTCAACTGGGAGCACGTCGAGGAGCTGGCAGGCTGACGCTAGCCGACGATTGGGAATTGAAGCGCGGGATCCCACGGATCCCGCGCTTTTATTTGTGGTGGAGCCTGACGCTGATTAGCTGCGGTGCCAGCCGGCGAACGCGGGGCTGAAGCTCTCCTCCTCGGGCACCTGGACGTCGATCGAGAGACGACGATCGGGCAGGGCGAGGGGAACCGGCACGCCGCGCGCGTCGCGCATCAGCGCCGAAACGCGGATCACGACGTCATGCGGACCAGCGGCGCACGGCGTCATGAGCCACGCCCAGCGTCCGAACGTGGCTGGGTGGTGCGTAGCGAGCGCGTGCTTTGCGCTGACAAACTGCGTGCGCTCCGATTGGCGCTCGATCTCGAATGCGTCCGCGCTGCCGTAGAGGCTGACGGACAGCGTCTCCAGAGTTTGCCCGCTGCCTCCGTGGCTATCCTTTGCAGGGAAGAGCTGCACGAGCACGTCGCGCCCGAGCGTTATTTCGATCGTGGTCGGCGCGCCGAGCCACATGGCTGCCGGGATGTGGTACGCGAGAAGTCCGGCATCGATAGCGCGACCAAGGTCCTCCGCGCCGAATACCCTCGGCGTCGGCCGGGGTGGTGCAGACACGGCCGGCGTAGCGTTCGCCGGAGCGGGGGCTGGCGGCTGAGGCGGTGCGCTCGGCGCCACGGGGCTCGACAGCACGGTCTCGACCTCGGGGAGATCAAGAAGAGGGCGCACGCGCGGCCCGGCAGCCGGCTCGGTAACAACGGGACCAGACGATGAGGCGGCGGAAGGGGCCGAGCGCTGCGCTGCCGTTTGCTTGATCGCGGGAGGCGGTGGTTGCTGGCGCGGCGGAAGTGGGCCCCCCGTGGAGCCGGCAGGCGCAGGCGCCGTAGCTCCTGGCCGCCGCGCGACCTGCCGCTCGGCGAACTCGCGCAGCGACGAGGCGGCCGTGCTGAGCCGCGCCACAACGCGCGCGATCCCGTCGATGTCGCGCGGCGCCGGCATACTGAGCTTACGGAAAGAGAGCGGCAGCCGCGTCACCGGGAGGTCCGCCGCGCGCACCGGCACTAGCAGGTTGAGCGGCAGAACCTCGCGCGCAATGCCGGCGAGACCGGCACTGTGTGCGCTCGTCTCGGTCCAGAGCACGATGACGGCCTCGAACTGGCGCAGCCGCGCCGAACGGTCGGGGCGTGTTGAATCCGGCTCACCGTCGAAGGAGACGAAGTGGCCGCGCCCCATGAGAGCCGCGCCGAGCTCACGCGCCAGACTTCCGTCCTTCGGCACGTGACAGATGAGTATGCGTGCCATGTTGAATCCTCGAACCACGCAGCCCGATGCCGCGTGTCTACGCCAACATACTGGTACGCAGTAATCCGCCTCGAGGCGGCACAGGTGCCGAAACCTAACGGCTGCGGCCGGTGATCGACTTCACGATGATGTTCTTAATCGTAGTGGCGATCGTGCGCGAGATCGAGCGCTGCAGGTCTTTGCTGATCATCTCGCCCATACCCTGTCGCGACCGACCCGTGCCACCGGACGACGAGCCGCCGCCTCCGAAGATGATGTCGCCCCATCCACCGCCGCTCTCCGTGCCGGCTTGCTCGGCCGCCGTATTGGCGCGCTTTGTCAGGATCTCGTGCGCGCTCTCGCGGTCCACGGTCTCCTCATATTTTCCGTAGACGGGGCTGTACTCGATAATGCTCAAGCGCTCATCTTGAGAAATCGGGCCGATGCGTCCCTCCGGCGGCCGTATCAGCGTGCGCTGCACCATGGAGGGCTCGCCCTTGTTCTCGAGCGTGGAGACCAGCGCCTCGCCGACCTTGAGCTCCAGGATGACGCGCGCGGTGTCGAGATCCGGGTTCTTGCGGAATGTTTCGGCTGCAGCGCGAACGGCCCGCTGCTCCTGCGGCGTGAAGGCACGCAGCGCGTGTTGCACGCGGTTGCCGAGCTGGGCTGACACGGAGTTCGGCACGTCCATTGGGTTCTGCGTGATGAAGTAGACGCCGACACCCTTCGAACGGATGAGGCGCGCGATCTGCTCGATGCGTTCGAGCAGCGCTTTGGGCGCCTCGTTGAAGAGAAGATGCGCCTCGTCGAAGAAAAAGACGAGCTTCGGCTTCGGCAGATCGCCGGCCTCCGGCAGCGTCTGCCACAGCTTGGTGAGCATCCAGAGCAGGAAGGTGGTGTAGAGGCGCGGCTTCTCCATCAACTTGTCTGCCGCGAGCAGGCTGACGACGCCGCGGCCGTCAGGTGCGATGCGCATGAAATCGTTGATGTCGAGCGACGGCTCACCGAAGAACTGCTCCGCCCCTTGTTCCTCCAACACCAGGAGGCGACGCTGAATGGCGCCGACTGACGTCGTGGCGACGTTGCCGTACTTCTGCGCCAGTTCCTTTGAGCGTTCGGCGACGTTGGCGATGATCGAGCGCAGATCCTTGAGGTCGAGCACCGGGATCTGCTCGTCCGCCGCGACGCGGAAGGCGATATTCAACACGCCTTCCTGCACCTCGTTAAGCTCGAGCATGCGCGAGAGCAAAAGCGGCCCCATGTCGAGCACGGTCGTGCGGATCGGATGCCCTTCCTTGCCGAACACGTCCCAGAGAATGGTCGGGAAAGCGCGGGCTTGCCAATCGCTCCCGAGGCCGATCTCCTCGCTCCGTTTGACGATGAAGTCCTTGGGTTCGCCCACCGCTGCGATGCCGGAGAGGTCGCCCTTGATGTCGGCTGCGAAAACCGGAACACCGGCGGCGGAGAAACCTTCGGCGAGCACCTGCAGCGTGACGGTCTTACCGGTGCCGGTGGCACCCGTGATCAGGCCGTGCCGGTTGGCGAAGCGCAATTCCAGGTACTCGGGCTTCGTGCTCTTGCCGAGAAAGATTTTTCCATCCTGAAGCACCGACTGGCTCATTCCGCTCTCCGAATTGTCACCCTCGGCCCCAGCGGGCCTGCCCCGAGCCGGCAGGATGTCCGCAGCACGCAAAAGCGCCGACTCAAGTCTCGATAGACCTCAGGCCCTCTTTGCATGGGCTTGAGCCCATTGCAAATTCAGTTGCATGGCCCTCTTCGTCAAGCTGGGGAAATTGTCATCATGCGTGCAAGGTGGTGCCGCACCTCGGGCGAAGTGCTGCCGCCTCTCGGACCGAGCGCGCCCGGGCCGTCGCCCAACTGTCGCAGAAGGCGATTTCCGCGTGCGTGGACGTGCTATTTTCCCTATAGAGCGAAGCTAACTACCGAGCCCTTTGAGGGCCTCCGACCGATCACTCCGAAAGAAGAGTAAGACCTTCCATGACGGCCGCCGGCAGCTCCCGAGACCTTTCTGCAACACCGCTTGCCGCGGATTTCGAGGCCGCCACGCGCGACCAGTGGCTGGGTCTCGTCGAGAAGGTGCTGAAGGGCGCCGATTTCGAGAAAAAGCTCGTCACGCGCACGGCCGACGGCATCCGTATCGAGCCGCTCTACGCGCGCGACACGGCCGTGCCCGCACTGCAGGCGGCGATCCCCGGCCACGCACCCTATGCGCGGGGCGCGCGCTCCGTCGTCGAGGGGCTCGGCTGGGAGATCCGCCAGAGGGTCAACGCGGCCTCGCCCGAGGAGGCCAATCGCGAAATCCTCTCCGAGCTGGAAGCCGGCTCGAACGGCATCGCGCTTGCGATCGAGGCGCCGGGCCAGGTCGGCACAAGGATCAAGAGCGCTGCCGACATGACGGTCGCGCTCTCCGGCATGCGGATCGATCTTGCGCCGCTCGAGCTGCGCGCAGGGATTGGCGCAGCCGACGCCGCCGCCCAGCTCATCTCAGCGCTGCCCCAGCTCGGCATCGCGACCAAGTCGGCGCAGGTGTTTCTCGGCCTCGATCCGATCGGCGCGCTGGCCCGCTGGGGCACGCTGCCGTCGCCAGTCCAGGCGGTGCTCGTGGAAACCATCGCGCTCGCGACGGAGGCACGCGGTGCGCTGCCGAATGCGCGCACCGTCAAGGTCGATGCAACTCTCTATCACGAGGCTGGCGCCACGGAGGCTTTCGAGCTCGCGGCGTTGGGCGCGACGCTGATCGCCTACCTCCGCATGTTCGAAGCGGCCGGGATCTCGCCGTCCGTGGCGCTCGGCCAGATCGCATTCGCCGTGTCCTCCGACACCGATCTTTTCACAACCGTTGCCAAGCTGCGCGCGGCGCGCCGCCTGATCTGGCGCATCGCGGATGCATCAGGCGCGGGCGACGCCGCCGCGTCCTTGCATCTGTCCGTAAATTCGTCGTTCCGCATGCTGGCCAAGCGCGACCCGTGGACCAACCTCCTGCGCGAGACGCTGTCCTGCGCCGGCGGCGTCCTCGGCGGCGCCGATGCGATCACGGTGCTGCCCTTCACGGCGGCGCTGGGCGAGGCAGACGACTTCGCGCGTCGTACCGCGCGCAACATCCAGATCGTGCTACAGGAAGAGTCCTGGCTCGGCCGCGTGCTCGATCCCATGGGCGGCTCCTGGTACATCGAGACCCTGACCGACGAGGTGGCCAAAGCGGCGTGGGAGCTGCTGCAGGAGATCGAGGGCAAGGGTGGCATCATCGCTGCGCTCAACCAGGGCTTCGTACAGGACAAGATCGCGGCCGACGCCGCAGCCCGCGCCAAGGCGATCACCACTGGTCGCCAATCGCTGACCGGCGTCTCGGCCTTCCCGCTGCTCGGCGACGACGGCGTGAAGGTGACGCCCGCGCGGCCGACCCCGCCCGTCACCGGCAAGGAGATAGTGCGCCCGCTCGCGCCGCAGCGTCTCGCCGAGCCGTTCGAAGCGCTCCGCGATGCCGCCGATGCGCACGCCGCGAAGACGGGCAACGAGCTTAAGGTGTTCTTGGCGAGCCTCGGCCCGGTCATCGAGCACACGGCGCGCTCGACGTGGATCAAGAACTATCTCGCAGCCGGCGGCATCGCCGCGCTGACGTCGGACGGCTACGCCTCCGCCGAGGACGCCGCGAGCGCATTCAAGGCCTCGGGCGCCGAGGCGGCCTGCATTTGCTCCTCGGATGCACTTTATGCCGAGCACGCGGAAGCGACCGCCAAGGCGTTGAAACAAGCGGGCGCCAAGCTCGTTCTGATGGCAGGCCGTCCGGGAGAAGGGGAGGCGGCGCTCAAGGCCGCTGGCGTCGATCAGTTCCTGTTCGCTGGCGCAGATGCCGTCGCGACCCTCGAGGGTCTTCAGGAAAAGCTCGGAATTTCTTAAGCTTCGGCACAAGCCGATGTAGTGTTGCAAGAGGGCGGACTGCCCGGCAGGAAACGGCTCAAGGCATGACCAGCAGCATCCCGGATTTCACCAAGATCGCCTTTGAAGGCTCGCGCAAGCCGAATGGTCTCGCGCACGAGGCGCCGGCCGCCCGCGAGGACGAGATCTTCACGACGCCGGAAGGCATCCCGGTCAAGCCGATCTACACGGATGCCGACACCGCCGGCCTCGACTTTCTCGACACCTGGCCCGGCATCGCGCCGTACGTGCGCGGCCCGTATCCGACGATGTACGTCAACCAGCCCTGGACCATCCGCCAGTACGCAGGCTTCTCCACGGCTGAGGATTCCAACGCGTTCTACCGGCGCAACATCGCCGCCGGCCAGAAGGGCCTCTCGGTCGCATTCGACCTCGCCACCCACCGCGGTTACGACAGCGATCATCCGCGCGTGCGCGGCGACGTCGGCATGGCGGGCGTGGCCATCGATTCCATCTACGACATGCGCACGCTGTTCGCGGGCATCCCGCTCGAGCAGATGACCGTGTCCATGACCATGAACGGCGCCGTACTACCGGTGCTCGCGCTCTTCATCGTCGCGGGCGAGGAGCAAGGCGTTCCGGCCGCCAAGCTCGCGGGCACCATTCAGAATGACATTCTGAAAGAGTTCATGGTGCGCAACACCTACATCTATCCGCCCGAGCCCTCGATGCGGATCGTCTCGGATATCTTCGCCTACACCTCGGCCAACATGCCGAAGTTCAACTCGATCTCGATCTCCGGCTATCACATGCAGGAGGCGGGCGCGACGGCCGACCTCGAGCTCGGCTACACTATCGCCGACGGTATCGAATACGCGCGCGCCGGCGTCGCCGCCGGTCTCGACATCGACAAGTTCGCCCCGCGCCTGTCGTTCTTCTGGGCGATCGGCATGAACTACTTCATGGAGATCGCCAAGATGCGGGCCGCGCGGCTCCTCTGGGCCGAGCTGATCAAGAAGGAGTTCGCGCCCAAGGACGCCCGCTCGCTGTCGCTGCGCACGCACAGCCAGACCTCTGGCTGGAGCCTCACCGCGCAGGACATCTTCAACAACGCGACGCGCACCTGCATCGAGGCCATGGCGGCGACCCAGGGCCACACGCAGTCGCTGCACACCAACGGCATCGACGAAGCCATCGCGCTGCCGACGGACTTCTCGGCCCGCATCGCGCGCAACACGCAGCTCGTCCTGCAGCAGGAGAGCGGCACCACGCGCCCGATCGACCCGTGGGGCGGCAGCCACTTCATCGAGCGGCTCACATATGAACTGGCGCTGAAGGCCAAGGCACACATCGACGAGGTCGAGAAGCTCGGCGGCATGGCGAAAGCCATCGCCGCCGGCATCCCGAAGATCCGCATCGAGGAGGCGGCCGCCCGCACGCAGGCCCGCATCGACAGCGGCCGCCAGACCATCGTCGGCATCAACAAGCTGCGCGTGAAGGACGATCTGCCGATTAACTTCCTCAAGGTCGACAACGCGTCCGTTCGCGAGCAGCAGATCGCCAAGCTCAAGCGGCTGCGCGCCGAGCGCAACGAGGATGAAGTGCAGGCCGCCCTCGCGGCGCTCACCGAAGGCGCCAAGGGCAACGCCAACCTGCTCGATCTCGGCGTTAAGGCCGCCCGCGCGATGGCGACTGTCGGCGAGATGTCGGAGGCGATGGAGCGCGTCTTCACACGCCACCGCGCGGAGGTCCGCACCATCTCGGGCGTTTACAGATCGGAGGCGGGCGCCATGAACGACGAGGTCGGCACAGTCATCCAGATGGCGGCGGCGTTCGAGAAGATGGACGGGCGCCGCCCGCGCATCCTGATCGCCAAGATGGGCCAGGACGGCCACGACCGCGGCCAGAAGGTCATCGCGTCCGCCTTCGCTGACCTTGGCTTCGATGTCGACATCGGTCCCCTGTTTGCTACGCCCGACGAGGCGGCGCGCCAGGCCGTCGAGAACGACGTGCACGTGATCGGCGTCTCGACGATGACCGCGGGTCACCTGACGCTGGTGCCGGATCTTAAGGCTTCGCTCGCCAAGGACGGCCGCGAGGACATCATGGTCGTCGTCGGCGGCGTGATCCCGCCGCACGACTACGAGGCGCTTTACGCGGCCGGCGCGTCGGCGATCTTCGGCCCGGGCACCAACATCCCGAAGGCCGCCGCCGACCTCATCAACAAGCTCAATGAGAAGTACGGCTACACCAAAGCCGCCGCGGAGTAGCTAGGCGCGGCCTCTCGCCTGCCTCGCCCACATTGCCCCGGCCGGCCCAAAGGGCCGGGCCAGTGCGGGTGAGGCAGGGCTCAAAATAATCGCGCTCGGAAGCGCCGGCAGTGAATATGACCCCGATGGATGATCCGCCCGCCCGTGTGTTTGACCTTTTGTGCGGGTAGCAATCGCGCCGCGGTCTACTTAACTCGTTCGGTAAGAGCGAACCATCGAAACGGGGGGTTACATGAAAGCCATCAAGGTTCCGCGCGGGGGTGGCCTCGACAAACTGCAACTGGCCAACATCGACGATCCCGGTGCCCCGGCGCCGGGTGAGATCCGCGTCGCCCTCAAGGCCAACTCGCTCAATTATCACGACTACGCGGTCGCCGTTGGCGCCATCCCGACGTCCAGCGGGCGCATCCCCATGTCCGACGGCGCCGGCGTCGTCGAGGCGGTCGGCGACGGCGTCACCGAGTACGCGGCGGGCGATCACGTCGTCTCTGTCTTCTTCCCTTATTGGCAGGGTAGCGAGGCGCCCCACGGCAACTTCAGCCATGTGCCCGGCGACGGCCTCGACGGCTACGCGCGCGAGGCAGTCGTCGCGCCCGCGACTTGGTTCACGCACGCCCCGAAGGGCTGGAGCCATACCGAGGCAGCGACGCTTCCGTGCGCCGCGCTGACGGCGTGGCGTGCGCTCGTCGTGGAAGGCGGCATCAAGGCGGGCGACAGCGTGCTGATCCTGGGCACCGGAGGCGTCGCAATCTTCGCTCTGCAGTTTGCCAAGGCCATGGGCGCCACAGCCATCGTCACCTCCTCATCGGACGAAAAACTCGAGCGCGCCCACGCCATGGGGGCCGATTTCACCGTCAACTACAAGACTGATCCCGATTGGGGGTCGACGGTCAGCAAGTGGACCGGCAAGCGCGGCGTCGATCACGTGCTCGAAATCGGCGGGCCGGGCACGCTGGCGCAATCCATTCAGGCCGTGCGCATCGGCGGGCACATCTCGCTGATCGGCATCCTGACGGGCCTCAAGGGCGAGGTGCCGACAATGCTGCTCATGGCGAAGCAGATCAAACTGAAGGGCATCGTCGTCGGCAGCCGCGCACACCAGATCGACATGATCCGCGGCCTGGAAGCCACCGGCATCCGCCCCGTGATCGACAAGACGTTTCCGCTCGCAAGCCTCGCCGATGCATTCCGTTACGAGGAAGGCGCGGGTCACTTCGGGAAGATCTGCATCGAGATCTAGCCGCACATGAAAATCCTCACCTTGCCGCTGATCGATGCCATTGCGCTCGCGTGCTTTCTGCTCTGCTGGTTCAGCTACTGGCTGATCGCACGCTGGCTCAGCAAACGGCGGCCGAGCCTGATCTCCTCGGTGAATGTCTTCCGCGCCCGCTGGATGCGTCGGGTCTGCCAGCACGATTCACACATCGCGGATGCTGCACTACTCGGCAATCTCTTGCGCGGCGCCTTGTTCTTCGCCTCGACCACCGTGTTCATCCTCGGCGGCCTCATCGCGTTGTTGGGGCCTGCGATGGGCGACGTGGTCTCGCATCTGCCGTATTCGGCGCCGTCCGAGCCTTGGGTGCTGGAGCTGAAGGCGCTCGTGCTGCTGGCGCTCTTCGTCTACGCGTTCTTCAAGTTCACGTGGTCGGCCTGGCAATACAACGTTCTGGCGATCATCGTCGGCGCGGCGCCCACGGTCGGCGGAGCAAAGCCGGATGAGATCGAGATCTACATCGAGAATGCCGCCCGCATCGCGACGCTTGCCGGCGAGAGCTACAACAACGGCATCCGCGCCTACTATTTCGCGATCGCTCTGCTGGCTTGGTTCGTCGATCCGCTGATGTTCCTCGCGGTGACGTTGATCGTAGCCTTCGTGCTCTACCGGCGGGAGTTCGCATCTCCCATGCTGGAAAGCCTGAGGCGCGTGACAGCGGGCGGGACGCGGGACAGTCAATAAAAAAACGCCGCGAAGCGAGGCTTCGCGGCGTTTGCATGTATAGCCGGAGCGGCGAGGGCCCCTACGGCTTCAATCCTCCTTCTTGCGCGGCACGCTCGGTACGGCACCGCCCGAGGACCGCGACCCGCGCTCCTTTTTCTCCCTCGGCCCGGGCAGCGCCTTGCGTGGCGGCGTCGCCTCGACGAGGGCTGCTTCCGCGCCCTCCTCGTCGTCATCCTCGTCATCCTCGTCGCGCACACGCGTTTTCTTGGAGGGATCTGCCGGGATGATCTCGAAGGTCAGCGTGCTGTCCTCGCCCTTGCCCTGCACGAGCACCTTGACCGTGCCGCCGCCTTCGAGTTTGCCGAAGAGCAGTTCGTCCGCGAGCGGCTTCTTGATGTACTCCTGTATGACGCGCGCGAGCGGGCGGGCGCCGAACTTGTCGTCATAGCCCTTCTCGGCGATCCACTTCTGCGCACCTTCCGAAAGCTCGATCATCACGCCGCGGTCGGCGAGCTGAGCCTCGAGCTGGAAGATGAACTTCTCGACCACCTTGGCGATGACCTCCGGCGGCAGACCAGCGAACGGAACCACCGCGTCGAGTCGGTTGCGGAACTCCGGCGTGAACAGCTTGTTCACGGCCTCCGTATCCTCTCCCTCACGCTTCTCGCGGTTGAAGCCCATCGGCGGCCGCGCCATGTCGGATGCACCCGCGTTCGTGGTCATGATCAGGATCACGTTGCGGAAGTCGACCGACTTGCCGTTGTGGTCCGTGAGCTTGCCGTGATCCATGACCTGCAACAGGATGTTGAACAGGTCCGGATGCGCTTTCTCGATCTCGTCGAGCAAGAGCACGCAGTGCGGATGCTGGTCGATTCCGTCGGTCAAGAGGCCGCCTTGGTCGAAGCCGACGTAGCCCGGAGGCGCGCCGATCAACCGCGAAACAGTGTGCTTCTCCATGTACTCGGACATGTCGAAGCGCAGAAGCTCGACGCCCATGAGCGAAGCGAGCTGCTTCGCGACTTCGGTCTTGCCAACGCCGGTCGGGCCTGAGAACAGGTAGCAGCCGATCGGCTTTTCCGGCTCCCGCAGGCCCGCGCGTGCGAGCTTGATCGCGGCAGAGAGCGCCTCGATGGCCTTATCCTGGCCGAACACCAGCCGCTTCAGGTCCTTATCGAGGTTGCCAAGCACCTCGGCATCCGACTTGGTCACCGTCTTCGGCGGGATGCGCGCCATGGTGGCCACGGTAGCCTCGACCTCCTTCACTGTGATCTTCTTCTTGCGCTTGCCTTCAGGCACAAGCATCTGCGAGGCGCCCGTCTCGTCGATGACGTCGATTGCCTTGTCCGGAAGCTTGCGGTCGTGGATGTACTTCGCCGACAGCTCCACCGCCGCCTTGATGGCTTCACCCGTATACTTGAGCTTGTGGAACTCCTCGAAGTAGGGCTTGAGCCCCTTCAAGATGGCGATCGAGTCCTCGACCGTCGGCTCCTTGACGTCGATCTTCTGGAAGCGGCGCACGAGCGCGCGATCCTTTTCGAAGTGCTGGCGGTATTCCTTGTAGGTCGTCGAGCCGATGCAGCGCACGCTGCCCGACTGCAACGCCGGCTTCAGAAGGTTCGAGGCATCCATCGCGCCGCCGGACGTGGCACCGGCGCCGATCACCGTGTGAATCTCGTCGATGAACAAGATCGCACCCGGATAGTTCTCTATCTCCTTCATCACCGCCTTGAGGCGCTCCTCGAAGTCACCGCGGTAGCGGGTGCCGGCGAGCAGTGCGCCCATGTCGAGCGCGAAGATGGTGGCGTTCTTCAGCACCTCGGGAACCTCGCCGCGCAGGATCTTGCGCGCCAGGCCCTCGGCGATGGCCGTCTTGCCGACGCCGGGATCGCCGACGAACAGCGGATTGTTCTTCTGGCGGCGGCAGAGAACTTGGATCGTGCGCAGCACCTCCTGCTCGCGCCCGATCAAGGGATCGATGCGCCCCTCGCGCGCCTTCTTGTTGAGGTTGACGCAGTAGGTGTTGAGCGCGTCCTGGCCGGGCTTTTTCTCCTCGCCGGCCTCGCTCGCCTGCTCGTCTTCCACGCCACGCACTCCTCTCGGCTCCGACATGCCCGCTCGCTTGGCGATGCCGTGACTGATGTACTGAACTGCGTCGAAGCGCGTCATCTCCTGCTCCTGCAGGAAGAACGCGGCGTGGCTCTCGCGCTCGGCGAAGATGGCGACCAGCACGTTGGCGCCGGTTACTTCCTCGCGCCCAGATGATTGCACGTGAACGACGGCGCGATGGATCACGCGCTGAAAGCCCGTGGTGGGCTGCGCTTCCGCCGCGCCCTTGTGCACGAGGTTGCCGAGCTCGGTGTCGAGGTATTCGGTGACGCGTCCGCGGAGCTGATCGAGATCCACATTGCAGGCACGCATGACAGCCGCCGCGTCGCGGTCGTCGATCAGCGCCGCGAGCAGATGCTCAAGCGTTGCGAACTCGTGATTGCGCTCGTTGGCGAACTCGAGCGCGCGGTGCAGCGAGGATTCGAGGCTCTTCGAGAAGGATGGCACGTCTGACCTACTCTTTCTCCATGGTGCATTGTAGAGGATGGCCATGCTGACGCGAGAAGTCCATGACCTGCGTCACCTTGGTCTCGGCGACCTCGTAGGTGAACACTCCACAGATGCCGACGCCCTTGTGGTGAACGTGCAGCATGATCCGCGTCGCCTCCTCGCGTCCTTTGCTGAAGTACTTCTCCAGCACGAGGACCACGAACTCCATCGGCGTGTAGTCGTCGTTGAGAAGCAGCACTTTGTAGAGTGACGGCTTCTTCGTCTTCGGGCGTGTCTTGGTGACGAGGCCGGTTTTGCCCTCCTCACCCCCCCGGTCGTTGCCGGCGCCGTTCTTGCCCGCCATTCTTGGTCCTAGTGTCATCATTGCCGTCGTCGTCGATATCTTCCCGCCGTCCCGCGCCAAGCGCCAGCGTACATTTTGGCTATGTTTGCGCACCTAGCTTGCGCCAGCAATGCCATTCCTGCGTCCTATTCTCACGGCAGACCACCAGACCAATCGGGCGAAATGAAAGTGGGGTCCCGCGCGAGATAAAAAAGGCCCGGGCGATGCGCCCAGGCCTCATGTCACTGTCGCTCTGAGCCGGGGGCTCGCCATCTCTACCTGCCCTGGAAGGCCTTTTCGACGGGCTTGTAGGCGTCTTTGGCGAGAGCGGTGTACATGCTGCCAATCTTGGTCAGCTGCTGAACGTAGTCTTCATACGCACGCTTGGCGAAGCTGGATTGGATCTCGAAAGCCTGCTCGAGCGACTTTGCGCCGGCGAGCTTCTCGAAAGTCGCCGTGCCGTCCTCGAAGGCGCGCTTCTGGTAGTCGGTCAGCTCGGCCGCGATGGCCTGCCAACCCTTGTTCCAATCACCGAAGAACTTCAATGCCGTATCGACATTGTTCTGACCGAGCTTCTGGAAGTCCTGGAAATTGTTGATCATCGGGATGCCTGCTGCTGCTGTCACGTGGGACCATCGTCGGCGCCGGATGCCTTGGCCATAATTTAGCCGCAGCGCACCATTCCTTCAAGTCACATATTGCGACGCAGCATATAGGCTCGCCTCGGGTATCAATGACCGAGACATTAACGGAATCGAAGCTCGCAGCCGTTAACCTGCGCCCCTCCCGATCCTCAGGGTCGCGTGAGCCCGGAGTTGGGGAAAGTGGGACCCTGAAGCCGTAAAGTAGCCCTGAAGCATGGGCATTCAGGGCAGGTTCGGATATGGTTGGCGCTCCGGCAGGGGGCAGACGGGCCGGCTTCGGCTCTCGAAGCGCACGAGGGAGAGGGGATCTTTGGCGACCACCGTCATGCGATCGATGCTTCTGGCGCTCGCCCTGTTCGCGGTCGTGCCTGCGCTCGCGCAGGAAGCGCGCGCCCAGGATGCCAAGCAGAGCAAGAAGAAGGCCGCTCCAGAGAAGCAGGCCGCGATCGTCATTGACGCCAACAGCGGCAAGGTCCTTCACGCCTCATCGGCCGATGAGCCCCGGTTCCCGGCCTCGCTGACCAAGATGATGACCCTCTACATGGTCTTCGAGGAGATCGAGCGGGGGCGGCTCACGTTCCAGAGTCGAGTTCGTTTCAGCGAGCGCGCCGTCGGCATGGCGCCGTCCAAGCTCGGCCTCAAGGTCGGCGAGGAGATCACGGTGCTGGACGCCGTCAAGGTGCTGGTCGTGAAGTCGGCCAACGACGTTGCCGTTGCGGTTGCCGAGCACATCGGCGGCACGGAATACCAATTCGCGCGCATGATGACCGAGCGCGCGAACCAGATCGGCATGAGATCAACGACGTTCCGCAACGCCTCGGGCTTGCCGAACCCCGATCAGCGCTCGACCGCGCGGGACATGGCGACGCTCGGCATGAGGCTGCAGGATGACTTCCCGCAGCACTATCATCTCTTCTCCACCGCCTCGTTCACCTACGGCGGCAAGACCTATCGCACGCACAACACGCTGATGCTCGGGTTCCCGGGCATGGACGGCATCAAGACCGGCTACACGCGCGCCTCCGGCTTCAACCTGGTTTCGTCCGTGCGCGCCAACGGAAAGCACGTCGTCGGCGCCGTGTTCGGCGGCAAGACGGCCGCTACGCGCAACGCGCATATGCGCTCGCTGCTGTTCACCGCCCTCGCGAAGGCCTCGACACAGAGGACGCGTCAGCAGGGCTCCGCCCTCGTTGCCGAAGCGCGTCCGCAGAAAGCCCCCGCACGCGCCGAGACGGCCCGGCCGCCAAAGACCGCGATGCCGCCGCCTGCGAGAAAGCCCGCAACTATCGTGGCGGCCAATGCTCCGCCGCCGGCAGCCCCTGCAACTGCGCATGACGCCATCGCGGAGGTTCTGGCCGAGGGTGACGAATCCACCTTTGCCGAGGCAACGTCCTCGGCGGCCGTCCTGCCGCCGCCGCGCCTCGACCTCGAGGCCCTGCGTGCTGCCATGTCCGAGACGGAAGCGGAGGCGGAACAGCAAACTGAGACGGTCACCGCGTCGAACGCCGCCCCGCAAGACATCAACGGCTTGATCCGCGATTCCGTCGTCGATGGCGCATCCGATAACAGGTCCGCTCCCACCGTTCGCACGCTGTCTGATGCGGGTGCCGCGGCGCCTTCGGTCCGCCAGCCGTCGACGTTGGCGGCCCAGGCCACCATGCTCGCCGGGCTGACGACGCCCGCTCAAGCCGCGCGTCCGAAGCCGCCGGTGCCGCAGTTCCAGCCTGCGCCGACGGGTGCCGGCTACGCGATCCAGATCGGCGCCTACCTTTCGCCCGAGGATGCGCAGGCCAAGCTCAACACCGTCCGCAGCCGCGCTGCGGGGCTGCTGGAGGGCCACCACGACATCACGATCCCCGTGCATCGCGACAACCGCTTGATCTACAGGGCGCGCTTCGTGAGCTTTGACGAAGGCGGTGCTTCGAACGCCTGCCTCGAGTTGCGCCGTTTGGCAATCGACTGCTTCGTGATGAAGGCCGACTGATCCCGCCGCGAAACGAGAGAAGGCGCCTATTCCGCGGCATCCTCGGTGAGGAATCCGCCCGACTGGCGCGCCCACAGGCTGGCGTAAAGCCCGCCCTTGCGCAGAAGCTCCGTATGGCTGCCCTGCTCCACGATGCGCCCGCCGTCCATGATGACCAGCCGGTCCATGGCGGCGATGGTCGAAAGCCGGTGCGCGATGGCGATCACCGTCTTGCCGGCCATCAGTGTCGCGAGGCTCTCCTGGATAGCAGCCTCCACCTCGCTGTCGAGCGCGCTCGTCGCTTCGTCGAGCACCAGGATCGGCGCGTTCTTCAAGAGCACGCGCGCGATGGCGATACGCTGGCGCTGTCCGCCTGAGAGCTTGACGCCGCGCTCGCCGACGTGAGCGTTGTACCCATGCCGATCGTTGAGATCTTCCAGCGCCTCGATGAACTCGTGCGCATGCGCGCGCTTGGCCGCGGCGATGGCCTCGGCGGGGCCTGCCTCCGGACGCCCGTAGAGGATGTTGTCCATCACCGAGCGGTGCAGGAGCGAGGTGTCTTGCGTCACGAGGCCGATGTTGGCGCGCAGGCTCTCCTGCGTCACCGCGCTGATGTCCTTGCCGTCGATGAGGATCCGCCCGCCCTCGAGGTCGTAGAAGCGCAGGAGCAGGTTCACGAGCGTCGATTTTCCGGCGCCGGAGCGGCCGACGATGCCGACTTTTTCGCCGGGCCGGATCGTGAGCGACACCTCCTCGATGACGCTCTTCACCTTGCCGTAGTGGAAGCGCACATCTTCGAAGCGGATCTCACCCTTTGCCACGACGAGGGCCCGGGCGTCCGGGCGGTCCATGACCTCGTTGTCGCGCGCGATGGTCTGCATGCCCTCGTGCACGATGCCGATGTTCTCGAAGATGCCGGCCACCGTGAACAAGATCCAGCCGGACATCGCGATGATGCGGATCGAGAGTGTCATCGCCGCCGTGATGGCGCCCATGCTGACCGCCTCGTAGCTCCAGAGCCAGAGCGACAGCCCAGCCACCGAGACGAGCAGCGCCCCGTTCAACGCATAGAGCACGAACTCCATGATGGTGAGGTTGCGCAGCGACGCCTGATGGCGCTCGAGGTGCGCCTGCATGGCCTCGCGCGCGTAGGCCTCCTCGCGCTCGGCATGCGCGAAGAGCTTGACGGTGAGGATGTTGGTGAAGCTGTCGACGACGCGCCCCGTAAGCCACGAGCGCGCCTCGGAAGCCTCCGTCGAGAGTTTCTGGATGCGCGGCACGAACACGCGCACGACAAGCGCATAAAGCCCGATCCAGGCCAACAGCGGGATGACGAGACGCGCGTCCGCCTCCCAGAAAATGACGAGTGCACCGACGACGTGCACCGCCATGTACCAGATGGCGTCGACGGCCTGCACGACGGATTCCCGCAGCGACGCACCAGTCTGCATGATGCGCGTCGCGATGCGTCCGGCGAAGTCGTTCTGGAAGAATCCGAGAGATTGGCGCAACACCTGCGTGTGCGTCTGCCAGCGGATGCGCGTCGTCACCGACGGGCTGATCATCTGGTTTTTGACCAGGTCGTGCAGGGTCGAAACGACAGGCCGTGCAATCAGGGCCACGAACGCCATGAACATCAGCGTCCAGCCATGATCGCTGAAGAATGTGCGCGGAGAAGTGGCGCTGGACATCATGTCCACGAGGCTGCCGACGAAGGCCATCAGCATGACCTCGATCAGCGAGCCCATGAAACCGATGGCGAGCAGCACGGCGAAGGGGCGCCAAACCGGCTTGATGAAATGCCAGTAGAAGGCCGCGATTGTGTCCGGCGGGCGCCCCGGTGCGGCGGGCGGAAACGGATCGATACGGGATTCAAACCAGCGGAACATCAGGCTCTAGTCTTGTTGTGATCTTGTCTTGCCGCGAGCCCGCAACCGCTTGCCGGCGCAAACCCCTTCTCGTTTCTCATGGATCGCGCTATGCGCTACCCCGCCATCGTGCCGAAACGATGGCCTGGACCATGGTCGCTCCGGACCCTATCAGTCCGGAGCGCGAATCATCGGTCCAATCGAGACCATGATCGCTTCCGGCCCTATCAGTCCGAAGCGTGAATCACGGATCTAACCAAGACGTAGAGCGCGATCCCGCTCTTACGAGAAACCCTGAGATGGGCAAGGCGGGAGGAAAAGGCAACCATGGCCGGCACGGCAAGCGATATCGAGGCACGCAAGCAAACCGCCGAGGCGTGGTTCCAGACGCTGCGCGACGAGATCTGCGCAAGCTTCGAGAAGCTCGAGACCGACCTTCCGCCCTCGGCTCAGCTCGGCGGCGAGCCCCCGGGCCGCTTCGTGCAGACACCCTGGCAGCGCACGGATCATACCGGCGCACCGGGCGGCGGCGGCAAAATGAGCGTCATGAAGGGGCGCGTCTTCGAGAAGGTCGGCGTCCATACCTCGACCGTCTTCGGTGAGTTCGCGCCGGAATTTAGGAAGCAGATCCCCGGCACCGAGGAGAACCCCGAGTTCTGGGCCTCTGGCATCTCGCTGATCGCCCACCCGCAGAACCCGAATGTACCCGCCGTGCACATGAACACGCGCATGGTGGTGACGAGCAAGTGGTGGTTCGGCGGCGGCGCGGACCTGACGCCCGTCCTCGACCGGCGGCGCAAGGAGGACGACGCTGACAGCCTCGCCTTCCATGCGGCCATGTATGGGGCCTGTGCAGCGCACGAGCCCATCGCCGACTACGCCAAGCTGCGCAAATGGTGCGACGACTACTTCTACCTGCCGCATCGCAAGGAACCGCGCGGCATCGGCGGCATCTTCTACGATTATCTGACGCCGACCGAGGAGGAAGGCGGCTGGGACGCGTCCTTTGCCTTCACGCAGGACGTGGGCCGCGCCTTCCAGCGCGTTTATCCGATGCTCGCGCGCGGCAACTACACGCTGCCTTGGACGGACGCGGATCGGGAGGAGCAACTCGTCCGCCGCGGCCGCTACGTCGAGTACAATTTGCTCTACGACCGCGGCACGGTGTTCGGCCTCAAGACCGGCGGCAACGTCGACAGCATCCTCTCGTCGCTGCCGCCCGTCGTGAAATGGCCCTAGCGGGCGATGCTCAACTCCGGCCGGTCGAGCGCCGGCGCGGAGCGAGCAGCGAGCGGATCCTGAGGATCAGACGGTCGGTGTCGTAGGGCTTGCCGAAGAAGGCGTCCGCCACGCCGACGATGCCGACCTCGGGCACGGTTCCCGACACGACGACGACACGCATGTGCGGATGAAAGGCGCGCACCGTGCGGGCGAGCGCCAGCCCGTCGCGCTGGCCAGGCATCTCGATGTCGGTGACGACGAGGTCGATCGGCGCGCCGGTGGAAAGGACGGTTTCCGCCTCCTCCGTGTTGCCGGCCTCGCGAACCCTGAACCCAGCTTGGCTGAGCTCCATGGAGAGCGTGAAGCGCAAAATAGGATCGTCCTCGACGACCAGGATAGTGACCGGCGAGTTAACCTGCGCGAAGTTTCTAAGGCTCAGAGTTGTCATCATTTTCACCAGCTAGCCAACGCTGGGCAGATGACAGAGGTTCCGTATTTTTCGGCAATGCGACGACGTATGCCCGCTACGGGAAGCGGGACGTTTGGCATCGGTGTTCACGAGCGGATAGGCAACTCGACCGAGCGCCCCGAAGGGCGTTGCCGGCGCGGCGGTTGGAGCACCGACCGCGCCGGGAGGTGTCAGTGGCCCTCGACCTCGTTGGCCGGGTCGGACTGGAGCAGGCCGTAGTTCTCGATGCCGATCTTCGAGATCAGGTCGAGCTGCGTCTCGATGAAATCGATGTGGCCTTCCTCGTCTTTGATGAGGTCCTCGAACAGATCCATCGTGACGTAATCCTTGGCGGCCCGGCAGAGATCGCGGCCGCGGATATAGGTTTCGTGCGCGATCAGCTCGCCCTTGAGATCGCACTCGAGCACCTCCTGCAGATGCTCGCCGATCATCAGCGGCGCCACGTGTTGCAGGTTGGGCAGACCCTCGAGGAAGATGATGCGGGTAACGAGCCGATCCGCGTGATGCATCTCCTCGATCGATTCCGCGCGCTCCTTCTTGGCGAGCTTCGTGAAACCCCAGTTCTCCAGCATCCGGTAGTGCAGCCAGTACTGGTTCACAGCGCCGAGCTCGAGCTTCAGTGACTCGTTCAGGATATCGATAATCTCGCGTTTGCCCTTCATGGAGCCCTCCGTCTGCCGAAATGGAAGGTCCGACGGCAGATCCTTCGGCCATTCCAGGATTATTTAGAACAATTCTAATGTGGTAATCCGGGCGCGCGATAAGGTCAATGCCTTAAGTGCGTTAACCAGCAAGAAGCGTAGCTTCTCCAGGTAGCGCCGAAAACTTTCAAGCCACTGTCACCAATTATCCCCGCGCCAATTTCCCCACAGATGTGCCAGCCGGAACAGCGGCCTGCAGCCCCGGCCCCTAACGTCCCCCCATCGATGACGGACCAAATTCGGGGCGTGTGTGATGCAGGCGAGCGAAAGAAAATTCGATGGCAAGGCCGGCCGGGTGGGCGTGCTGCTCATTCACGGCCTGTGCGGCTCTCCAAGCGAAATCAGATTTGTGGCCAATGGCTTGATGCGGAGCGGCTATACCGTGGTCTGCCCCGAGCTCGCCGGTCATGGTGGCAGCGAAGCCGACCTCATGGCGACGAGCTGGCACGATTGGTACGAGAGCGCGAAGAAGGGCCTCGATGAACTCGCCACCACTTGCGACACGGTCGTTGTCGGCGGTCTCTCGACCGGCGCCGTGCTGAGCCTGCTGCTCGCCGCGCGCCACCCGGACAAGGTGCACGCTATCGCGCTTTATTCGCCGACGCTCTGGCTCAGCGGCCGCCAGATCCCCTGGTATCTGCCGTTGTTCAGACTGATCGACAACAAGCGGGTCGCCAACCTGTTCCGCTTCCCGGTCCCGATCCACGTAGGCATCAAGGACCGCCGCATCCGTGATTTCATCCTGAACGCCATGGCGACACCAGGCGGCAAGAGCGTTCCGTCCGCAACGCCGGGCGGCGCGGTTCTCGAACGCCGCCGGCTGGCCAAGGAGGTCATGCGCCGGCTCGGCTCGATTACGCAGCCGGTGCTCATCCTTCATGCGCGCGAGGACGACTACGCTGGCTTGGATAACGCGTCCTACCTGCAACGTGAGTTGGCCGGACCGGTCGATCTCGTGGTGCTAGAGGACAGCTATCATATGGTCACCGTGGACCGGCAGCGGCACGTGGTGCTCGACCGGACGGCGGATTTCGTGGCGCGTGTTGCGAGCGCCGTCGCCGAGGGCATCTGCCCCCGCCAAGTCGGCGAGCGGCTCGGAGGGCTTGTCGCGGCCTGAGTATGTAATAATACGTTGAAATATCTACATATTACCTGAGGACCGTGTCCTCGTTTTGCCCACTGTCTCCAGGATCAGGGCGGGATGCCTCGAAATTCTTTCGGGGCATCCCGCCAATTTTTTGCGCGTGTTCCAGTCGGAACAGCGGGCCCTGCGGCGATCCGGCACTGTGGGGCTCAAGAGAGCGCTGAGGACACCCCGATCGCTCGTGACACAGATGGAGAGACCCATGGCCAAGAAGCTCAGCATCACGGCGATCGCGGCGACAGTGGCCGCTAGCCTCGCAATCACCCCGGCCGCTGAGGCCGGCGGACGCGGTATCGGCCTCGGCATCGGTCTTGGTGTGCTGGCCGTAGGCGCCATGGCTCACCAGGCCCAACAGGCAAAGCAGCACAAGATGGCAAGAGCCCGGGCCGAGGCCCGCGCTCAGGCGCAGGCACAGGCACGCGCCAAGGCGAAGGCGAAGGCGCAGGCCCAAGCCCAAGCCCAGGCGAAGGCAAAGGCTCAGGCTCAGGCGCGGGCCGAGGCCGCCGCAGCCGCCAAGCGCAAGCAACAGCTTGCCGCCGCCGCCGCGAAGGCAAAGGCAGAGCAGGCGGAGGAGACGCAGGACGTCGCCACCGAGGAGACGACAAAGGCCACGCCGAGCACCTACGTCGCGGCGCCCTCGAGCACGGCGGCCCTGACCCGGGTCGATGTTGACCAGGTCAGCATGTCGGAGGAGACCGAGAAGCCGGCAGAGGCGGCAACCGTCGCCGCTGCAACCGAAGCCCCGGCCGAAACCGCGTCCATGGCCAAGACGGAGGAGCAGCCGGACGAGCCGAAGACCTGCAAGCGCTTCGTCCCGGCGCTCGGTGTCGCGGTGGACGTCGAGTGCCAGTAACGCGAAGAAGACGCCCCGTGAATTGCAGCCGGCCCCTGGTGGGCCGGCTTTATTTTTTGTGCGGCACGCGCATGGGTTTGGCGCATGTGCCACCCGGAACAGCGCGTGGCACAGCGGATGTGCAATCTGCGATGAGGTCGCGCTGACTTACCCGCGTTGCGTCGTGAGACGCGAATATCGCCGCAGCCTGCGGCGAATGAGCGAAAGGCCGGCGCGTGCCATCAGTATGACAGGATCACCTAGAACGAGATGCGCCGATCGGCATGGAATAAAGCGCATTTCGATCTGCGGTAGCGCTGGACGCGGCAACAACTTCAGCGCACAACACTCCCGTTTGCCCCATTGGAGTCGAACATGATGAAGTGGATCAAAGGCGGTGCGGCGCTAGCGGCTTCGGCCCCTCAGGGCAAGATCATCCGCATGGCGCCGAAGATCGCCTACCGGAATCTCTTTCACGATCGCATGAGCCTGGTCGTGACGCTGATCGGCATCGTCTTCTCTGTGGTGCTCGTCGCGATCGAGGTCGGTCTCTACAAGGGCAGCGAGAGCAAGATCGCAACTGTCCTCGACAAGGCGCCGGCCGATCTCTGGATCGTTCCCTTCGGCACCAAAAGTTTCGACGATCCCTCGTTGCTGGTAGGCCATGAGAAGTACGCTGCGCTGTCGACGCCAGGTGTCGCCTCGGCCGAAGATATGATCGTAAGCTTTGCCTCCTGGCGCAAACCGGAAGGCGGTCGCAAGTCGTTCATCCTCGTCGGCTTGGACTGGCCCAACGGTGGTGTTCGCCCCTGGAGCCTCGACGAAGGCATCGTCGAGGATCTGAACGGCCCGAACGCGGTCGCCGTTGATCGGTCGTACTTCAAGGACCTCGGCATCGAGAAGCGCGGTGACTACGCCGAGATCAACAACCAGCGCATCAAGGTGGCAGCGGTGACCAAGGGCATCCGCTCGTTCACGACGCTGCCCTACGTGTTCACGCCGATCAATACCGCGCGCAAGTTCGTCGGTGCCAGCTCGTCCCAGGCAACTTATGTCATGGTCCAGCTGCAACAGGGCGCCGATGTCGAGACCGTGCGCAAGGCCCTGGAGGATCGCATGGTAGGCGTCGAGGTTCTGACCCATGACGAGTTCACGCGTCGCAGCATCAACTATTGGATGTTCTCGACCGGCGCCGGCCTTGCGCTGATCACCGGCATGGTGCTGGGTGCCATCGTCGGCGTCGTCATCGTCGCCCAGACGCTTTATGCCAGTACGAAGGATCACCTGAACGAGTTTGCGACCCTGCGCGCGCTTGGCGCATCCGCAAGCTACATTCACGCCGTAATTCTGATTCAGGCGCTGCTGAGCGCGGTCCTGGGTTATGCGGCAGGCATGCTTCTGGCTATGCTCGCGATCTACCGCTTGTCGGTGCGCGTGCCCACTCTGACCATCGTTATGACACCGACGATTGCAGCATACCTGTTCGCGTTGACGGTCGGCATGTGCATCTTCGCAGCCATCACCGCGATCCGGAAAGTGACGCGCATCGATCCGGCGGGCGTCTTCAATCGATAGGAAGACGCTCCGCATCGAGCGGGTCAGCGATTACGGGATCTGGAAAGCCGATACGCTTTCCAGATCTCGTCCGTAGAGGGCCGAGGTTTCGTCGCCTTTTTCCGAGAGGAGATTGCGATTGATCTTGGCCCTGCTGGAAATTCTGTTCCAGGAGCGTTTGTGTAATTTTGCGGCCGCATCAACGCCGCGTGTGACAGGCGGAACAGACGAGACGCGCCGTCAATGCCAATGTCGCCGCGTTGAAATCTGGGGTTCGCATTCGGGAGATTTTGCTGACATGTCCAAGGCTGGAGGAGCATCGAACGGGCCGCGCCCGCTGCTCGAGGCTCGCAACATCGTAAAGACCATCGGCACCGGCGCCGGCGAGCTCCGCATCCTGAAGAGCGTGAGCATGGACCTGCGCCCGGGCGAGTTGACTCTGCTGATGGGCCCGTCCGGCAGCGGCAAGACGACGTTGCTCTCGATCCTGGGCTGCATCCTCTCGGCGACGAGCGGCGAGCTTCACCTCGCCGGCCATCAAGCCGTTGGGCTTGAATCGGAGGAGCTTGCGGAGATCCGTCGCCAGCACGTAGGCTTCGTGTTTCAGAGCTACAACCTGTTCCCGACCCTGACGGCGCTCGAGAACGTGTTGGTTGCCCTCGACGTTCGCGACGCCCGTTCGGCCGACCCAATGGAAACCGCGGCGGAAGCGCTGAAGGCCGTCGGCCTCGGCCATCGCATGCACAATTATCCCTCGAAGCTGTCGGGCGGCGAGAAGCAGCGCGTCGCCATCGCCCGCTCGCTGGCTGGCCGCCCGTCCGTGGTGTTGGCCGACGAGCCGACGGCCGCGCTCGACAGCGAGAACGGCAAAGCCGTGATGGAGCTCCTGAAGGAGGTCGCCAAGGACCCGACACGCGCCGTCATGGCGGTCACGCACGATCACCGCACGCTCCACTACGCCGATCGCATCATCACCATCGAGGATGGACGCATCGTCAGTGACGACCGCTCGCCAAACACGGGCGGCCCGGGAGATGCGTCGAAGAAAAAGAACGTTGCAGCCTAAGGAAGATCAGGTGTCATGCTGAAGCCCATCAATCTCATTCTGCTATTGGGCCTCGCCGGGGCCGGCGGTTATTTCGCGTACGACCGCATCAAGCAGAGCAATGCCGAGGAGCCCGTCGCGGTCGAGATCAAGGACTATGTGGTCGCCGCGCCAGGACGCGTGGAGCCGAAGTCCGGCGAGATCCGGGTCGGTGCCACCTACCTCGGCCGCGTCGAGGAGGTCCTCGTCAGCGTCGACGACAAGGTCGAGGAGGGCGAGCTTCTGCTGCGCCTCGACGACGCGGAGGCCCGCGCCAAGCTCGCCTCTGCCGAAACCGAGGCCGAGGCGCTGCGCGAGGACCGCGAGAAGGCGTTCGCCTCCGGCCGCGAGGACGTGCGCAAGGCCGAGGACGCCATCTACTCGGCCGAGCGCGCCGTGACCGGCGCCCGCATCGAGCTCGACTACGCCATCTCGGCGAAGCGCAATGGCACCGGAAGCGACTCCGCCGTGACAGACGCGCGCCGCCGCCTGAAGGACGCCAACGATCGCCTCGAGCGCGAGCGCATCGCCTACGTCAAAGCGCAGTCAAAACCCAACCTGCCGGCGCCGAGCCGCGCCGAATCCGCTGTCAGCGCCGCGCGCGCCGAGGTGCGGATGGCTGAGGCCCTGCTCGACAAGACGCGCATCCGCGCCCCTGTCGCGGGCACCATTCTCGAGCTCGACGCCAAGGCCGGCGAGGTCGTGGCACCCTCGCCCGAGAGGCCACTGGTCGTCATGGGCGACATGAGCGTCGTCCGCGTCAAGGCCGAGGTCGACGAGGGTGACGTCAACAAGATCAAGTTGAACCAGGTCGCCTACGTGAAGAGCATCAGCTACGGCGACGAGAAGTTCGAGGGTAAGGTGACGAGCATCGCCCCGACGCTCGGCGCCACTAAGATCGCGACGCGCGGGCCACTGCGCCCGACGGACGTCGAGGTGATGGAGGTGACGATCGAGCTCGAGGGGACGGCCGCGGCGTTGAAGCCAGGCATGCGGGTAGACGCCTTTTTTCGTAGTAACTGAGGTGTCAGCACCACCCTCCGAGCCGCAGCGGGGCCGAAAGCCGGTTCGGCTGGCTGGATTGGGCTCCGAAGAAGGGCCTTGAGGCCCCAATTCCGGGATTTTCCTGCGACAAAACGGGCCGCCCCGCGGGGCGGCCCGTTTTTGTTGGGGACCGCAAGCGAGCCCTTAGGTTGACAGCCTTGAAAAGATTGGGGAATGTACCGGCCGGAACAGCAGGCGCTGTCCATCTCTGGCAGATTTCTGCCAACGCCACCGAGGCGGCTCTCATGCGAGATGGATAGGGCCATGCAAGGACAGATCACAAAGTTTCACGAGCGCATCGGCTTCGGCATCATCAGTGCTGACGACGGTCGCAAGTATCGCTTTTCGAGCACGGATATCCGCAACCCGAACGGCCGCCTTGTCGGTCTCGACGTGGATTTCCTCGTCGAATCGCGTAGTCCGAAAGACATAATTCTGTTGCATGGGTCGCCCTGGAGCGTTTTCGCCCGCGCGAACCCGGCCGCAAAGCGGAGCTAATCGACCATGTCGCAAGCCCAGACATCGCCCGCGATGATCGACCAGGCCCCCGAGAGGGCAGTCGATACCAGCGACGTTCCGCTCGTCGGCGCCCGCGAGCTGGCACTGGCCCTCAAGATCCTTTCTGCCGGCGACGGCCTCCTGCTTCCAACCGTGACCTTGTCTGACGAGGACCTGCGCCGGGTCGAGCGAGACTTCTGGCAGATCTCGCCGCGCGCCCGCGTGCGGAAAGTGGCCGTGCTGCTGCGCTTCCGCAGCTTCCTGGCGGCCTGCCAGACGCGCCACGTCAACGCGTTGATCTCCCGGCACGGACAGGCGGCGCTCGTCCTCGCCCTCGAGGCGGCAGCCAAGATGCGCCTCAATGCCAAATGGGGCTTCAATCCGGTGAAGATGGCCCGCGCCATGAGCGAGGCTCTCGACTCCTGCCAGCCGCACGGACAACCCGCCGCAGTCTGATTGTGAGCCGCCGAAGCCGCAGCCCACTGTAAACGGCCGCACGCCGCCCTATATCCGGCGGCATGGCGCATACATTTTCGCTTATGACCGTTTTTCTCCCGGCGCTGGGCCTGTTTATCGCGGGCCTGGATCGGGTTGCCCGTGCGCCCGTGCCGATGCGCTTTCGGACACGCGCGGAGCAGATCCGGTCCAGGACCTGAATCCCGCCGAAATCAACACCCGCGCGGCGCAACCGCGGCCGGATTAACAGCCCTCATCAACGTCCGTTCGTATTGTTCGCCGCCGGTCTATACTGCGCCCGTGCGGCTGAAGTGACCGGGCGCTCCCATGGACCTTTACGATCCACCTGCCGGCGGTCCGACGCACGGGAGCCCCGTACACGCGCTCCTGGACGTGGATCTCTTCTCCGACCTCGACTCGGACGAGCGGGCGGCACTGGGCGCGCGGCTTGAGCAGCGCGCCCTCCGGCGCGGCGACGTCCTTATGCGCGAGGGCGATGCCGCCGATGCGCTGTACATCGTGGTCTCGGGCCGCTTCGCCGTCACGCTCGAAGGGCGGCGCGATCCGGTAAGCGAGATCGGCGCCGGCCAGCCGGTGGGCGAGATCGCTTTCTTCACGGGTCGCCCCCGCACTGCGACCGTGACCGCTATGCGCGACAGCCTGGTGCTCGCGCTCCCGCGTACGGAATTTGACGCGCTTGTCTCGTCGCATCCGGGCATCTGGAGCGCGCTTGCAGCCACGCTGGCGCGCCGGCTCGCGGACACGACCTTGAATTCGGCCGCGGTCTGGAAGGAGCCAACCCCAACACCGCGCACCATTTGCGTCGTCCCGGCGGGGCGCGCCAGCAGATGTGGCGACTTCCTCGAGATGCTGGCGCGCGCGCTCGGTCGGGGCACACGCTGCGTCGTGTTATCGAGCGAAACGGCCCAGCGTCTCTTGGGAGCCGACGGCTCGTTCGATGACGCCGGCGCCATCCGCCAACTCAACGCGCTGGAAGCTGCCCACGATTATGTGCTTCTAATCGCGGACGACGACGTATCTCCCTGGACGGAAAAGGCCATCCGCCATGCGGACCTCGTGCTCGCCGTCGCCCGTCATGACGACGATCCCGAGCCGAACGCCATCGAGCGCCTCGCGGCCCGCTACGTCGCCCCGGAGGCTACGCGCCTCGTCCTACTACACCCGCGGCGCGGCAAGGTCTCGGGGACGGCCCGCTGGCTCGCGGAGCGGCGGATCCTCATGCATCATCACGTGGCGCTCGATCGCAACGACGATGTCGAGCGTCTGGTTCGCTTCATTCAGGGCCGTGCCGTAGGTCTTGTCGCGGCAGGCGGTGGCGCGCTTGCCGCGGCCCACACGGGTGCCTTCAAGGCCCTCGCCGAGGCAGGCATCTCGTTCGACATCATGGGCGGCACATCGGCCGGCGCGGCATTGGCGGCCGCCTTCATGCACGACACCTCGCCGGACGAGATCGACGACGCGGTTGGCGAGATGTTCGTCACGCGCCACGCCTTGGGCCGCTACACAGTCCCCCGCTACGCGCTCCTCGACCACACCGTGTTCGACGCCGAGTTGAAGCGCCTCTTCGGCACGACGGACATCGAGGATCTGTGGCTGCCCTTCTTTGCCATCTCGAGCAACCTTTCGCGGTCCGGCATCGCTTGCCACCGGACGGGATCGCTCTGGAAAGCCATCCGCGCGTCCGCCTCCATCCCCGCGCTGCTGCCGCCGGTCTATACCGACGAGGGCGATATGCTGGTCGACGGCTGCCTGCTGGACAACGTCCCCATCAAGGTGATGCGCGACATCAAGGCGGGGCCCAACGTCGTGATCAGTTTCAAGCCGCCCATGCTCGACCGCTGCAAGGTCGACTACGAGGCGCTGCCATCGCGCGCCACGCTGCTCCGCCTCATGCTGAACCCGCTACGACGCGAGCGCTTGCCCGACGCGCCGGGGCTCATCACCGTCCTGATCCGCGCCCTCATGGCCAACCGCCGGGATTTTCTGCGCGAGCTTCGCCCCGAGGATCTTTCTCTCGTGCTGCCGATACCGGCCGGCGTCGGGTTCCTCGATTGGCACCGGCACCGCGAGCTGTTCCAGGTGGCCTACTGCTGGACGTGCGAGGAGCTTGCCTCTCTCTCAACCAGCGGTCCGCCGACGTGGCTCACCGCCGCTCTCGAAGCGCGACGCGGCACCGAGGAGCGATAGAAGTCGAGCACGGCATCCGTCATGGCCGGCACCGTGAACTTGGCCTGCACGGCAGCCCGCAGTGTTATGGCCCGCACGTCGGCGGCCACGGGGTCCGCGAGCACGGCCTGCATCGCATCGGCGAGCGCGTCCACGGAGCCCGCAGGGATCAGGTCCATGGGTGTCCCGGCCACGATCTCCGGAATCCCGCCGACGCGCGTTGCGATCAGCGGCTTGCCCGCGGCTCCGGCTTCGAGCACCACGTATGGGAAGCTCTCGGCGCGCGACGGCACCACCAGGCACCGCCCGAGCGGCAACGCGTCATGGATCGGCATCGCGCCCGGAAACGTCACGATCTCATCGAGGCCGAGACGGCGCGCTTCCGCCTTGAACGCTTGCGCATCCGGGCCCGATCCGACGATGATGGCGCGCACGGGTTCGGTTTGCGAGAGGCGGGCGATCGCCGCGAGCAAGACGTCGACGCCTTTCAGATGGCGCAGTTCCCCGATGAACAGAAAGTCCGCGGCATCCGTCCGAGCCGGGCGTGCGACGAAATCCGCATCAGCAAGGCCGTTCGGAATGACGCGCCGTGTCGGCCCGCTCACGCCCGCGAGCCGCGCATAGGCCGCGCGCGCGAAATCGGATTCGAAGATCACGCCGTCGGTCGCAAGCCCCATAGCCCGCTCGAGAAGCATGAAGGCGACACCGGCCGCCGTGCCGGGCCGGTAATGCAGGCTGCCACCGTGCGGCGTGTAGAACGCTGCGACGCGCACGCCGTGCGCCGCGAGCCAGACCTTGCCGAGCCTCGCATACGCACCGCCCTTGGCACCGTGCCCGTGCAACACATCGGGCTCGAGCGTACGGGCGATTCTGACGACCGACCTCAAGGCGGCAAGGTCGCCGAGGCCCGGCTGCCGGCTCATGGGGATCAGGGACAGGCCGAGCCTGAGCTTCGGCGCGATCTTCGACAGGCGCTTTACCGTCAGCGCATCGGCCGACGTGCTGTCCGCAATGATGCCGACGGAGTGGCCGCGCCGCGCCTGCTCGCCGGCAAGATCCAGAACGTGGCGGAAAAGCCCCCCGACGGGCGCGCGCATCACGTGCAGGATGCGAAGCCGCAGCATGCGGTCAATGTCCACTGTCGCGGCCATCAGAAGAATCGCTCGTTGACATAGACGACGTCGCCGGGTTGCACCGGATAATCACCCGGCACGGCGATCTGATCGGAGAAGCCGCTGTTGCGGCGTGTGATGCGGTAGCTGCGGGTGCTGGCGCGCTCCGTATATCCACCCGCGATGGCGATGGCCGTCTCGACCGTCATGCCCGAGACGAAGGGATACTGCCCGCCGTTCTTGACCTCGCCATAAATGAAGAACGGCCGGTTCTGCAGGATGTCGACGGTTACCTGCGGGTCGCGAACGAACTCTTCGCCAAGCCGGTACGCGATCGCCTCTTCGACTTCGCGCGTCGTGCGCCCGCGTGCGCGCACCTCGTTGATCAGCGGCACGGTGATCATGCCGTCGTGGTCGATGGTATAGGCGCGAGAAAGGTTCGGCTGCCCGTAGACGAACACGCGCAGCTTGTCGCCGGTATCGAGCCGGTACGGCCCGCTTCCATCGACAAACTTGGTGCCGCCATAGCCTGCAGGGTGCACGACCGCGGCATCCCAGTCCGCTTCCGCGGCGGGCGCATCCGCGTAGACCATGGTCTCGGTCTGCCGGCCCATGTTCTCGAGTGCGCCCGCGATGACGACGTCCGGATCGTGGGCGCACGCGCCAAGCCCGAGCGCGAGGGCGCAGGGGATGAAACGGAGCAGGGATGCAGAAATGCCGGCGCGCATGGTCGATCGCTGGAGGAGGGATAGGGCAGCGATGAGTGTTAGGGGCGCACGGTTAAGAAAATCTAAGGAGTTGTTCCGTTACAGGAAACTTAACGAGCAGTGCGCCTTCCCACCCAAGAGGCCGTCGACGAAAGCGAAATGACGTCATCAACTCTAACCCGCCCGGACGATATCGATCTCGGCGCGCTCTGGCAGGTGGCCGTCAGGAGCCTGCCGTGGCTCGCGCTGGTCGCGCTCGCGCTCGGGGCCGCGACCTACGCGGTGCTGGGGATGGTGGCGCCGCGCTACGTGTCGGAGACGCAACTCGCCATCGAATCGAAGAGCAGCACCAACCCGTTCACCGATCCGTCTCGCGGCGCCGGCTCGGACAACGTCAGCGTCCGCATGGACCGCGAGGCGATCAACACGCACGTCCGCGCGATGATGTCGACCGACCTCGGCGAGGCCATCGTCCGCGAGATGAAGCTCGCCGAGCGTGCCGAGTTCAACGGTGCGCTGGGTCCGACGGATCGCCTGACGGCCCTGCTGCGCCGGATCGGGATCGGCGTCCCGCGCGCCGGCGAGAGCCCCGAGGACCGTGCGCTCGACGCCTACTTCAAGCGGCTCGAGGTCTACTCGCCGAAGGAGAGCCGCTTTATCGGCATACGCTTCACCTCGATCGATCCCGAGCTGGCCGCCGCCGTCGCGAACCGCATCGCGGAGACCTATCGCGGGCACCTGGCGCGCCAGTCGCTGATCGAAACTGACGAGGTGCAGAAGGCCATCGAGCCGAAGATCGCCAAGCTCGCCGAAGAGGCAGCCGCCGCAGAAGCGACCGTCGAGAAGTTCCGGGGCGAGGCCAACATCTTCAAGGGCGGCCAGCAGACGGGCCTCAACGAGCAGCAGCTCGCCGAGCTCAACGCCGAGCTGTCGCGCGTGACGGGAACGCGCAGCGAGGCTGAGGCGCGCGCCAAGCAGGCGCGCGAGATGCAGGCGCTGGGAAGCGCAGAGACATTGGCCGATGTGCAGCGCTCGCCGCTGATCCAGAGCCTCGTGCAAAGCCGTGTGCGCGTCGAGCGCCAGATCTCGGAGCTTTCGGCGGCGCTGCTGCCTGGCCATCCGCGCATGCGCCAGCTCGTGGCGGATCTCAAAGGCTTGAAGAGCCAGATCGACGCCGAGGTGGCAAAGATCGTCGACGGTCTTGCCAAGGAGGCCAAGGTCGCGGCGCTGCGCGAGGAGGCGATCCAGAAGAGCATCGCCGACATCAAAGCGCGCATCGTGACGGCCGGCCCCGAGGAGGCGCGGCTCCGCAGCCTCGAAGCCGATGCCCGCTCCAAGCGCGCCGAGCTGGACCGCTTGCGCGCCCAGTACGAGGCCAACCGCGTCCGCGCGGACGATGCCCGCACCATTCCGGCCGAGGCGCATATCGTCTCCGGCGCGAGGCCGTCGAGCACGCCGGTATTCCCAAAGAAGATGCAGACGGCGCTTCTGGTCGCCGTCGCGGCGTTGATGATCGGCTTTGCGCTCGTTGTGACACGCGGCTTGCTATCCGACGCCCACGTTGCCGGCAAGCCGGCTGGCCATCCTCCGCGCGGCGGCAATCGCGACAGGCGACGGCGCGATCGCGCCCAGCCCGTGCTTCCGGTTCCGGTGCCGCGGATTGCACCGCCAAAGGCGCCGCTCCCCATGACCGCCACCGCGAAAGTGGATCCGCCGCCACGGCCCGTCGCGCCGCTCGAAGCCGCCAATGCCAATGCGGGTCCCGAGCAGCCAGCAGCAAAACACGCGGCCGGCTCCGTGCCGGAGATCGCGAGCCACGAGGCCATGGCAGCGCGCATCGGCGCCCTGCACAAGAGCGGCCAGACGGGAACGCGCACGCTGCTCACCGGCGCGGCCGACGTCTTCTCGCTCGCCAACGAGGCCGCCGATATTTGCCGCCGCCTGGCCGCCGACGGCGCGTCCGTGATCCTGGTCGATTGGAGCCTCAACGGCTCCGGCATCGCCGAGCCTTTGGGAGCGCCAGCCTGGCCGGGCTTTGCCGAGCTAATCGACGGCCGCGCCCGCTTCGAGGACGTCGTGCGCGCGCTCCACGACAGCGAGGTGCACCTCATACCGTGTGGGCGTGGTGTCGAGGACGCCGACGAACCGCTCGACAGCGATAGCTTGAACTTCCTGCTCGACGCGCTGGACGACGTCTACGAGCACATCGTCGTAGTCGCGCGGGCCGAGCCGGCGCACCGCCTGTTCGAGGCTATCCAGGGTCGCTTCGATTGCGGCATCACGCTCGTCATCGACGAGGCTCAGAGGGCACGCGTTCAGGAAGACGGCAACGGCTCGTTCCTCGGCTTCGACGTCGAAGGTATCGCGCTCTTTGCACTCGATCGGTGCGAGCGGGTGGCGCGCACACCGGCGCGTGGCCGTGGAAAGCTGGCCCGCGTCGGTTGACGGGCGAACGCGTCGGCGCGGGTTAACAGGATTTGAACGAACAGCCGCTTAGCTGATCTCGGGCAATCGCCGCGATAGAGGGCCGACATGCGCCGCACCACCACCGCGCTGATGCAAAGCGCACTCTCGGCGTTTCACTATTCAGGACTTGCGGCGCTGCTGGCGCCGTTTGCGCGCGGCAAGGGCGTGATCTTCACGCTGCATAGCGTGCGCCCCGAGCCGCCACAGCCCTTTGAGCCCAACCGCATTCTGACGGTCACCCCGGCGTTTCTCGAAGTCGCCATCGAGACCGTCAGGCAGGCCGGCTACGACATCGTCTCGCTTGACGAAGCCGCCCGGCGCATGAAGAGCGGCACAGCGGAGCGTTCCTTCGCGTGCTTCACGTTCGACGACGGCTATCGCGACAACCGCGACTATGCCTATCCCGTCTTCAAGCGCCACGGCCTGCCGTTCGCCATCTATGTGCCGACCGCCTACGCCGACGGAGAAGGCGAGCTGTGGTGGCTCGTTCTCGAGGCCGCGATCCGCAAGGCAAATGGGGTTCGTGTGTCTCTCGGCGGCAAAGAGCACACGCTTCCCGCTGCGTCGGTCGACGAGAAGTATCGCGCCTTCGAGCGCATCTACTGGTCACTGCGCTCGGGCCCTGAAGCCATGCTGCGCGCGACCGTGCACCAGATCGCCGAAGATGCAGGTTATGACTCGTCCACCCTCTGCCGCGACCTGATCATGGACTGGGACGAGATCCGCGCGTTGGCCGCCGATCCGCTGGTCACCATCGGCGCCCACACGCGTCGGCACTTTGCCGTCGCCAGGCTTCCGGAGGACGAAGCGCGGGCGGAGATCGCCGAAAGCGCCTCGCGCATCGAGCGCGAGCTCGGACGGCCCTGCCGCCACTTCAGCTTCCCGTACGGAGACGCTACGAGCGCCGGCCCGCGCGACTTCGCCATTGCGCGCACCTTGGGGCTCGAGACCGCGGTGACGACGCACAAGCACGTGCTTCGCGCCGACAGCCCCATGACCGGGCTTCCCCGTATTTCGCTCAACGGCGACTTCCAGAAGCCCCGCTACGTATCGGCTCTGATGACGGGCGTACCCTTCGCCCTGCGCGACGTCGCGCAGGCAGCACTGGCGCGCGTGCGGGGGCGCGGCGCGCCGCAAAGTACAGACGCGCCCGCAACAGGCGCTACGCGTCCGGACGCTGCATCCATTTGATCAGCCACATCGCCGGCAGCACCCAAAGCAGCCCCGCCAGTGGGAAATAGAGCAGCGGAGCAACCGTGCTCTCGCTGACCTGCAGCGCGACCGCGACCAGCATCGCCGCCAGTGCATACACGGCGAGGAAGACGAGCAGCGCGATGGCGCCGACGAGCTTGCGCGTGCGAAGGGTCATGGGTCGCTCGAATTCACGTTTGTTTCCAGCGCCTTGGACCATGGCCCCGGATAAAGATCCAGCGCCCGATCATCGCATTGATCGAGGCGCCGCTTGGCCCTATCACACCTGGGCAGGAGACAGGGAAAAAAGCGCATGGCCTCGATCGAGACGATGAACGGCAAGGCGGACGCTGCCGCAGCCCCGCGCGACCGCGCCGTGCAGCTTTGGCTCTGGTTCGTGGCCGCCCTCGTGCTCGCGATGATCACCGTCGGCGGCGCGACGCGGCTCACCGATTCCGGCCTCTCGATCACCGAGTGGAAGCCCATCCTCGGTGCCATCCCGCCGCTCACCGAGGCGCACTGGCTCGATGCGTTCCACAAGTACAAGGAGATCCCCGAGTATCATCTCGTCAACAAGGGTATGTCGCTCGAGGAGTTCAAATTCATCTATTGGTGGGAGTGGGGCCATCGCTTCCTCGGCCGCATCATAGGCCTCGCGTTCGCGATCCCGCTTGCCGTCTTCTGGTACACGGGCGCGCTCCGTCGCGGATACCCGGTGAAGCTTCTTGGCGTGCTTGCGCTCGGCGGACTGCAGGGCTTCATCGGCTGGTACATGGTGAAGTCCGGGCTCGTCGACCGCGTCGACGTCAGCCAGTATCGCCTCGCGCTGCATCTGACGGTGGCGTTCTTGATCTTGGCGCTCGTCGTCTGGCTGGCGTTCGAATTGGGAAGGCCGCAGCGGCAGAGCGTCGCCGCCGGCGGCAAGCTGAAATCTTTGCCGGTTCTGATCGTAGCCGCGTTCTTCGTGCAGGTCGTGATCGGCGCCTTCGTCGCCAGCCTCAAGGGCGGGCTCGTCCACAACACGTGGCCGTCGATGAACGGCGTTTTCATTCCGGACGATCTCTGGGCCATCGAGCCATGGCACCACAACCCGTTCGAGAACCCGGTGATGGCACAGTTCAACCACCGACTAATCGCCTACGCGATCTTCGCATTGGCGGCGATCGAAGCTTGGCGCGCGTTTGCCTCGCGTGCCAGGCAGGAGGTGCGCGTGTCAGCTGGGCTGCTGCTGGCCGGCGTGATCGGCCAGGCGGCGCTTGGCATCTGGACGCTGCTCGAGGCGGTGCCGATCGGCCTCGGCATCGCGCATCAGTCCTGCGCCGCAATTCTCTTGATCCTGGCCGTACGGCATGTGCACGTCACGGCGCGGCACGCCTAACGACGCCGCTCACGGGTCTCGATCGGATTTGTTGTCATCACGGCGGCGCGGCTTGCCGAAATGCACGTTGGACGCCACCACTGCAATCGCGAAGGCGCCGCCGATCAGGATGATGAGTGCGAGCACATCCATTGGGAGATCCTCCGGCTCCTTGGCCAGGATCGTCGCTTCGCGATGGCGGCGCTGTTCCCTACGTTACAGCGCCGCCTCAAAGGCGCAGCATCAGCTTGAGGTTCTGAACCGCGGCTCCGGCCGCGCCCTTGCCGAGGTTGTCGAGCCGCGCGACCAGCACCGCCTGGCCTAGCGCGTCGTTGGCGAAGACGTAGATCTCGAGCTTGTCGGTGCCGTTGAGTGCCAGCGCGTCGAGCCGCCCGTTGAGCTTCTGGGCCTCCGCAGCCGGCACCACGCGCACCAGCGCCGCGCCGCTGTAGTGCACCTCCAGCGCGTCCTGGATGTCTTGCCCTGACGGCACTCCCGGTAGCGCATCGAGATGCAGCGGAACGCTGACCAGCATGCCCTGACGGAAGTTGCCGACGGACGGCACGAAGATCGGGCGCCGCGAGAGCCCGCTGTAACGCTGTAACTCGGGGAGGTGCTTGTGCGCGAGGCCGAGGCCGTAAAGCTCGAAGTCCGGCGCCGAGTGCGCGACCTCGTAGCTTTCGATCATGGACTTGCCGCCGCCCGAGTAGCCCGAGACGGCATTGACGGTAATCGGAAAATCCCGCGGCACGAGGCCGGCGTCGACCAGCGGCCGGATAAGCGCGATGCCGCCCGTTGGGTAGCATCCTGGATTGGCGACGCGCTGTGCGGAGCGGATGGCGTCGGCCTGCGTCGCGTCGAGCTCGGCGAAGCCGTAGACCCAGTCGTCCGCAACGCGATGCGCGGTCGAGGCGTCGATGATCCGCGGCGCTCGGTTGCCGAGATCGTCGGCAATGGCGACGGCTTCTTCGGCCGCAGCATCCGGCAGGCAGAGAACGACGAGATCGACTTCGGCCATCAGCGCGCGCCGTGCCTCTGGATCCTTGCGCTTCTCTGCTGCGATGCTGGCAACGGTGACGCTCGGCTCAGCAGCCAACCGCTCGCGGATCTCGAGGCCGGTCGTGCCGGCCTCGCCGTCGATGAAGACGCGCGCTCCAGAAGTTGAGAGCTTCTCGCTCATCCTCCAGTTCCGCCAGGTCCAAGGCCGAGCCGGTGCAGCACAGCCTGCCACAGTGTCTCCGAGCAGCCGATATTATAGGTGGCGCAAGTGATCTTGTGGCTGTCGGTGTAGATCATGTCGAGCGCCACCCACAGGATGATAAGGAGGCCGAGCCAAGCGATCCAGGGGTACTTGGCGAGCAACTTCGCGATGTACGTCGAGGCCACCGCCATGAGGATGATGGCCAGGCCGAGGCCGATGATGAGAACCGGCAGCGGCTCCTGCGCACCCTGCGCAACGCCTGCAACAGCGAGGACGTTGTCGAGCGACATCGACACGTCGGCGAGAATGATGGTCCAGAGCGCGCTCCAGAAGCTGACCTCGCCCGGATGCCTCTCGCCGGAGGCCACCTTCGCTTCCACGTCGTCGATCGAATGTTCGCTGCCGTCGACGATCTGGCGATACATCTTCCAGGCAACGAAGAGGAGCAAAAGACCGCCCGCGAGCGTGAGGCCGATGATCTGCAGGAGCTGAACCGCGACGCCCGAGAACAGCACGCGCAGGACGACAGCGCCGGCGATGCCCCAGAAGATGACCTTCGCCCTGAGGTTTGGTGCGACACGCGAAGCCGCCATCCCGACGACGATGGCGTTGTCGCCGGCGAGGGTGAGATCGATAATGATGATATTGACGAGCTCGACCGCGTGATCCGATATCCACTGAAGCATCGTTTGAATGTTTCCCAGCCAAGCGCGTCCTGAACAAACGTGCCATTAGGTGAGGCGTTGCACCTTCGTCAAGGTCCGCCTTAGCAAAACAGCCCGCCTTAGGGGGCGGGCTGTAGGTATTTTGGCAAAAAGGGTCGCGCCGGATTAGCGCTTCGAGAACTGGAAGCTGCGGCGAGCCTTCATACGTCCGTATTTCTTACGCTCGACGGTACGGCTGTCCCGCGTCAGGAAGCCGCCCTTCTTGAGCACGCCACGCAGCTCGGGCTCGTAATAAGTGAGCGCCTTCGAGATGCCGTGGCGAACCGCGCCGGCCTGGCCCGAGAGACCACCGCCTGCCACCGTCACGATAATGTCGAACTGACTGGCGCGGTTGGCCGCTGCGAGCGGCTGCTGAAGCAGCATCTGCAGCACAGGGCGTGCAAAGTACTGCTTGAAGTCCTTCTTGTTGACCGTGATCTGTCCGCGGCCGGGCTTGATCCAGACGCGCGCAACGGCGTCCTTGCGCTTGCCCGTAGCATAGGCGCGGCCGAGGCTATCAAGCTTCTGCACGTGCACCGGAGCCTCCGGGGCAGCGTCCTTGAGGGCGCCGAGATCGTCGAGCGACTTGGTTTCCTGTGCCATGAGTATCAGGCCCTCGCGTTCTTGCGATTGAGCTTCGCGATGTCGAGCGCAACCGGCGTCTGCGCGGCGTGCGGATGCTCGGCACCCTTGTAGATCTTGAGATTGCGCATCAGCTTGCGCTGCAGCGGCCCGCGCCGCAGCATGCGCTCGACGGCAAGCTCGATGACGCGCTCGGGGAAGCGGCCGTCCAGGATCCGCTTCGGCGTCGTCTCCTTGATGCCGCCGGGATAACCCGTGTGGCGATAGTAGACCTTGTCATCGCGCTTGTTGCCGGTGAAGACGACCTTTTCGGCGTTGACGACAATGACGTTGTCGCCGCAATCGACATGCGGCGTGTAGATCGGTTTGTGCTTGCCCTTGAGGCGTGTGGCGATGAGAGCCGCGAGGCGGCCGACGACGAGGCCCTCGGCGTCGATCAGCACCCACTTCTTCTCAACCTCGCCGGGCTTTGCGACGAAAGTCTTCATGGCGGGAAGCGCTCCTGCCTGGAGTTGGACTGAGGCAGCGGGCGTCAGATGCCGCCGCTGTTTGTGAGATGCGGTGTCTACGCGACGCTTGGATGGGCGTCAATTGCCGATAGAAAATAAATAACACAATTAAAACATATGGTTACCATATAAGGTATTATAAAACCACATATATGGTATTAAAATACCACAATAAATCGAAGCCTTGCCCTCTCATCCGGCTTAACCAAGGTTGCGGCAGGTGCCATGCCGGTGTAGCCCATAGCTCCGAGACGTACAGCCGCGCGTTGCGCGCACTTTTTGGCCGCATCGCGACGGAAACATGGGGCGGGATCAGTTCTTAGATCCGTCTCACTTGTGAATTTAAGTCGGGATTCGCGACGCGCCGGGAAGCAACGCATCGCCATGAGATCCAACGAGGGGAGGTTACGCTCGATGAAACTGTTTCTTTCGCGCTTTAGGTCGGTGGCATTGGTACTCGGCTTAAGCGCGGGCGTGGCCTGCGCGGGAGCCCTGGGCGCGGCCGCTCAGGAGTTCAAGCAGATCGAGCTCAACGACAAGCTGGTGACGTCGTTCATTGCCGCGCAGAAGGATTTTGCGCCGTTGGCAAGCAAGCTGATCGAAGGCGGCGACCAGCCCGACGCGGCTCTCACCAAGGAGCTGGACGAGATCGCCAGGAAGCACAGCTTCGCGAGCTTCGACGAGTTCGAGGACGTAGGCGCCAACATCACTCTGATCCTCGACGGCCTCGACCGCTCCTCGGGAGAGTTCACAGACCCCATCGAGAAAATGAAAAAGGAGCTCGAGGACATCAAAGCCGATGACTCGATCCCCGCCGAGGACAAGAAGCTCGCCGTCGATGACCTGACTCAGGAGATCGCGGCATCGCAGCCCCTGCAGCACAAGGGCAACATCGACGTCGTGAAGAAGCACATCGCCGAGATCGAGGCGCTCATTCCCGAGGAGACCGGTGAGAGTGGTCCCGAAGGGGATGAAGCGCCCGCGCCGTGACCGGCCGGGAGACACAGCACGCTGCCGGGGTGAAAGCCTCGGAAGGTCAGACCGGGTCTGCGGATACTCCGCAGGCCCGTGTTGCTGAAGGACGTGTCGCAGATAGACACGTCGCGGACGGGGAGCCCGTGCAGATCGCGCGCCCCGAGCCCGGTGTGGCGGTCGTAACGCTCGACGCGCCGGCAACCCGCAACAGCCTGTCGCGCCGCACGATCGCTCTGCTCGACGACACGGTCCGGGCCTTGTCCGACGATAAGGGCGTCGCAGCCATCGTGCTTGCAGCGACCGGTCCCGTGTTCTCGGCGGGGCATGATCTCAAGGAGCTTGAGCGCCACCGCGCCGATCCAGACGGCGGGCGCGCGTTCTACGAAGAGACGATGCAGGCCTGCGCAAAGCTGATGCAGTCCATCGTCGGAAGCCCGAAGCCGGTGATTGCCGCCGTACAAGGCGTCGCCACTGCGGCCGGCTGTCAACTCGTTGCCACCTGCGATCTCGCCGTCGCCGCGAACACGGCCACGTTCGCAACGCCAGGCGTCAACATCGGTCTCTTTTGCTCGACGCCCATGGTCGCGCTAGCGCGCAACGTGCCGCGCAAGCGCGCTATGGAGATGCTGCTGCTCGGCGAGATGCTGTCCGCCGAAGAAGCGGAGCGCTACGGATTGATCAATCGTGTCGTGCAGCCGGAACGCGTGCACGACGAGGCGCTCGCCATTGCCCGTATCATCGCTGCCAAGTCGCCGTTGACGGTCGCGATCGGCAAGGAAGCCTTCTATCGCCAGATCGAGCAGCCACTCGCCGATGCATACGCCTACGCCGCCGCCGTGATGGTCGAAAACATGATGGCGCGCGACGCAGCCGAAGGAATAGGCGCCTTCCTCGAAAAGCGCGATCCCACCTGGAAAGGGTGCTGATGTGGAGCCGCGCCTGTCCTTCGTGACGCTCGGTGTTGCAGACGTCGCGCGCGCCCGCGCGTTCTACGAGCGCCTGGGCTTCAAGGCTTCATCGGCTTCGCAGAAGACCGTCGCCTTTTTCGATGCCGGTGGCATCGTGCTCTCGGTCTTCGGCCGCAAGGATCTGGCCAACGACGCACACGTGGCAGACAGCGTGCCGGGTTTCTCTGGCGTCGCGTTGGCTCACAACGTGCGTACAGAGGACGAGGTTGCCCGCGTGCTGGCGGAAGCCGAGGCGGCGGGCGGCACCGTCGTGAAGCCGGCGCAGGACACGTTCTGGGGCGGTCACGCCGGCTATTTCGCCGATCCGGACGGCCACCTGTGGGAGGTCGCCTACAACCCGTTTATGACGCTCGATGCCGACGGACGTCCGACGTTGCCCTACGACGAGCCCCCCATAGAGCCGAGCGACGACGATATCGCCAACATTCTGCGATCCTCACGCACGTTCGCCGTTGTCGGCGCGTCCGACAATCCGACACGGCCGAGCTATGGCGTCATGGGTTTTCTGAAGGCGAAGGACTACGTGGTCATTCCGGTCAACCCGACGCTCGAGGGTCGCACGATCCACGGCGAGCCGGTGCTGTCCGACCTTGCCGCCATCGAGAGGCCGGTCGACGTGGTCGACGTCTTCCGCCGCCCGGAGGCCGCGCTGGATGCCGTGCGCGCAGCCATCCGCGAGAAGGACCGCCTCGGCATCAAAACCGTGTGGATGCAGATTGGCGTCATCAACGAGATCGCGGCCGCCGAGGCGCGCGCCGCCGGTCTGACAGTCGTCATGGACCGCTGTCCCAAGATTGAGTACCCGCGTCTGCTCCGCTAGGCGCGAAGGCTGTATGGCGACCGGTCAGAAGCCGAAGATTGTTCGCTCCCAGTCTGTGCGCGGAACAGCAGACACCACCAGACGCATTAGGTAATTCACAAGTGCCTCGCAAACAGGAGATCAGCCCATGGGAAATCCGAAGGGACGCGCGATAGCCAAGAACACGATCTGCGTTTGGTACGACAAGGATGCCGAAGCTGCTGCCAACTTCTATGCCGCAACGTTCCCTGAAAGCTCGGTGGATGCGGTCCACTATGCTCCGAGCGACTACCCATCGGGCAAGGCGGGCGACGTGTTGACGGTTGAATTCACCGTCGCCGGCATCCCGTGCCTCGGTCTAAACGGAGGTCCCGTTTTCAAGCATAACGAGGCCTTCTCGTTCCAGATCGCAACCGACGATCAGGAGGAGACAGACCGCTATTGGAACGCGATCGTCGGGAACGGAGGCCAGGAAAGCGCGTGCGGCTGGTGCAAGGACAAATGGGGCATCTCCTGGCAGATCACGCCTCGCACCCTGACTGAAGCGATTGCGGCCGGCGGCGAAGAAGCAAAGCGCGCGTTCGATGCGATGATGGACATGCAGAAGATCGACGTCGCCGCGATTGAGGCGGCGCGGCGGGGCTGATCTCGGAGAGCGTCCGCAAATGGCCCTGGCCATTTCGCGGCTGGCTTTTGAAGCGCTGTTTCGGCGCATTGCTGAACCACCGGAGATTGTTGCGCCATTTGACGTCAATCAAATCCTGCGTGCGCGAATGGCGCTAGAATTGTTGCTCATATGGCAGTCTTGATGAGGAGTAGTCGTCATGACTTCCGATTTGCCGTCGGCGAAGGTTAGCGTCATCGCTCTCGGCCTTAGCCTGGGTATTTTCTTCGCAATCAGCTTCCTTGGTTGCCTTCTCCTCGGCCTCGTCGTCCCCGACGGAGGCATGCATCGTCCGTGGCTGCAGTTCTTTCCCGGTTTCGAATGGCTGACGCCGCGGAGCGTTTTGCTCGGTCTCCTCTGGACCCAGGTCTATGGCTGGTGGACGGCAATCGTTTTCGGATCGCTGTTCAACTTCTTTGCAGCGCGAACCGGGGCGGTTCGATGAGGTGCGGGACAGAGGACGTGCCTTGTGGCCTGCGGCCTAGGCGATAATCAAAGTAGAGACAGCAGCGAGAGGCGTCCTGCTGTCGGTATCTGGAGGTAAGTCGAATGACGACACCGGCCAAGTATGTGTCGATCGCATTGGCTCTTCTGAGCTTATTCGGCAGCGCTTCTTCTGGCGCGATCGCGCAGATTGATCATGACCAGCATCATCCTCAAGCCGCTCCCGCCCAAGACACTCAAACCGAGCCCTCGCCGGCAGACAAAGGTGCCAACACCTCGGGAACGCCAAAAGGCGGAATGATGGGCGGCGGCATGATGGGGATGATGCAAGGCTGCCCCATGATGGGCATGATGGGACCGGGCGGCCCCGAAACGCGAGTGAAGGGCCGCATCGCCTTCCTCAAGGCCGAGCTCGCCATCACCGACGAGCAGAAAGAAAAGTGGGACGCATATGCTGCTGCAGTCCAAAAAAACCTCGAGAGCGTGCAGTCGATGCGTCACTCCAAGATGAAAATGATGGAAGCCAGATCGCCGGTCCAGCGGCTCGATCAGCATATTGCGGCCATGGAGGCCAGAACCGCCGCATTGAAAGAAGTAAAGCCCGCGCTGACCGACCTCTACGCAGCGCTCAGCGACGATCAGAAGAAGACGGCAGATGAGCTTCTCATCGGCATGGGCTGCTTGATGTAGTGGAGCCACCGAACAGGCGGATGGATCGGCTCGGCGAATGGCATTCCTCTATCAATTGTCCGAAGCTGTAAGCGATCGAATTTCTAATCCTCACCTTGCGGCGACGTGGATCGAACTGCCTCGATGACTGCCTTGTAGCCTGCAGAGAACCTGCAAGGGCTTGGTTGAGCAAGTATGTGCGGCTTTTTCTCACTCCGTGATTTCGAAACTGCCGGCGAGCTCCGCCGCCGAACTGCCGCCCACGAACAGCCGGAACGTGCCCGGCTCGATCACCGGCCGCCCTTCGTCGTCGTGATAGGCGAGGTCACGCGCATTGAGCCAGAAGCGCACGGTGCGCCGCGTTCCGGGTGCGAGTGAAATCTTCTCGAACCCCTTGAGCTCCCGCACCGGGCGTGAGCGCTCGGCAACGAGCTGGCGCGTATAGAGCTGCACGACCTCTTGCCCGGCGCGCGAGCCCGTGTTCGTCACGTCGACGCGAACCTCTATCCGGCCGTTGCGGGTCATGTCCGGTGCGCTGAGGCCGAGCCCGGAATAGGCAAACGTCGTGTAGCTGAGGCCGTGACCGAACGGATAGAGCGGCGTCCACGGCTCGTCGATGTAGCCTGTCGTGTAGCGATCACCTTTGGCCGGCCGGCTTGTCGGCAGGTCGTTGTAGGCGATCGGTATCTGGCCGACAGAACGCGGAAACGTCATCGGCAGCTTGCCGGAGGGCGCAATGGCACCCGCCAAAATCTCGGCAAGCGCCGTGCGCCCTTCCGTGCCCGGATGCCACGCAATCAAAACCGCTGACGCTTTCGCTGCCACCTCCTCGATCGCGAGCGGACGCCCGGTCTCGATGACGAGCACGAGCGGCTTGCCGAGTTCGGCGAGCGCGTCGAACAACTCGCCCTGGACGCCGGAGAGGCCGAGATCCACGCGCGAGGTCCCTTCGCCTGAAAACGTACAGTCTTCGGACAGGGCGAGCACGATGAGGTCCGCGGCCTTGGCGGTCGCGATTGCCTCGTCCTTGTTCTTGAAGGAAAGACCGCAGGGATCGGCGAAGGCTTCCGCGAACAGGAGCTTTTGCCCACTACCCACGCGGGCTTCCAGCGCCGCGCGCAGTGTCTCTGTCGCCGGCTTGGTGAGCCCGGCCGGCCCGTACCACGAATGATCGTTGGTCGAGAGCGCCGCGGCGCCGATCAGCGCCACGGTGCCGGATTGGGGTGCGATCGGCAGCGCGGCGCCGTCGTTCTTGAGCAGCACGAAACTCTCGCGGGCGACCTCGCGCGCCCGCGTGCGCACATCGCTCTCCGCCATGGGGCTGGCTCGCGTGCGGACACCGACGGGCGAATCCGGGAACAGCCCCATGCGATATTTGACGGCGAGCACGCGCCGGACCGCAGCGTCGATCTCGGCCGTCGCCACGCGTCCGTCTGCGACGCCGGCTTCAAGGGTGCGCGCGTAGGCGCCGCTCGCCATGTCGAGATCGATGCCGGCATGCAGCGCCTTGCGCGCCGCATCCGCGAGATCGTCAGCCACACCATGGTTGATGAGCTCGGTGATAGCCACGAAATCCGACATCACGAGCCCCGGGAAGCCGAGGCGCTCCTTGAGCACGTCCGTGATCAGCGGCCGATTGGCCGTCACCGGCACGCCGTTGACGGTGTTGAACGACGCCATGATCGTCTCCGAGCCGGCCGCAATGGCGGCCTGGAACGGCGGCAGATAGCGGTCGAACAGCTCCGCGTCGGAAATCTGGGCTCCGTTATAATCCCGACCGCCCTCCGGCGCGCCGTAGCCGACGAAATGCTTTGCGGACGTCGCGAGCCCGCCCGCGCGATAACCTTTGACGCGCGCCGCGGCGAACGCCGCGCCGAGGAACGGATCCTCGCCGGCGCCTTCGATGACGCGGCCCCACCGCGGGTCCCGCGAGATGTCGATCATCGGCGCGAACGTCAGATTGATGCCGTTCTGGGCCGTCTCGGTCGCGATGGCTTCCGCCGCCCGCTCGGCCAGCGGCGGGTTCCATGTCGCGGCCCATGCGATGGGAACGGGAAACGTGATGCGGAACGCGTGGATGGCGTCGATCGCGAACAGCATCGGCACCTTGAGCCGGGAGGCGGCCGCGGCCTCCTTGAAGGCCTTGAGGTGATCGGGATTGACTACATTCAGCATGTTCCCGACGCGCCCCTGCCGGACCTCCGCGAGCTGAGCTTCGAAGGGGAAGGCAAGCGAGGGAAAGTTAAGCTGCCCGATTTTCTCGGAGAGCGTCATGCGCGCGAGCAGCGCCTGCACCTTGGCTGTAATCTCGGCCTCTGCCGTGCGCGCTGCAGGGTTCGGCTGCGGCGTTGCATTGGCGGGGAGTGATGAGAAACAAACAAGGAATATCAGTGGGATAAGGCGGAATCGCATCGAAACTCGACTTTGCGCTAGGTGGAGGAAACCATGGGACAAGGGCGCGGCAGATCGCGCCTATTTTCGCATCTTGTACACGGCCTCCTATGCTACAACATGTCCACCGTCACGACCCCAGCCCGAACAGAGCCGGTCAAGATCAAGGAGAGGGAGATGCCGCTGACCGGCGTCCAGGAGAAGAAGCTCGACACGGGCCGTTCAGCCCGCACCATGCTGCCCATTGAACTCGACGGTGTCGAGATCGTGCTTGAGGCGCGTGCCTATCAGGGCAAGGACGAGCACACTCAGGCGATGGCGCTCATCAATCGCGGCAAAGGCCCGGAGGCGGGCACTGCTCCCCTCGTGCGCGTGCACTCCGGATGCGTTACGGGTGACATTTTCCATTCGCTCCGCTGCGACTGCCGGGCCCAGCTCGACGCCGCGCTGAGACGCATCGCAGAAACTCCGAACGGCGTGCTCATCTATCTGCCGTACCACGAGGGCAGGGGTATCGGCCTGTTCAAGAAGATCAAGGCCTATGCGCTGCAGGACCAGGGGCGCGACACAGTCGACGCTAATTTGGAGATCGGCGAGCCGGTCGACGCACGCGAGTACGAGCTGGCGGCTGAGATCCTGCAGGATCTTGGCTTCACAAAAATCCGTCTGATGACCAACAACCCGGCTAAGATCGAGGCGCTGGAGGATGCGGGCATCGAGATCCTGGATCGCGTGGCGGTCGTCACCAACCCGAGCGCGCATAACGAGCGCTACCTCGAGACCAAGCGCCGCCGCATGTCGCACAAGCTTTAGAGCAGCGGATTAAGCGCGCGGCAGAGACTTCTCTTACCAGGCAAGCTCCGCCATCGCGCCGAGCGCGGGCGGCGTGCCGGGCGGAAACAGCGCCGCGAGCTTGCCGGCGTCGATCGAGCCATCGGTCATGGTCTCGTTTCGGTGAATACCGCCCGTGATGAAAAGAGCATCGAGCCCTGCACGCTCAGCGCCGGCCAGGTCGGTGCGCACAGCATCTCCGATGACGAGGATTTTCTCCGGCGCGACAGTGGCGCCACGGATCGTCTCAGCCGTTGCCTTGGCCGTCGTGTAGGCCGTCGCATACGGCTTCCCGAACCAGAACACTCGACCCCCGAGCGTCTGGTAGGCATCGGCCAGCGCGCCGGCGCAAAGGAAGAGACGCCCGCCCACGTCGACGACAAGATCCGGGTTGGCGCATACGAAGGGCAGCGCCAGCGCGTGTGCCCGTTCGAGGATGTCGCGATAGGTCTCGACTGTATCGTTGACGTCGTCGACCAGCCCGGTGCAGACGACAGCCTCCGCTTGTTCGAGCGGTCCGTCCGCAGCCCCCATGCGCTCGTAGAACGCGGCATCGCGCTGGCGCGGCCCGATGAAGAAGATGGTGCGATAGCTCGCCTCACGAATATGCGCGAGCGCGAGCTCACCTGAGGAGACGATCGTGTCGTAGGCCTCGGGCGGAACGCGGCGGGCATCCAGCATCGCCTCCACGCGATGCAGCGGAACCGGCGCGTTGGTCAACAGCACCACTGTGCCGCCGCGCTCGCGGAAGCGGATCAGCGCGTCCGTTGCCCGCGGATAGGCGTGCACGCCATCGTGCACGACGCCCCACACGTCGCAGAACAAGACATCGTAGCGCGCGAGCAGGTCCCCGGCATGGTCAAGGATCGGGGGAACGCGCGAGCCTGGAGGCGTTGACATACTGTTCCGGTGAGGTGGGTGGGAGTGGTGCCGCCTGAGGGACTTGAACCCCCGACCCCCTGATTACAAATCAGGTGCTCTACCAACTGAGCTAAGGCGGCGTTGCGCTCCTTTTATCGAAGTCCCGCGGCCGGAAAAAGGGGCTTCATGCCTCAGCGCGGGAGCGAGCGCTCCCAGGCCAGCGCATGCGTCACGATCAGGTCGAGGTCGGCGAGCCGAGGCTGCCAGCCGAGCTGCTCGCGGATTTTCGCCGAGTCCGCCACGATGGCCTCCGCGTCACCGGGGCGGCGCGGCCCGAGATTGACCGGAAACGGCCCGCCCGACGCGCGCTTCACCGCCTCGATGACCTCGAGCACAGAATAGCCGGCCGCGTAGCCGCAATTGAAGACGTCTGACGCTCCGCCCGCTTCGAGGTGCTTGAGCGCCGCCATGTGTGCCGCCACGAGGTCGGTGACATGGATGTAGTCGCGCACGCAGGTCCCGTCCGGAGTCGCATAGTCGGTGCCGAAGACGTCCATGGACGCGCGCTTGCCGAGCGCCGTCTCGCTGGCGACTTTGATGAGGTGCGTCGCCCGCGGCGTCGATTGGCCCGCGCGGCCGGCGGGATCGGCGCCGGCGACGTTGAAGTAGCGCAGCGCTACGTAGCGGAAATCGTGCGCAAAGGCGGTGTCGGCGAGCATCAGCTCGGTCATTAGCTTCGACGTGCCGTAGGGAGAGACCGGCTTCAGGGCCGCATCCTCACGCACCGGAATTTCGGTCGGGTTGCCGTAGACGGCGGCCGTCGAGGAGAAGATGAACGAGCGCACGCCGGTTTGCACGGCAACCTCGATCAACGCACGCGAGTTGACGGTGTTGTTGAGGTAGTACCCGAGCGGATCGGCAACCGAGTCCGGCACCACGATCGAGCCGGCGAAATGAATGATGGCGCGAATGCCATGCTCTTCGATGACGTGCCGCACCAGATCCTGGTCGCCGACGTTGCCTTCGATGAGCACGGCCGGCGGCGGCACGGCGGACCGAAAGCCGGTCGACAGATTGTCGACGACGACGACCTGGTCGCCGGCGTCGATCAGCGCCAGCACCATATGGCTGCCGATGTATCCGGCGCCCCCTGTGACGAGTACGGTCATGGCGCGCCCATAGCACGGAACTGGTTGAGAAACCGTGCCGCCTGGCGACGCAGCACGCAAAAACGAGGGAAAGCCGGCGGAGAAACGCACGAAGTTAAAGCAATGTTATGCGTTTCGGGCTAAGGTGATGGCAGAATCTGCTGAGAACGACAGCGAGGAGCTCAACATGCGTTCACGGGTCGTCGCACTGCTTGCGGCCGCCATCGGCTTGGCCCTGATCCCGGCTGCGGCCGAGGCCGGCCGTCGCGGCACTGCGCATTATTATCCCTTCTATCATAAGCACTACCGCTCGGACTGGAATTACGACCCGTATGGGTACGAGTATTCTCCGCGCCGCTACTATCCCTACTACAACTCGGGCCAGTGGCGTCCGACGCGGGAGCTGCGCTATCGCCGCTATAACTATCGCCCCTACGCAGAGCTGCCACCTTACTACCGCGCCTGGGGTCATCCGACGCGCTATTACGGCTACAAATACCGCAAGCCGCATCGCCGCTATCATCACTTCAAGTAAAAGCGCGATCGAGATCAGAGACGTTGAAAAGCCGCTTTCCAAGCGGCTTTTTGGCGTTTTTTGGACCTCAAATCTTCGCGTTCACACCCTATTAGGACAGCGTGTGATTTTCTGCATGCCTGAACAAAAGCTCTGCTCCACGTTAGGCGAAGCGGAGTTGACCTGTCGAGATTGGGAGCGACCCATGATCAAGAAATTGATGCAAGCTGTGATGGCAGTGGCGTTGATGGTCGGCGTTACGGCATCGTCGATCCAGCCTGCTGAAGCACACCGCAGAGGGGGCGTAGCTGCAGGCGTTGCCGCCGGCATCATCGGCCTCGGCGTTCTTGGCGCTTATGCCCATTCGCGTGACCGCGACTATTACTATCGCTCGCGCGGCGAGTGCTATCCCGGCCCCGAGGAGTGCGGCTGGACCAACCGCCGCTGCTTCGTCGATCGCTGGGGCGATCGCGTTTGCCGTGGCGGCCGCTGGACCTGTTGGCGCCCGACCTACTGCGATTAGGTCCACGACAAGCTTCGTACTGAGCTGAAGGCGGCGCCATCGCGGTGTCGCCTTTCGCTATTTCGCGCTTGCCCGCCGCTTGAGCGCCGCCCAGTGCAGCGCTACGGCTGCGGCGTTCGAGACGTTGAGACTCGCAAGCGCTCCGGCGGTGGTGATCGAGACGAGCTGATCGCAGGTCTCCTTTGTTAGCTCGCGCAGCCCTTTTCCTTCTGCGCCGAGCACGAGCCCGGTGAGGCCGTCGAAGGGCTCCTCCTCCAGTGCGGCGGTGGCCGTGCCCTCGAGCCCGATCAGACGGAAACCGATCCCCTTGAGGTCGAGCATCGTGCGGGCAAGGTTCTGCACCGGCAGGACCGGGATCAGGTCCAGCGCACCCGACGCCGACTTGGCAAGCACGCCGTTGAGCGGCGGGCTATGACGCCTTGTAAAGATGAGCCCCGCCGCACCGAACGCGGCGGCGCTGCGCAGCACGGCCCCCACGTTGTGCGGATCGGTGACATGGTCGAGCAGCACGAGCGGCCCGACCTGCTGCGCCCGCTCCACCAGGTCGTCGAGGCTCGGCTCCGGCAGCGGCTCCGCCTCGAGCAGAAGCCCCTGATGGACAGTGTCCGCGCCGAGCAGGCGGTCGAGCGCGCCCGGGCTTGTGCGCTCGATGGGCACGCCCTTCGCGGCGATGGCCTCGGCGAGGCGACGCTCGGCATTCTCCGTCGCCAGCAGGCGAAGCGCGCGCCGCTCGGGATTCCTGAGCGCCGCCTCGACGGCGTGGCTGCCGAACAGCCGGACGAGGCTATCGTCAGAGCTGTCCGCGGGGCCTTTCGACGCGCTGCGGCCCTGCGGTCCGGCCCGCCCGCGCCCGGCCCCCTTGGCCTCCCCGAAGCGGCGCCATTTCGGCCCCTTTTTGTCGGCTGAGCCCCGTGTCATGGCTTGTCCTGCGTTGAAATTTAGCGAGCTTTTACCGCCCGCAGCCCGGTTGCCTGCGCCGATGCGCCGGGCCCTGCTGGCCCCCGCAGCCATAAGCGTTTTTGCGCGCTTTTCCAATTGACATCCCGGGGGCGGCTTACCATAAGGACGAGCGTTGCCCTGCCGCTCGGCGAGCGCAGGGCACTTTCGTTTTGTGAGCCGGGTTTTGACGGTAGCGCTGCCTGGCGCGGCTCGTTCCGGCTTTCACGAGGATGGTCGCGGAGGGGTGCCCGAGTGGCTAAAGGGGACGGACTGTAAATCCGTTGGCTTCGCCTACGCTGGTTCGAATCCAGCCCCCTCCACCAGTCCTCCAATTTCAGGTTATACCAACCTGTCTCTTCCCGTAAGCTAAGCCCCTAGAATCATTGACATTATCTGTCTCATCCGCGCAGGCTTGGTGACGGCTGAGGTGCAGGGATGTTGACGGATACGGCAGTCAGGAAGGCCGTTCGCCGGGCCAAGGCCTACAAGCTGACTGACGGCGGAGGTCTCTACGTTCACATCATGCCCACGGGAAGAAAGTACTGGCGATACCGGTACGAATGGCAGGGCAAGGAGCGGATCCTGTCGTTTGGCGAGTACCCGACCATGTCACTGGTGGAGGCAAGGGGGAAGCGCGAAGAGGCGCGGCAGCTTCTGCGCGAGAAAACGGATCCCGCACTGGCGAAGAAGCTGCAGGAGATGGAGAAGCTCAAGGAGGTCGAAGCCACCTTCGAGAGCCTCGCGCGGGAATGGCACCAATCCCGGAAGCCGGGCTGGGTCCCGCATCACGCCGCCGACGTCATCGAGAGCCTCGAGGTCCACGTATTCCCCGAGATCGGGAACTTGCCGATACGGCAGCTGGGACCTTCGACGATTTGGAGCGTGCTGAAGAAAATCCAGGAGCGACCCGCAGTTGAGACCGCCCACCGAGTGAAGCAACGCATCTCCATGGTGTTCTGCTACGCGATGGCGACCGGACGGGCAGATAGCGATCCGGCGGCCGCGATGGGAAAGGTCTTGTCGCCGGTCAAAAAAGGGCGCTACCCGGCTACGCGTAAGCTCGAGGACGCCAGGGAGGTACTGCGAGCCTGCGAGGCCATCGCGGGAAGCGCGACGACGAAGCTGGCACACCGTTTATTGGCTCTGACCATCGTGCGGCCGGGTGTCATAGCGATCTGCCCCTGGGACGAGCTGAGGGATCTCGATGCCGACAATTGGCTTTGGACGGTGCCGGCTCAACGCATGAAGCTTCGTCTGCACTACAAGGAAGATGAGGCGCGCGATCATCTCGTGCCCATGTCGCGCCAGGCCTTGGAGGTCGTCGAGGCGCTGAAGCAGTTGAGTTCAATGAGCCCCTTTGTGTTTCCGAACGATCGGTGGTTCCACCGGCCGATGAGCGAAAACGCGCTCGGGTATCTCCTGAAACGTGCCGGTTTCCAGGGCCGCCACGTTCCGCACGGATGGCGAGCCACGTTCTCGACGATCATGAACGAGAGGCGTCCGACAGATAGCAAGGCTATTGATCTGATGTTGGCGCACGTGCCGAAGGACAAAATCGAAGCAGCGTACAACCGCGCCGAGCATTTGGAGCTCCGCAAGGAAATTGCGCAGGAATGGGCTGATCTGCTCCTGGATGGCCTGCCGCCTGCTGCGGCGCTGCTCTCAAGTCGACGGTTCCGAAACGCGGCGTGACGCGATCCAGCGCTCGACCTCGCTCTTCCACCAACGGCGAACCTGAGGACCCAGAGCCACGGATTTGGGAAAGCCCGCGGTGGCGATCCAACGGGCTGCGAGATCATCATCGTGGCCTCTGCTATTCGGCTCAATTGGGAAAAGCGGGAAAACCAGTGAAATGGGCGTGCCCGCGAACCAAGCGCCTTATGCATATATTGCGGGTAGCTGTCTGACACGAGGCTGGGGGACTGGGGGTCGGAGGTTCAAATCCTCCCGCTCCGACCATTCATCTCAGAGACTTAGGCATCCGGTGTCTCAGTCTCACGTTTTGATCGCACCCTCCTATAATGGCGATCCTGGGTCATGTCTCAGCCGTGTCTCAGTGACGGCTCCGGCTCCAAATTCACCGCTCCGACCAACCACGAAAGAGCGAAATCATTCGCCGTTGCATTCGCATGTGCACGCAACTCCCAGCTTGGCATGCAAGCTCAACGCCGCTCGTCGAGATTTGCACCGTCGCTGCAAAATTACCCACGTACCCACGATGGATGCTCGTCGTCTCGCTGAAAAATTGAATGGCTATTTCATTAAAGCAGCTTGGCTGATCCATGCATTGAAAGGCCGGTGGAACATCACCGCTTGGCGGCGCTCTCTTGGCTGATCTCAGTCACAAATTTAAGTCGGAACGCACGGCTGAAATCCTCGTACCCGTTGGCGCGGATTACGAAGCCAGCGGGACCGCCAATGACAAAATCAGTATACCAGCCGTCGAGAGTGGTCTGTTGGCCTCCGGAGTCAAATGCTCAACGGAGCAAGCCCAAATCCCGGCGCACGATAGGCTCCGGCCCCAACGATTTCGTTCTCTCCTGCGACGATGATAGGCAGACCGTTGATTTGAACGCCAAGCCGCACGAGGCTATCGCGTTCTTCAATTATATTCTTGGGATCCTGGCAATTGTCGATCCCATCTCCTGAAACGTCGAGCACCGTTCTACGTGCCGCGATAGGGAGGTTGTAAACGACGCTTTCGCGGATAAAGGACAGCATGCGAGATACGCACGTGTGTTCCCCCTTCTTTGGCTTGAGTGCACGCACAACTGCGGCAGCCTTAAGTGCGTCCTCGAGGCTGCGAATGACACGCCAAGGGACGGTGAACTCCGACGTGTCGGCCCACTCGACGAGCGCGAAGCCGATACCGCCGCGCGGTCCGCTCATCAGCGCATTAATAACGTCTTGGTCCTCAAGCGCCCGAGCAATCCCTTCCATTTGAAGTTGATATCGCTCCGCATTGACAGAATCGGAGACGTCGACGGCCACAATCAACGCCGTGTCGACTTCGACGGGGGCACCTGCTTTGCCGGGGAGTACAAGGCAAAGCATGGTTGCGAGTGCGAACAGCGATGATCGAAAGGAGATGTCCATGAGCTTCATCGTAGCGCGCGTCGACAAACTCTCGACACGAAAAAGGGCGGCCGCAAGGACCGCCCAGTATCTTGGAGGAAACGTTGCTGGCGGCCCTTAGTTGCTGGCCATCTTCTTCGGCAACTTGAATGTCCAGAGCATGCCGCCCTGGTTCAGGTTGGCGACCGTTTTGGCGACTTCGCCGCCCCAGAGCGGAACAGCGCCGCCCCAGCCGGAGAGAACCGAGACGTACTGCTCGCCGTCCTGCTCCCACGTGATCGGAGGAGCAACCACGCCCGAGCCGGTGTTGAAGCTCCAAAGCTCCTTACCGTCGGTTGCATCGAGCGCCTTGAGCTCGCCTTCAGGCGTTCCGAAGAATACGAGATCTGCGCCAGTCGCTAGCACGCCACCCCACAGCGGGGCCTTGTTCTTGTAAGTCCAGACGATATTGCCAGTGGCCGGATCGACGGCTTTCAGCGCGCCGATATGGTCATCGAAGATCGGCTTGATCGTGAAGCCCGCACCGAGATAAGCCGCGCCCTTCTTGTACGTCACGGGCTCGTTGTGAAGATCCATGCCCCACTCGTTGGCGGGGATGTAAAAGAGCTTGGTATTCGGGCTATAGGCCATCGGCATCTGGTTCTTGCCGCCGAGGAAGCTTGGAACGGCGAAGATCGTCTCGCCCTTCTTGCCGTCCGCCGACTTTCTGGGATCTCCCGGGCGGTTCGCCGGATCGTAGACCGGACGCCCGTCCTTGCCGATACCCTTGGCCCACGTGATATTCTCCACGAACGGCGTCGCCGAGATGAATTCCCCGTCCTCGCGGCCAAGCACGTAGAAGAACCCGTTGCGGTCGGCCGTAGCAACGGCCTTGGTGCCGTTCAGGTCGAACGAAACAACCTCGTTCACGCCGTCGTAATCCCAACCATCGTTGGGCGTTGTCTGATAGCCCCACTTGATGTCGCCCGTCTCTGGATCAATCGCGAGGCGCGAGCACGACCACTTGTTGTCGCCGGGACGCATATGGCTGTTCCACGGAGCAGGGTTGCCGGTTCCAACAAAGATCAGATTTGTCTCCGGATCGTAGGTGCCGCCGAGCCAAGTGGCGCCGCCACCAGTCTTCCAGAGGTCGCCCGGCCAAGTCTCGCCCTTCTTTCCTGTCATGGTAGATGGCTTGCCGTTGAGCATGCCAACGTGGCCTTCGATAGTCGGGCGCGACCAGACGAGATCGCCGTTATCGACCTTGCGCGCCTCGATGCGGCCGACGATGCCAAACTCGCCACCCGAGACTCCGGTCACGACGAGCGGGCCATATGTCTTCGACGGGACGATCAGCGGAGCGGCGGTGTAGGAATAGCCGGACTTGAAATCATCGATCTCTTTCGTCCAGACGACCTTGCCAGTCTTCTTGTCGAGCGCAACGAGCTTGGCGTCGAGCGTGCCGAAGATCACCTTGTCGTTGATGAGTGCGGCGCCGCGGTTGACGACGTCGCAGCAGGGCAAGATGCCTTCGGGGAGGCGATGGTCATACTGCCAGATTTCGTGGCCGCTCTTAACATCAACGGCCCACATGCGGCTGTACGAGCCTGTGATGTAGATGACGCCGTCCTTGACGAGAGGCTGGGCCTGCTGGCCGCGCATCTTCTCGCCGCCGAGCGACATGGCCCAGGCGGGTACGAGATGGCCGACGTTATCCTTGTTGATCGATTTGAGCGGGCTATAGCGCTGGCCCTGAGCGCCGAGACCAGAGGTCACGACATCGTTGGTCGTGCTGGCGTCGTTGATGATGTCGTCGATCGACACGTCCGCCAACGTCGGCGCCGAGAGCACAAGCGCAAGCGCAGGCGCGCTCGCAAAAGCGAGCCACTTGGAAGTCTTCATGGGAATCCCCTTTGTTCGTTTCCTACCCGCTTCCGGAGTTTTTCCCGTTGAAAATTGGGCAAGGAAGGCAGGCCGCGCAGAAACTTATTCTAGGGGTGGGTCGATAATAATTGGCAATTAGTCTATTCGCCTAAAGTCGGGAACTATCGCTCCGAATAGGAAGCGTAAACGTTCCGCGTATTATTTGCGATTTATCGTCCACGCGCAGCCAACGCTCGGCTTCGAAAACTAGGATAAAGACGCATAACCGTCCGCCCGAACGCATCGGCCACGATCGCGTAGATGGCAAAGACTATGATCTTATAGACGCCCGACAAGCCACGCGCATCGGCCGTTTCCGGCACCTGAGCTTGGTCCTCGACGACGCTCGGTCCGACGACTTTGATCCCTTCGTCAAAGATGACTTCGCCACCCTGGAGCACGCGTTCCACCATGTCCGACCACATCGGCGATTTCAGTGGATCGGCAGCGGGCGCGGCGAACGCAGAACCTGCGCGAGAAAAAGCAATGCAGTCGCGGCGTTGCGCATGACCCGCTTCAGAATCAACGCAAGGGAGGAGGAACGTAGCTCACACCGTGTTTTTCAAAGCACCGCGCAAGCTCGCCCGACTCCTTAAGATTATCGAGCGCCCCTTCGATTGCATACCCGAGATCCCGGCTGTTCCTATTCCACGCCATGCCAACGACCCAGTTCTTTCGTACAATGCCAAGCATGGGAGGCACCAGGAATTTTGCCCGGACGCCCGCGTCGTGCAGCAAGTATTCCAGCTTCGATCGCACGCCCATCAGCGCAGATACGTCCTTGCCCTTGAATTCCCGAATGCCCTCCGCCGGCTTGACGTGGTGGGAGATATTGGGAACGAGCACTCCGTCCTCGTAGGTCATCAGGAAATAGTCGGCAACGGTTGCTAGTTGAACCCCGACCTTGTGCGTCTTGAAGGCGTCGACCGATGTTATCTTGTCGCTGAGCACGGGATCGACCGCCAAGACGATCCGCTCCTGGAAGTAGGAGTTACCGAAAACCGCTTCCGGGTTACGCTGCGCGAACTCCGTGTCCATCGGCACGTTCATCATGATATCGCCAACGCCGCCACCGGTCAGCGGGCCGCGCCAGACATTGGCGCGGATGTCGTCGTCAGCCGTCTCACCCTGCATGCGCAGCACGATGTCGGCCTTGACGCCAAGCTGCCGGGCGATTGCGTGAGCGATCTCGACGTCGATCCCCGCCGGTTGCCCGTTCCGCTCAAATGAAAACGGCGCGTTATCCAAATAGGAGATGACGCGCAGAGAACCCGTCGCGACCACCTCGTCGAGAGGGCGTGCCTTGGCATGATCTCCGCACGTAGCAGTGCAGAGGAACAGGGCGGATGTGAGCGCGAGCAGGGATCGCAACTGCCTCTCCGTCGTCACTGCTCCGTATGCTGGGTCTCGATGTAGCTGCGGATGGCCCACATCGCTTCCTGGCTGATCAACCCTTCGAAGGGCGGCATGATGGTCGTGCCGTCTAACTTCTTCGCGCCGTGACGTATGCGTTCCATGAACCATTCATCGCCGGCATCGCCTTTGTCGAGATGGCGAAGATCGGGCGCAAGCCCGCCCGAGATCACCTCAAGGCCGTGGCAGCGCGCGCAGTTCTGATTGTATCCAGAAGCGCCGATTTCAACGGCCATTTCATTGTCACGATATGGGTTCTGCTTGCGCCACTCTTCGCCGAGCGGGTCGAGCCCAGTGGTGTCGATTGGCTGGGGAGTGACGTCGCCGTGAGCCGCGACTCCGGTGACGAAATAGGCGCAAAACGACACTGCGACGGCCAGTGCCGCAAAAAGAACTCGAAGTGACATGAAGCGCTCCAGGGTCCGCCCGAATGTTTATAGTTGTTTCGAGAAGCTATGCCGCGCTCCGAGAGAAACGGAAATTGCCATTTAGTGTAATTCTATTTTTGCAAGGCCGCGCCGGCGTCGACGCAAATTTGCACCATGGTCGAATATCCGACCATTCATGCGCCCGTATAGATAAATGCTCGGAGAGTTTTAGATCGGCGCGCGCGAGCGTTCGGAAAGGGGTTGATGCTTCGCAGAATAGACCTGGCAGTCGTGGCTGGCGCTATGATCCTCTCCGCGCCCGTCTTCGCGCACGAAGTCTACGTGACAAACGAGAAAGACAACTCGATCAACGTGATCGACACCAAGTCGCTCTCGGTCGTGCGAACCATTAAAGTCGGCAAGCGGCCGCGCGGCATCACCTTCTCGCGTGATCATAAGGTCTTCTTCGTGTGCGCGAGCGACGACAACGCCGTGCAAGTTTACGACGCAGATACCGGAATACTTATGCACGATCTTCCTTCTGGCGCCGACCCGGAGCAGTTTGCGCTGTCCCACGACGGCAAACGCCTCTACATCGCCAATGAGGACGACGCCATAGCGACCGTAGTGGACGTCGAGGCTCGCCAAGTGGTGGCCCAGATTCCGGTCGGTGTCGAGCCGGAAGGCATGGCCGTCTCCCCCGACGACAGCTTGGTGGTAACGACGTCAGAAACGACCAACATGGCCCATCTGATCGATACCAAGACGAACACGCTCGTCGACAATATTTTGGTCGACGCCCGCCCGCGGCACGCTGAGTTCACGCCCGACGGTGCTAAGATTTGGATCTCCTCCGAGATCGGCGGAACCCTCAGCATCCTCGACCTCGCCACCCGCAAGATCGAGAAGACGATCACCTTTGATATTCCAGGCGTTGCACGCGACAAGATTCAGCCAGTCGGCTTTCGTATTACGCGTGATGGAGCGACTGCCTTCGTCGCGCTCGGACCGGCCAACCGGGTGGCCATGGTCGACACGCGGACACACGAAGTCACCGATTACATTCTCGTCGGACAGCGTGTATGGCACCTAGCATTTACGCCCCAAGAAAACATGTTATTTGCGACCAACGGCGTCTCGAACGACGTGACGGTGATCGATACGGCAACAAAAAGGGCGATCAAGTCGATCAAAGTCGGCCGCTATCCCTGGGGTGCGGCCGTCCGTCCGCAGCCGACCCACACCTCCGGCAACACATCGACGGAAACGCGCTAAACTGGAGTTCGAGTTTCTTGGCGTGTAGGTCCTTCATCGCGCTCGTCGTAGCCATCATGCTTGCGCAAACGGTCGTGGCGCAGACTGTAGGATCGCACTTCGATCAGGCAACTGGGTTCAGAATCAGTCGCTATCGCGCACCCATCCCCGGCGCTTTGCTCTCTGCGCATACGGTGGATCGCTTGGAGGTCGAGTTGCTCGATCATAGTAATCCGCACAAAGCGCATCGTCGTCCTTTGGACGGCTTCGGCGATTGCCCTCTGCGTCGAGGTAGTCGTTCTTGTGCCCATGAGGACAACAGGGATATACGATAAAACCTAGCCTGCGCGCTCCTGGAAACCCGCCAATGTTCGCCCCGGCACGCGTTGCGTGGGGCTTGTCTATAAGCACCTGTCCAATTTCCCGAACATCATGTCTGCTGCGCGGCCCAAAGTCCCTTAGTGAAGGCGACGGCGTCGTGTTCCGAGGCGCCAACGGCCCGTGGAAAACCGCCGACTACGAGTATCACCGTCGGCCACCAGCGGCGAAGGATCTGATAGACAAGGTGCTCTCAACCTACAAAGAAAAGCACGGAGCACCGCCTAAGGAACTCGCTTTCGGGTTCGGTGTTTCTTCGCCGAGAAAGCCCACGTCCAGCTGGTGATCCGTCGGAAGGCACTTGTCAGTCAGCACGCGCCGGCGTCCGACGATGTCGTCGACCCTGAGCTGATGCTGCAAGCATAAGGCGACAAGCGCGGCTTGTGTTCGGTTGGAGCAGGAAAGCGCGCAGAGTATCTGGGTCATGTGAGACTTTATCGAGCCCTCTGTCAGCCCGAGGGCGGCACCGATCACCTTGTTCTGATGCCCAAGCGTGACAAGAAACAGTATGCGCTTCTGTTGTGTGGTGAGGTTTCGGGCAGCTTCGAGAATCTCATAATTTTTCTCAAGGTACGTCATTCAGTCTTCCTTTGTGGGCAATATGAGTGAGCGCCGCCCGTCGACCGTAGTCACGTAAAGAGTGAGGGAACACTCAGCAGCCTCCGGAGGAGGAGGCTTGCCAGAGACGCGCCAAGTGCTCCCTCACATCCCCCAGCTCAGAAGAATATCGCTCCGCCGAGGGCATAGATGTGGAGGTCTTCGAAATCCTCCTTGCCGCCGACACCGTCCGCAGAGAAGTCGACCTCTCCGCTGTAGTTTTTATACTTGAGCCAGACGGCCATCGATGCCGCATCGATTTCCTGCACCACGCCGAAGCCGAACCGGCGGAACGTCGAACCCGTCGGATCAACCACTGCGGCGACGCCGCAGGCCGTATCGATGTTGCCACCTGTGCCAGCGAACCCGTCGCAGATATCGGTGACGCCACTGAAGACAGCGCCTCCGGTGAGTCCGCTGAACATATCGTCGTCCTGGCCGTACTCACCGTAAAATACCGTCTTGCCGAGGCTGTTCAGCCCGGCGCGGACACCGGCCTTGAGATAGAGTTGGTTGGAGTCCTTGGCACCTGCGGGGTTCTCCTGTCCCCAGTGGACGCTGCCGAAAATACCCGTCGGCTCGTGCAGGAACGCGAAGTTGACCTGGAAGAGCTCGGAATCCGTGATCGTGTTGATGCGCTTGTCGGAGTTGTCCTGATAGGAGATGCCCATTGCGGTTTTGAACGAGCCAAACTGACCGGAATGCCGCAACGCCACGTCCCAGAAATCGTCCTGGCCCCATGAGGTCGAGAGCACAAAGCCGTTCCAGGTCGGAGTGTCGTAACGCACGCTGTTGGTACGATCGCCGCCGCAATCTGCGAAGATGCCGACGCCGACGGTGTAGCAGGTAGCGATGTCACCCCACCGTGCTTTCGCCCGCGTGCCCGTTCCTTCGGGGACCAGCTGGAAGTTCTGGCCATCGAAGATCACGAGGTTGGCGGCAAAAATACTGCCTGCTCCCGAGAGATCAACCCAGGTGTCGTCGGATGCCTGACTCTGGCGGCCGATCGAGACGCGACCCAAGCGATCGCTTTTCAACCACCAGTACGAGTTGAGGCTGCCAGGAGGCCCACTGCCTCCGTTGGCATTATGTGCGTCCTGAACGAAGCCGTTTGCGCCGGTGATATCCAGGCGCAGACTGTAGCCCGCCGACCACTCCGCGTTGATCTGCGCGCTGCCGTCGAAATGCAGACGGTCGCCGAGATCATTCAAGCTGGTGCCGACATACGCGTCCGAGTCGATGCTGTCGTCCCACCCCATGACCTGCTGGGTGATCCAGCCGGAAATCACGATCGAGACCTTGCGATTGCCCTTCCGGGCCGTCGTCGCCTCCAGCTCGGCAATGCGCTCTTCAAGGTCTGCGCAGCAGTCTCCGCCGAGATCCGCAGATGTCGCGCTGCCGACTCCAATGCACAACCCGGCCGATGCGATCAAAGCGCATATCACCCGGTTTTTCACTCCCCCATTCATCGCATTAGGCCCTTTCCCGTCGATTGTTATTTCGTCTAGTTTCCTTGTCGTTGATCTTCAATTGAGTGCCAAAGGCTCAAAACCCCCGTCTTTCGCTTTGACGCTCCTATTCCGAAGGCTGGTCTTACGCTTTCGCCCTTGGTTGCCGGCATTGACTGGCTAACTCGAGGACTGCCGGGACTCGAAAATCGTCCGGTCACGGATGTTGTCAGCAAGCGCTGTGCCAATCCGGCGCTATCCCCCAACCGATCTGGCCCCAAGAGAAAAAACGCTAAGTCGCGCTGGAGGCGAACGGTAAGAAAAAACGAATAAAAACAATGTTGTTGGGGAGGCGTGTGCCACTTCGCTATTTTGCGCGCCTATTGTGAATCGTTGTGATTGCGCAACAGCGGAGGCAGTTGGCGCCAGTGCAAGCACATGAGAATTGTGTTGGGGTTCCTATTGTAGGCAGACAAGCGAAAAGGCCGTGCGACATCTGTCGCGCGACATATTTCGGACGGCGTCCCCGCATCGACGTTTTCCCTTTGATTGCGCGTGTATGAGGAAAAGAAGAGCGGAAGACGCGCAACGTTCAATCCGCTGTGTGGGAATGCTGCTTTCTCAGTCCGGTTTCGCCGACAGAACAGGGCTCGGCTGTTCGTGTCCATGCGCAATCAGTCAAAGACCGCGATGTCCACGGGGCCGATTTCGTTTGGGTATGCGACAAGAGTAGCGCGTCACATGACTCAGTTTTCCGTCGGTGAAGCTGGAAAAAAGGGAGGTAAGAGGCATCGCTAGGGTTTGGCATAGAGCCTGCATCGATTGATGCCGTTAAGTCAGAATGCAGTGTTTGCCCGGCGTCGGGCGACGGGGAGAGAAACATGCTCAAAAAAACGGAGCCGCAGCGCTCCTGGTCAGGCATCGTGGGTGGGGTAGCGATTGCTCTGCTGAGTGTTGGAGCCGCAAACGCGGAAGGCAAAGGTCCGGGGTTCGATGATCCGAATAACTGGCCTCAGTATCACCGCAGTCCGAACGCGTGGCGGTTCAGCCCGCTCGACCAGATTAACAAAGACAACGTGAAAAACCTCCGCATCTCGTGGATCCATCAGCCGGGAGTGATAACGCACGGCCTTCAGGCGACGCCGATCGTGATCGACGGCGTGATGTACACAATTGCCGCCGACAACAACGTCTTTGCGCTCGATGCCGCGACCGGAGAGATAATCTGGCGGTACACGGCGAAGCTCGATCCGATCGTCAAAGAGGTCTTCTATCAATCCGCCAGCCGCGGCGTGACCGTTGGCAGGGGCAAAGTCTTTATCGGCTCGCTGGACGGTCGCTTCATTGCGCTGGACCAGAAGACCGGCAAGGAGCTCTGGTCCACTCAGCTTACGGATATGAAGAACGAGTACGGCGCTCTGTTCTCTTCGCCACCTCAGCTGGCTGGCGACATCATTTTCGGAGGCACGACCGGCGGCGATCAGCCGATCATAGGCAAGATCTTTGCGGTCAAGGCTGATACCGGCGAGCGGGCGTGGACCTTCGAGATCCCGAAGGACGATCCAAAGAGCTGGCCGGGAGACAGCCGCAAGGTCGGCGGCGGTTCCGCATGGTTGCCGGGCACCTACGATCCCTCGACCGATACCATCTACATCGGCACGAGCAACGCCGCGCCTGACTTCAATCGCGAGGGCCGCGAGGGAGACAATCTCTATACGGCGACCGTATTGGCGCTCGATCCGAAGACGGGCAAGATCAAATGGTATCGGCAGGAGGTTCCCAATGATACCTGGGACTTCGATGCTGCCTACGAGGCTCTGCTCGTGCCCGACGGCAGCGGTGAGCAGGCGCTCGTGCACTTGAACAAGAACGGCTTTGTCTACGTGATGGACAAGGACAACGGAGATATCAAGAACGTCTGGCAATACACCGAGAACATGAACTGGGCGAAGGGCGTCGATCCGAAGACGGGGATCCCGATCGAGCCGAATTTCCCCGAGACCGACAAGACGAAGTTGCATTGCCCGAACCTGCTCGGTGCGCGCAGCTGGAACCACGGCTCGTATAACCCGGGCACTAAGCTCTGGTACTCGCATGGCATGGAGGTTTGCAATCACGTGACCAGCGCCAAGCAGGAGAAGCCTGCAGGTGTGGGGTCTCTCTCCCTTGGACTCGCGGATATCAAACTGACGGACCCTCCAGGGAAGAAGGCTGATGGCTGGCTTGCGGCCTTTGATCCGCTGACCGGAAAGGAAGCCTGGAAGGTTCGCTTCGACATGCCGCCCCTGAGCACGGTCCTTTCGACAGCAGCCGGTCTCGTGTTCACCGGCGATATGTACGGCAACCTCTATGCCTTCGACGCGGACAACGGCGAGGAACTGTGGAAGTTCAACGCTGGTTCAGGCGCGCGCGGCGGTCCTGTGAGTTACGCGGTCGATGGCAAGCAGTACATCGCCATTCCGACCGGTCTTGGCTCTCATGCACCGGGTTTCCTCAGCGGCGCGTTCCCGAAGATCAAGGATCTTCCGGGCGGCGCGGCTCTGCTCGTGTTTACGGTGAACTGAGAACTGCTAGCTTCCGACGGCCACCGAGGCGTTAGGCTCGGTGGCCTTTTTCTTTTCTAAGTCTGGGGATCTTTTATTGATGAACCATCACAGTCTGCCCTTCGCCCTCGTGTGCATGATGGCATCCATGCTCATGGAGCATCCGGCTTTTGCAGATGACGCCGGCACGCCGCCCTTCGATCTTTCCGACCCAGCCAAAATCGAAATCGGAAAAAAGCGCTTTGGTGCGAATTGCGCTGCGTATTGCCACGGATCCGAGGGTGAGGGCGGCAAAACGCCGAGCTTCAAGGGCAATACAAACTTCGCCCCGGCCAACGCGCACAAGACCATTACCGAAGGGCGCGTCGGGGCCGATGTGATGCCCCCCTGGGGCAGGACTTTCACGTCCGAGCAGATCTGGGAACTCGTCGCCTACCTCAATTATTTGTCCGAGCAACCAGCCTCTCGCTGAAGGGCCTGCTGTCGTAGCCTCTGTTACACGTGGCGCACCATCAAAACGAGTGTCTCACATCAGAGAGGACAGGCACACCAAACATCCGACGCCTCGCGCCATTTCAGGCCGCATTCAGTTGGCACACAATTTGCGGAACGTCTGTCAGCCGCACAAAGAGACCTCAAGTTAGAGGCCGAAAAATATCGGCATCGGGGAGGAAACTATGTACAATTCACCACTGCAGGTCGGAGGACCCGCTGCGGCGAGGCCTGACGTTACGCGTCGGCGTCTGCTCCACGCTATGATGCTCGTCACTGTCGCGTTGGCTCTTCCGGCACTTCCGCCCAATGCTTTCGCGGCTCCACTGAGCGTGGACCAGAAGCCGACGTTGCTCCGCGTCGCGCGCGACATCTATCCCCACGAGGGCTTTCTCGACGATGCGCCTTATCAGGCCGTGATCGACGCTATCCTTCTCGAAGCCGAAAACTCTCCTGTCGTCGCGGACCTTTTGAGAAAAGGGCTCGCGGACCTCGAGCAGCGCTCACAACGCATCTACAAAACAAGCTACATCGCCATTCCCAGACCGGAGGAGAGAGAAGGCGTTCTCCGCTCGATCGAGCTCACAGACTTCTTCCAGAAAATCAAAGGAGGCCTCCTGATGGGTCTCTACAACAACAAGGCTCTGTGGCCGAAGTTCGGATACGACGGGTCCTCCTGGGAGACCGGCGGCTTCATCGACAAGGATTTCGACAAAATCGACTGGTTCTGAAGCCGGCACAAACTCCTCAGGGGAACTCATGGACGCGAAATTCGATCTCAACGACGACAGCCTCGTTGTCATCGTCGGCTCCGGCGCAGGCGGCGGCACGATGGCTAACGAGCTTGCTCAGAAAGGCGTGAAATGCGTCGTTCTCGAAGCGGGAAACAAGCTGAGCCTGGATGACATCGAGAACGATGAATGGGAGATGTTCTCCAAGATCTCCTGGCTCGATAAGCGCTTCTCCTCCGGCGGCTGGCACGGAGCGGTGAACCACCCGAACCTTCCGGCCTGGATCGTGAAGGGGCTTGGCGGGTCGACGGTGCATTGGGCTGGCGTATCAATCCGATTCCAGGAGCACGAGTTCAAGATGAAGACGACCAATGGTGAGGTCGTCGGAGCGAACGTCATCGATTGGCCGATCATTTTGGCGGAGCTCGCGCCTTATTACGACAGGGCGGAGTTGAAGATGGGCACGACGGGGGACGTGACGGGAATGCCCCACCTTCCCTGGAGCGCAGACTTCAAGGTTCTTGCCGAAGGAGCCCGCCGGATCGGCTACACGAAGATCACTGCGGGGCCGATGTCGATCAATTCGGTCGAGAGAGACAGTCGCCCGGCGTGCCGGCAGATCGGCTTCTGTATGCAGGGCTGCAAGCTTGGTGCGAAATGGTCGACTCTTTACACTGAGCTGCCCAACGCACAGGCCACCGGAAACTGCGAAATCCGGGCCAACTGCATGGCGCTGATGATCGAGCACGACAAGTCCGGCAAGGTAACCGGCGTCGTGTATGCGGATGCGGAAGGCAAAAAACAGCGGCAGAAGGCCAGGGTCGTCTGCGTGGCGGGCAACTCCATCGAGTCACCGCGGCTTTTGTTGAACTCCGCCTCGAGTATGTTTCCGGACGGCCTTGCCAACTCGTCGGGCCAGGTCGGTCGGAACTACATGACGCACACTACGGCGGGCGTTTATGCGGTCATGCCGGGTGAAGTGCATATGAACCGCGGCACGGCTGTCGCCGGTATCGTGCGGGACGAAGCGCACAACGATCCGAAGCGGGGGTTTGTCGCCGGTTACACGATCGAGAAGCTTGCGTTGGGGCTGGGTTTCTTGTCCGCGTTTCTCGTGCCCGGACCCACGGGATGGGGCCGGAAGGTGTCGGGCGCACTCGAGAAGTACAAGTACATGTCCGGGGTGTGGATCTGCGGGGAGGATCTGCCGCAGGAGCAGAACCGCATCGAGCCGCACCCGACCGAGAAAGACCAGTACGGCTTGCCGGCGCCCGTCGTCTACAAGACCGATCACCCGAACGATACCAACATGCGCAATCACTCCTATCAGCAGATGGAGAAGATCTATAACGCGCTCGGGTCGACAGAGATCTACAATCTGCCGGCCTACCCCGCGAGCCACAACATGGGCACCAACCGCATGAGCGAGAAGCCACGCGATGGCGTGCTGAACAAGTGGGGGCAATCCCACGATATCAAGAACCTCTTCGTCTCAGACGGGAGCCAGTTCTCAAGCAGCGGCTCGCCGAACCCGACGCTGACGATCGTCGCACTGGCGATCCGTCAGGCGGAGTACCTCGCCGGAGAAATGCAGCGCGGACACCTCTGAGCTCTTCCACTGCCGATCAACCACATTGCCGGCTTGCAAGCCCGCGGAACCTCCCGTGAGGAGCGCCGCGGCGCCCAGCCAGGAGTTCGCAGTCACGACCATGCAGGAAACGATGGATAACGCAGTCTACGATGTGATTGTCATTGGCGCGGGGCCTGGCGGTTACGTGACGGCCATACGCGGTGCGCAGCTTGGACTCAGGTGCGCAATCGTCGAACGGGAGCACCTCGGGGGCATCTGTCTGAACTGGGGCTGCATTCCGACGAAGGCGCTCCTGCGCACCGCGGAGGTCCTCCATCTCGCCTCCCGTGCGAAGGAATTTGGTCTCAAGACAGTCGTCATCGACTATGATTCGGCTGCCGTGATCCAGCGCTCTCGCTCGATTTCCGCTCAGCTGAATACTGGTGTGGGCTTTCTGCTTAAGAAGAACAGGGTGGATGTCATCTGGGGTGAAGCATTCATCGCGCGTGCGCCGAGTGACGGCATGCCCGGAGAGGTCTCCGTTCGTTCGACAGAGAAGCCGGCTGTTCAGCCGCAGCATCCCGCGCCAAAGGACGCAATCGGTCCCGGTACCTATCAGGCGCGTCACATCATCGTCGCGACCGGCGCCCGGCCACGTGTGCTTCCCGGCATGGAGCCGGACAGCGACCGCATCTGGACCTATTTCGAGGCCATGAACCCGCCGTCAATCCCACAATCGATGATCGTGGTCGGATCGGGCGCTATTGGGATCGAGTTCGCCAGCTTGTATCGAGCGCTGGGCGTCGATGTTACCGTTATCGAGGTGCTCCCGCAGATTCTGCCGGCCGAGGATGCGGAGATCGCCGCGTTTGCCCGAAAGCAGCTCGAGAAGTCCGGAATAAGGATCCTGACGGACGCACGCGTCGTGGCGCTCTCCACAGGAGCGGGCGAAGTCCGCGTGACGGTGAGCCACAAGAATATCGCGCAGGAGCTTTCGGCCGAGTGCACGCTGTTGGCGGTTGGCGTTGTCGGCAACACAGAGAATCTGGGGCTCGAAGCTCTCGGGATTGAGTTCAGGAACGGCACAATCGCTACGAACGCTCTCGGCCGGACGAATGTTCCGGGCATCTACGCGATCGGTGATGTAGCCGGGCCCCCCATGCTGGCCCACAAGGCGGAGCATGAAGGTATCGCTTGCGTCGAAGGGATTGCAGGGCGTTCTGCGCATGTCGTGCTGAAGGACAGAATTCCGGGCTGCACGTACTGCCATCCTCAGATCGCAAGCGTCGGCTTGACCGAGGCGCGCGCGAGAGAGGCCGGCATCGAAATTCTTGTTGGCCGCTTCCCGTTTAGGGGCAATGGCAAGGCCATCGCACTGGGCGAGACCGAGGGAATGATCAAGACCATCTTCGACGCTGGAAACGGACGTTTGATCGGGGCTCACATGTGCGGCGCAGAAGTGACGGAGCTGATCCATGGCTTCGTCATCGCCATGCAGTGCGGCGCGACGCACCGCGACTTGGGTTGGGCGATTTTCCCGCATCCCACATTGTCGGAAATGATGCACGAGAGTGCGTTATCCGCTGCAGGTCAGGCCATTCACATCTAGCCACCCACGGAGGAGGAAAGTGATCAAAGTTAGGACTGCGGCGCTGGCAGCGGTATTTTTGGCAACGAGTGGTTTCATCGGCACGGCCGTGAGCATACCCTTGGTCTGTGGTGCGCAGACCCGCGCCGAGGATTCACTGGCGCTTAGCAGCCCGACTTTCAAGGAAGGCGAGCCGATCGGCAACGAACACTTCTGAAACAACTTCGGATGCAGCGGCGGAAACAAGCTCCCAGACTTGGAGTGGGACGCGGGGCCGGAGGGCACGCAAAGCTATGCGATCACCTTCTTCGATCATGATGCCCCGACGGGAAGCGGTTTCTAGCATTGGGCCATTTACAATATTCCGGCCAGTGCACACGCGATAAAAGGCGGCGTGTTTCCTGCCGGCGCGGTCGAAGGAAATACCGATATTGGAAAACCCGGCTTCTTCGGACCGTGCCCGCCGAATGGCCGAAAGCATAAGTATACTGTTACCATGCATGCACTGAAGACGCCGAAGTTTGATGTCGACAAAGATGCCACGGCGACCCTGACAGGCTTCTCTTTATTTATCAAAACACCCTAGCGAAAGGGGAACTCAACGGCTATGGGCCCCGCGAGATTAAGTCTCGAGCTACAATGCTTATTGCTGAGCCAAACGTGGCGGCTTGATCACCACAGGGGAGGATGCCGCAGCGGGTGCTGGAACCGAACGTGCTGTGAGCATCGATGGGCAGCAGGATCTGCAGCAGCAGGTCGTCCTTTTTAAGGGTCTATTTTGTACTAAAGTCGATGCCGCCGTCTCAGATTGCCGAGCACAATTGCGACTTTAAATTTCTTAATCCAGCACTCTCAATGTCATCATTTTGCGACAAACTCGCCTTGCTTGTCTCCAGGACTAATGGCAAGCTCGAACTAGGAAACGCTTAAAGAACAACCAATAGAGATCTCTGGCAATGCCCCAGAATCCGATGCGCTTTGCCGGGCAATCGCCTGGCGGGGACGTTATTCAAGCGTCCTGGAACCGCTGCATCCAAGAATACGGCCTCGAGCCGAGCATGCGGCGGGACGTCGAGCGCGTTGCGGATCAGAATGTCCGAGAATTGCGATCACGGATGGAGGAGATTCTCTTCGAATCCGACGCGATCGTTTCACATTTGAGGCATGTGGCGCGTGACGCCGACTATTGCCTGCTGCTCACCGAAGCAACCGGTATCGTCATCCAGGGCTATGCTGACACATCGGCCAGCCGCGAGTTGGCCGATGAGGGGCTCGCGACCGGATCGCGATGGAACGAGAACATGGTCGGCACGAACGGCATCGGTACGTGCATCGTGTCGCGGCGCCCGGTCACAGTGGCGGGAGCGGCCCACTATAATCACTCGTTGAAGGGGTTTACCTGCACGGCAGCGCCCATTTTCGCGCCCGACGGCCGCGTTGTGGCGGTGCTGGACTTTTCCGGCCGGTCGATTGCAAACAGCTCCGAATGTTCGTTTGCACATCACATCGTTCGAGAGGCAGCGGCAAGCATCAGCACAACCCTCTTTCGGAAATGCCACCAGAACAGCTGCATTGTCGCGCTTTCGCGTGAGCCGGAGTCGATGCCGCTTGCGTTGAATGCGCTTATTGCGATCGACGAGTCGGGACGATTGCTGGGAGCCACGCAGGAGGCGTTGTCCTTTCTGGGTGTGGCGGAGCTCTCCGATTTAGGAGGCTTGCATCTCCAGGATCTTTGGCGCGTGCCCCTGGACGACCTCAAACCCTTAGCGACCCACAACGTCAAGCTAAGCGGAACTGATGGTGCCGACATGTATGTGACGACCTTCCTACCCAAGAAGAAGGTCCTGAGGGCAAGTCCATCGGGATCGCCGGCGACGAAGTCGCGGGCGTCCGGAAAGTCGGCTCCACTCGCGCTCGATCGCGTCGCGGGCAGCGACCCGAAGATGCGGCACAACGTGGACCTCTGCAGAAAGCTGCTGGACCGGGACATCTCTCTCCTCATTCTCGGTGAGACGGGTGTCGGCAAGGATACATTCGCCAAGGCGATCCATCTCGAGAGCAACAGGGCCAGCAAGCCATATATTGCCGTTAACTGCGCCGCGATCCCTGAGACGTTGCTCGCAAGCGAGCTCTTCGGCTATGCGCCGGGCACATTCACCGGGGGACTGAAAACGGGTCGCGTCGGACGCATTGTTGCCAGCAACGGGGGCACGCTCTTCCTGGACGAGATCGGCGATATGCCGACAGACCTGCAAGCTCATCTCCTGCGCGTCCTCGAGGAGCGCGAAGTGTCGCCGTTGGGCGCCGCCGAACCCATCGCCGTTGATGTCAGGATCATCTGTGCGACCCATCGCGACCTGCCTCAGCTTGTCGAGGCGGGACGATTTCGACGCGACCTCTATTACCGCATCAAAGGCGCGCAGATCGTTGTTTCGCCCTTACGGGAGCGGTTGGACATTTTGGAGCTGGTGGGGAGGATACTCGAGGACGAGCTGGGCCCCGACGCAGAGAAGATCACGATTTCGGAAGAGGTGCAGGATCTTTTTCGGCGGTATCGATGGCCGGGAAATCTGCGCGAACTGAAAAATGTGATCCGCTGGATCTTGTCGGTTCACAACGATCACGAGATCACGCTGGAGCACCTTCCGGAGGAACTGCTGTCCTGGTCGACAGCCGCCAGAACAGAGATCTCGCGTCACATGTGGCCGACTGCGAGCAATCAACCGAACGCGACGTTGGAGCTTGCTTACGAGCGCGTCGAGCAAGAGAAGATCATCGACGCGCTCAAGGCGACCAAGTGGTGCATTACGACCGCCGCGCAAGGGCTCGGCATCAGCCGAGCGACCTTGCACCGGAAAATCCGCAAGTACGGGATCATCTCGCCGAACCAGCAAGACTGATGTCGAGCGTTCTTTGCCGCTCGAGATAGTCGCTCAGCCGCTGTAAGATATGCTCCGCGCCAGCTTGCGACGTCCTCAGAAGAGTGGCCAGTGATGTGTGTCGTGCGGGATCCACCTCGCGGCTCTCTCCCTCTCCACAGAGGCGATAGAACCGGTTTGTTGCGGCAATGCTGAGCTCGATGTCCGGATCGGCCAGGATCGCCGCGTGAGCCAGCACGGCCACGCCGGGCCCGCCATCACATGTTCGCGTCAGCCGCCATCGCTGCGCCGTTCCGGCCAGCTTCTTGCCTCCGACGGTAATGTTGAACGCGCCGTCGCAGAAGGCGCCGGGCACACTCGATAGATACGCGTCAACGCCGAGCGTGCGCAGGAACGCTAGCAGGGGTTCGCAGAAGCGTTGGTAGGTCGAGCGTATGCTGAGGTCCGCCGCGCGTGGCACGACGAACGCGGCGGATGCGTTGACAACGCCAGGAGATTGAGGCGTAACGTCGCCGCCTGTGTCGCGCACGTAGACGGGCCATCCGCGCAGCGACATATCCAAGGATGCCAGATAAAAATCCGCGACGTTTGCGGTTTGCGACGGAACCACCAGCGATTGATGCGTTCTCCAGACGACCCAGTCGCAGCCGAACCCGCGCGCGGCCGCGGCATCGAGCATCCGCCTTTCCAGGTTCCGAGCCGCGGTGAAATCCAAGAGCGGAGCGTCGGGCACTGCCGTCCAGGTCGTCGCCTCTAAGTTGTTTGGCACGGAGCTACTCGGGGCGGAATTGTTCGATCGCCTGACAGAGATCGGTGAGGAAGTTTGCGGCTGGAGCACCGTTGACGGCCCGGTGATCGAACGTCAGAGATAGGCCCATGATCGGGCGAGGCTCGATGCGTCCATTGCCGACGACCCAGGGGCGCAACCCGGCCTCGCCGATGCCGAGTATTGCGACCTGGGGCATATTCAGGATGGGCGTGAAATAGCGCACGCGGGACAAGCCGATATTGGACAGCGTGAACGTCCCGGCTGTCATCTCCTTGACGGAGAGCTTGTTGGTGCGCGCGCGTTCCACTAGGTCGCGCCGGGCTTCGATGCGCTCTGCGAGGGACATGCAATCCGCATTCAAGATCGTGGGCGCCACTAGGAGGTCGCCGGACAGCGCGATCGCGCAGGAGATGTTCATCGCAGACTTCACCCGGATGGCGTTATCCTCGAGCGTCGCGTTGAGGTGTGGGTTTTTTCGCAGCGAGGAGACAACGGCGTGGATCAATAGATCCTCGACCGAGGCTTTAACGCCCCGCTCCGCCAGTTGCGCCTTCGCCGCGCTGAGGGACGTCACATCGCACTCGGCGATGTGGGTCAACTGAGCCGAGGTCGAAATGCTTTCTTTCATTTTCGACGCGATCATCCCTCTCATTCCAGAAAGCGGGATGACTCGATCCGGGATTTCTGCGGCGACTTGAGACGGAATTTCAGCGTTCACGGCTCTTTTCCTCGTCGAATTATGAGATGGTGGCGATCGAGCCGCCTTTTGCCACGACAGTCTCCACCGGGAGCCCGATCTGAATGGTGCCGGCGCCCGGAGATCGAATCTCGTACTGCACCTTTTCGACCATGATCTCTGCGATCAACTGCCCCTCCGACACGTTTGCTCCGTCGGAGACGAGCCAGTTGGTGATGGCTGCCTCTGCATCCTCCTCCCAAAGATCAGTTGGGATCTTTACATCCACCGCCATCCGCGACGTCCTTTCATTTTTTCATAGGCTTCGATGATCTTCTCGGGATTCGGCAGAGCGAACTGCTCCATCGTCCGAGTGAACGGAATGGGAATATCCGGGTAGGCCACGCGCTGAGGCGCGGCATTGAGAATTGTGATGTCGCGCTCGACGATGCTGGCGATGATCTCGCCTGTTAGGCCGTAACTGCGATAGTCCTCGTCGACGACGATCAGCTTCCCGGTTTTCGCGACCGAAGCGAACACAGTGTCACGATCAAGAGGAACGAGAGTCCGTAGATCCACGACCTCTGCGCTGACGCCTTGGGTCGACAGCCTATCCGCGGCCTTGAGCGCGTTATGGACGCCCATCGCTACGCCGACGATGGTGACGTCTTTTCCCTCGCGCACGATCGCCGCCGTTCCGAACGGGATCGTGTAGCTCTCCTCCGGCACGTTCACCGTGGCGGCGGGTTCCGTGCCGAGCCAACCCATTCCTTGCAGACCCTTGTGGTACATGAAAATCACGGGGTTGTCGTCGCGGATCGCCGTGGTCATGAGCCCTTTGGCATCGTACGCGTTGCTCGGAGCGACGACCTTCATTCCCGGCAGATGCGCGAACGTGGCGTAGAGGCATTGGGAGTGCTGCCCGGCATCGGAGTAGCCGCCGCCCGTCGAGGTCATGAGCACCACGGGAACCTTGACTGTGCCGCCCGAGAAGTAGGTATTCTTGGCCATCGAGTTGTAAATTGCGTCGAAGCAGACGCCGAAGAAGTCGACGAACATCAACTCGACGATGGGGCGCATGCCGTCGGATGCGGCACCCACGGCGGCGCCCATGAAGGCCGTTTCCGAGATCGGGGTATCGCGGACGCGCTCGGCACCAAACTCCTCGAACAATCCGCGCGTATTGCCGAAGACGCCGCCGAGCGGACCAACGTCCTCGCCCATGACAAAGACCCGCGGATCGATCCGCATCTCCTGAGCAATCGATTCAGCCATAGCGCGCGCGATCGTCAGCCGGCGCTCGTTGACAGCAGCGGCAGCTACGGATGACATGGGCGTTTCTCCTGTAATTTTTGGGCTACGTCGTTTCTGAATCAGCGGGTACGCGCGTCAGGCGAAGACTTTCTCTAGCGCTTCCTCTGGCGCCGGGTAATCGCTCTCGCGTGCAAACTTGATCGCGTCGTCCACCCTGCTTCGGGCATGCGCGAGGATTGCACTGTTGTCGGCCTCCGAAAGGGCGTCCTCGGTCTTGAGACGCCGCGCAAGCGCTGGGATCGGATCCCTGGCTCTCAAGGTGTCGAGCTCGCCTTTCGGACGATAGGCCTCGGCATCACCCATGAAATGCCCCGCAAGCCGATCGGTCTCGATGTCGAGCAGGCTCGGTCCGCCGCCGTTGCGCGCGCGAGCGATGGCCTCGCCGGCCGCCGAGAAAATCGCGATCGGATCGTTTCCCGGAACCAGATAGCCGGGCATGCCGTAAGCCTGCGCCCGCATGGCATTGTTCGGCACCGCCGTCGATGTTGCCTTCGCGACGGAGATACCCCACGCGTTATCCTCAACGACAAAGATCACGGGCAGCTTCCATAAGGCGGCCAGATTGAGCGCCTCGTGGAAGGCTCCCTGATTGGCGGCGCCTTCGCCGATATAGGAAACTGCAACGCCTTCCTTTCCCTGCAGCTTACGAGACAGCGCGGCGCCGACCGCAGGTCCCATGCCCTGGGCGATGATGCCGGAGCAACTGAAATTCACGTCGGGATCGAAAATGTGCATGTGGCCGCCGCGGCCGCCGCTCAGTCCGGTCTTCTTGCCGAAGATCTCCGCCGCCATCCGTCTGAGATCGACGCCTTTGGCGATGGCGACATGGTGGGGGCGATGCGTTGAGGTGACGACGTCGGACGACGCCAGATGCGCGCAGACGCCAACAGCACACGGCTCCTGTCCATTGGAAAGATGCATCTCTCCCGGAATAGGCCCCTTGGCCATGTTGAAAATGGGTTTCTTTCCCTCGAGATAGATCGCTTCAATGGTCTCTTCGAAGTATCGGCTGACGAGCATGGTCTCGTACATCCATACCTTTTGATCGCGTGTTGGAAGCAAGTGTCTCCTCCCCAATTTTCTTGCGTATTGCGATCGCGCCTGCGGCCCGTCGCCGTCGCGAATTAATGTACGCAGCCTTCGTGCCAGGACGAGGCTCCGCCCTATGGCGCTGATAAGGTGGGAGAAAAATCAAACTTTTGAAATGAGCGACTGCGTGAATGTCTCGCCGTTGCGACAATCGTCGCATGCGCACGGCATCGACTTTCTCCTTCATCGTGCCGAGAGATCACGGCGCCGCGGGAATCGTATCACGCCGAGAGTGCGACGCCGTGCGCAGGCGCGCCACGACACGTCCTACGACACCTGGATCAATGAGGTGACATTTGTCTCTGTATAGGGGTGGCGCTTTCGCAAGTTTTTGAAGGAAGTGCCGGGTGGATTCGACTTGGCATGACGCTTGCGCATTGATGACTACAAAAGGAATGGGCTGCTCAATGAAGTGGGCCCGAACGCTGGAGAAAATGGAATGAGGCTTTCGACGTCTGCTACCGCACGCGCCGTGCTCACCCAAAGGATCGCAGGCGTCGCCGCGCGCGCGTGAGACACCTCCCGCGTAAAGGAAATAAAAGGAAACGCCACACAACTGAATATACACAGGGGGAGGCAACGAGGATGAACGTGGACAGATTGAAGTGTCTCGCCGGCTCGGCAATGGTGCTGGCCCTGGCCGGCACTATTTCCGGATATTGGAGCGATGCCGCGGCGGAAACGGTTGTCGATGATGCTGCGTTGGGCGACCGCGGTCAGAAGGACAACTGGCTGGCTTATGGACGGGACCATAGCGAGCAGAGGTTTAGCCCGCTCGACCAGATCAACGTCGACAACGTGGGAAAGCTTGGTCTGGCCTGGTCGCGGCCTTTGCCGGAAGACCGCGCGCTCGTGGGGACGCCGCTCGTGGTTGATGGAGTAATGTATTTCACGGGGAGCTACAGCGTCGCGCGCGCGGTCGACGCAAGAACAGGAAAGCTGATCTGGGAATATAACCCTGAGACGCTGAAGCATGCCGGAGATCGCGCCCGCATGATGTGGGGTTGGAGCCGCGGTCTAACATTTTATAAGGGTAAGGTGATCATCGCGACGGCTGATGGGCGCCTCATAGCGCTGGACGCGAAGACGGGGGCGCCCATTTGGACCACGCAGACGTTCGATCCGAAGCTGCCACTTCATATCAGCGGTGCTCCCAAGGCGTTTCGAGATTTGGTCATCGTCGGCAACGGTGGTTCCGAGCAAGGTGGCGGGCGCGGGTTCATCACTGCGTATCACGTCGAGACAGGAGAGCAGGCGTGGAGATTCTATGTCGTTCCCGGAAACCCCGCCGACGGCTTCGAGGACGAAGCGCAAGCAATGGCGGCCACGACGTGGACCGGCGAGTGGTGGAAAATCGGCGGCGGTGGCCAAACCTGGAACGCCTTCACCTATGACGCAGAGTTCGATCAAATACTGATCGGAACCGGCAACGGCGGTCCCTGGAATCAGAAAATCCGCAGCCCGCAAGGCGGCGACAACCTCTTCCTCTGCTCGGTCGTCGCTCTCGATGCTACAACCGGAAAGTACAAGTGGCACTATCAGACAACGCCGGGGGAGACCTGGGACTACACCTCGACGATGGACATCGTTCTCGCGGACCTGGAGCTAAAGGAAGGTGAGGGTAGGAAGAAGGTGCTGATGCATGCACCCAAGAACGGATTCTTCTACGTCATCGATCGGAAGGACGGCAAGCTCCTCTCGGCGGAGCCATTTGCGAAAGTGACCTGGGCAACTGGCATCGACATGAAGACCGGCCGTCCAATTGAGGCCCCGGGCGCGCGTTATGAGGACAAGCCGATCACGATCTGGCCGAGCGTGTTCGGCGCTCATTCGTGGCACGCCATGTCCTACAATCCAAACACGGGGCTCGTGTACATCCCGCAGATGGAATTGCCGACCCACTGGGATGACACGAAAATCGATTTCAATTCTTGGAAAAAGCCGTCGTTCCAGATCGATGTTGGCGTCGATGTTGGCCTCGGCAGCGACATTCCGAAGGATGCGGGAACCAGCTTTTTGATGGCGTGGGATCCGGTGAAGCAGAAAAAGGTGTGGGAGGTGCCGCAACCCAACTACTGGAATGCGGGAACGATGACCACCGCCGGAAACCTCGTGTTCCAAGGTCGGATCGACGGCAAGTTCGCGGCTTACGACGCGCGTGATGGCAAGGAGCTGTGGTCAGTCAACGTGGGGAGCGGCATCAGTGCTCCACCGATTACCTACGCCGTTGACGGAACCCAGTATGTCTCTCTGCTTGTGGGCTTTGGCGGTGCCGCCGTCGCCTATGGCGGCGGAAGTTCCATGGCTCAATATGGCTGGGGCTACCGCGCACAGCTTCGACAGCTTTTGACTTTTGCGGTTGGCGCGGGCAAGCCCATGCCAGAGGTCGGCGAGCCCACCTTCGCGAAGGTTCTGACGCCCGATGGCTTCACGCCGGACGACAAGTTGGCCGATCGGGGGCAACACGTCTACAAGGCGTCCTGCGCTTGGTGCCATGGCGCCGGCGCGGTCTCAGGCGGCTATACACCGGATCTTCGCGCCTCCGAGGCAGTTGTGCACACGGAGCAGTTCAAGGCGATCGTTCAGGAGGGAGCTCTCGCACCCAACGGGATGCCGAGGTTTAGAAGCCTTTCTGACGACGATCTGAAGGCGTTGCAGAATTTCATAAGAAAGCAGGCCTTGGAGGCGGCGCAGCCGGCGAGCAACTGATTGCGCTCAACTGCGATCGGCTCAAGAGAACGTGCAAGCGCTATCCAGCGCTTGCACGCCACGCTGCCTGCGAATTGAGCATTTGGGTCGAAATAAAGAGATCATGTTTCCTTCCCCCTTCAACGCCTGATTGGAATGGAGCATGTGGATCCGACTGAGACTTGTTGCCGTCGTGCTCTCGATCTGTGCGCCTTCTGTGGTCGGCGCTCACGAGATTTTTGTGAGCAACGAGAAGGACAACACCATCTCCGTGATCGATATCAGGAAAATGGAGGTCGTGCACACCATGCGCGTGGGGAAGCGGCCCCGCGGCCTGAAAATATCGCCAGATGGGACGAAGCTCTACCTTTGTGCGAGTGACAGCAATGCCATCCAGGAGTTCGACGCGCACACTTACGAGCATGTGCGCGATTTCGATAATATCGATGACCCGGAGCAGCTGGCTCTCGCGAGCGATGGCCTGCGCCTCTACACGGCCAACGAGGACAGCGCTGCGGTGACAGCCGTCGACGTGAAGACGCGGGAAGTTGTTGGGCGCGTGGACGTGGGCGTCGAGCCCGAGGGCATTGCCGTGTCGCCGGACGGGAAAACGGTGGTGGTCACGTCAGAGACGAGCAACATGGTGCACTTCATCGATGCAGCCAAACTCGAGGTGTTTGACAACGTTCTCGTCGGCGCACGTCCACGCCATGCAGAGTTTTCCGCCGACGGCAAGAAGCTCTGGGTCTCATCCGAGATCGCTGGTTCCGTCTCTGTCATTGACGTGGTAACTCGCTCGATCGAGAGGACCATAACATTCCAGGTTGGGGGCATCACTAAAGACCTCATCACGCCGGTCGGGATTCGGCTGACGAAGGATGGGAAAAAGGCATTCGTCGCACTGGGGATGGCCAATCGCGTCGCCGTAGTGAATGCTCAGTCCGGCGTCGTCGAGAAGTACCTTCTCGTCGGCATCCGCGTTTGGCATCTCGAGCTTACGCGCGAAGACAAGTTTCTTGTCACCACCAACGGTGTTTCCAACGATATTACGTTGATCGACTTGGCAACGCTGTCTCCCGTCAAGTCCATACGGGTTGGCCGATATCCATGGGGTGCTGCCGCCCGGCCTTGACTAGTCCTGTTAGGCCTCACTTCGAATGTAGACCTGCTCTCCAATTTCCCGAAACTTCTCACTCATTTCATCCATTCCCTGCTGCTGCTCGTTCAGGCGCGCGGCATAGTCGCGAACCTCGCGCGTGATCTCCATGGAGCAGAACTTCGGTCCGCACATGGAGCAGAAGTGCGCCACCTTGTGCGCCTCCTTGGGCAGCGTCTCGTCGTGGAAGCTCTGGGCCGTGTCGGGGTCGAGCGACAGGTTGAACTGATCCTTCCAGCGGAACTCGAAGCGGG